>NZ_JAOTNT010000004.1:0-334050 GCF_025630755.1 Acutalibacter sp. LFL-21 | reverse complement strand
TGGTAGGCGCGGCTCTTTTCCTTTTTGGCTTCTTCGATTTCCTCCCGCATTTGCCGGACTTCCTGCTCCGTAGGCTCTGCAAGCTGTGTCACTTCGTTCTCAAATCTGCCGATATAGTTGAAATATATCCCGATGTGCTGAATGGCTTGTTTTGCCCTTTTCTTGTCGCGCTCATGCACTTCAATCCGGCTGATAAACTCGTTGAGAATGGCGGGGGTCAGGTCGGTAAAGGCAGCGTAGCGTTCCGTCAGCTTCAAAAACTTCTGCGCCCGTCCGCCCGCGTTCTCAAAAGCGGATAGCTGCTCTTGCAGCTCGGCAAGCTCCGCTTTCAGCGCATAGTATTCTTCTGAATACTTCTGCGACATTTGCTCATAGCGGTCTTGCGGGATCGTGCCGAGGGCGTTGTCCTCATAGAGCTTGTTCAGCACCTTGTCAATCTGTTCAAGGCGCGTCGTGATTTGCGGGATACGCTTCTGCTGTTTCTTGGTCTTGTCGGTCTGCTGCATGGCAAGGTTCTTTTTCACTAAGGCTTCAAATTCCGCCCAGTTGCTGATAGAATAGTCCTCGATTTTCTTCAGCACTTCCGCGATGGTCTGCATGAGCAAATCCGCGTCAATGATGTGCGGGGAATTGCATTTGGGGTTTTTGGCTTTTCCCTTGTGGTACTCGCTGCAATAGGCAACATGACGCTTGCCGCCATTCCGATAATCTATGCGAATGTGCATTTTCGCGCCGCAATCCTTACAGAAAAGCAAGCCCGACAAAGGGTGGATTTCCCCGTCCCCGTTGGGGCGTTTGACGGGCGCATTTTCCAAAATCCGCTGTACGGTTTCAAAGTCGGTGCGGTCAATAATCGGCTCATGCACATTTTCGGTTATCTGCCATTGGCTCCGGTCTACATAGTGGTTCCGCTTGTCGCGGAAATGCTTTGTGGTCTTGAAGTTGACAACATCACCGCAATACTCCTGCCGCGTGAGGATATGGGTCAAGGTGGCTTTGTTCCACTTATAGCGGTTGGCCTCATTGAGCGCCCTGTTTTTACAGGTTCCCCGCCCGCGCTCTTTCATGTAGAATGTGGGCGTTGGGATTTGCGCCTGCGTGAGATATACGGCGATTTGGTTTCGGTTTTTCCCGTCCAGAAACAGGCGAAAAATCAAACGGACAACTCCGGCGGCTTCCTCGTCGATAATCCAAAAATCCTTGTTGTCCGGGGATTTGACATAGCCATAGGGGGCTTCGGTGGCAATCGGCTTTCCACTCATGCCCTTCGTCTTAATGCCCGTTTTCACTTTCTTGCTGATGTCCTTTGCGTACCACTCCGACATGATGTTGATAAAGGGCGCAAACTCCAATGTGTCGGGCTTCTCGCTGTCTATCCCGTTGTTGACCGCGATAAAGCGCACATTGTTCCGTCTGAATATCTCCATAGCGTTGCCGACTTGGAGATAGTCGCGCCCCCAGCGCGTCAGGTCTTTCATAATGCAGACACCGATTTTTCCGTTCTCCACATCGTCCATCATGCGGGAGTAGGCAGAACGGTCAAAAAATCTGCCGCTCTCGTCGTCGTCAATGTAGTGCCGGATATTGGTTAAGTGCTGCCCTCTGGCATAGTTCTCCAAAAAGATTTTTTGGTTTTGTATACTGTTGCTCTCGCCGCCGTCCCTGTCCTCGTCGCCCACGGAAAGGCGGGAGTAAAGGGCGGTGATTTTGCTATAATCAGTCATGTGCATAACCTCCTGTGCGTCCATATAGGTGTCCTTTACACTTAAAATTATGCACTCCATCGGGCAGAGCCGTACTCCGCGCCCTTGCGGTATTTCTTCGCGTTTTTCCCTTTGACATAGACTATCAAGCGGATAATCACCGCACCGACAATGCCGACAAGCAAATCCAACGGGTAAACGCTCGGCAAGGCGTTTTCAAAGGCTGCGGAAAATCCTTGTGTGATATTCAGTATCTTTGCAGAAATATCCGCGCCGGGGGCAAGCCGCACCGCCTGTCCGACTTTATCAAAGAGATAGACAAAGAACACATAGGGGATATTCGGAAGTATCAGCTTTTTGTAGTTGATCTGCTTCATATCTCGCGCCCCCTGTCCATTTTCTTTACCTTGTCGCGGGCGGCGTTAAGCTGCTTCGCCTTGTCCTTTGCAGCGGCAAGGGCTTTGCGGATAGAGGGATTTTTCTCCCGGTTCAGCTTCTTTGCGGAAAACTCTTGAAACGCTGCGGTCATAACGTCCGCGTCCCGGCCTTTGAAAAACACAAGGTAACGGGTCTGCTCGCCCTTAACCTTTTTTAGCGAAAAATCTATGTTGTATTTCTTCGCCGTACTCTCAAAGGCTTTAATATTGCTGTCGGTGATCTCGATGTTGGAAACACCCGCGTTCTGCTTCATAAGCTGCCGCATGGTCTGTTTCCCATGCGCGGGTTTGCTTTTCTGCTCCAAAAACTTTTGGATTGCTTTCTGTAACGCCTGTTCGGTAAGCCGCGCCGCGCCTTTTCCCACTTTGACGTATAGGGCAATCGTTTTTTGGGTTACTTCCTCCTGCAAGGTATCAACTCCTTTCCCGGTAAAGTGCGGCTATGCTCATTCGCCGCCGTATAAGTCGTGATTGACAAGGGCGGTATAGTAGCTGTCAATGGTACTCGGCGCGTTGAACAGCACCGCTTTTAGATACTGCTTGATGTTGCGCACTTTGGTTGTGTTCTCCCTCATGCAATCCAAAACAAACTCAATATGGCTGCTGTTCAGCTTCAAAAACTTGGATTTCACCAATTCGGCGGGGTAGTCGTCCCCGGCAATACGGATTGTCTTTCGGGCTGTGCAGACGGTTTCCAGCATAAGGTCAACAATCTCGTCCAAACGGTCTTTGTCAATTTTGCAGTTTTGAATGAGATGGTCGTATTCGATATTGTCCTTGATAATCTCCCTGTAAATCTCTACTGCGCTATTGCTTTTCGCTTCCGTTCTTTTCCTTTCCGGCGGCGTAGCCGCTTCGCCATGCGCAAAGGGCAAGGGGTTTAGGGAATGGAAAGGAATGGAATCGGTACTTGATAAATCAGTAATTGATTGTTCTTTACTTAATATATCTTTATTTAATTGCGTTGGATTTTCCAACGTAGGTTTTTCCTGCGTAGGTTTTTCCAACGTTGGATTATCCAATGTTGGATTTTCCAATGTAGGTAAATCCAATATAGGCGGCTGTCCGCCGCTGGTAGCTGCTTCCGGCTCTCGCGGCTGCGGCTGCTCGTATATGACGTAATCTGCGCCCCGCAAGCGTCCCTTTTCGTCGCGCTCCCGGCTGCGCACGATATATCCGGCTTTTTCGAGTTCCTTTACCGCTTCGCGGATTGCGTCGATCTTCTCCCGGTTGATATGGGATAAGCCCGCAAGGGTATAATCCCAATCTTCGGGCAGCGAAAGCATTTGCGACAACAAGCCCTTTGCCTTTAAGGACAATTCCTTGTTTCGCAAGTGGTGGTTGCTCATAACGGTATATCCCGTATTTCGCTCCACTCTGAAAACTGCCATATTTCCTCACTTCCTCTCTTGGTATGCGTGGACAATTAGAAAGCCGTTTTCGGCTGTTTTGGTATTGCAATATGCCCTTTGCCGTTTTCGCGTCTGCAAAGCCGCATGGCACAAGGGCTTTTGCCCGTCTATTTGTCCATGCTGGCGTGCGTTTTCCGCGTCCTTTTGCCGGGGCAATAGGGACACTCTTTGAAAACGCAAAACTCATATTTCCACCCGGGGCGGTAGAAACGGCAAGTGCCGCAATCTTCATCATCTCCGGCACAACCGGATTGATAGCGGTCAAATCCCGGCTTCTGCTGCATGAGCAATTCAAACGCCCGCTGCTTGCCCTTTGTGAAATACATTCCGGCTGCACCTCCTTTCCTGCGGGCATAAAAAAACGGCGTTACTTTCTCCCCCAAAGGGGTTAAGGTAACGCCGTTTGTGTGCGTATTCAGTTTTTAACACATTCCCTGTCTATCCGCTGTCCGCAAAACCATTGATTTTATTAGCTTTTTGCCGCTATCGCTATCACACCTCATTATTTAACCGGCCTGCGTTTCAACGGATGATTGGCGACATAGAAGGGGGCAAGGTCAACACAGTGATTGTCAAAGATCTCTCCCGGTTTGGCCGGGAGTACGCCCAGATGGGCCTCTACATTGAGCACTACTTTGAGGAGAAAGGCGTTCGCTTCCTCTCCCTGGCGGAGAACATTGACTCCAGCGAGGGGCTGAACAACCTTGTCCTTCCCTTTACTAACGTGATTAACTCCCTCTATGCGCGCCAAGCCTCAGAAAAGACAAAGGCGGCCCATCGGGCAAGAGCCAAAAACGGGATGTTCCTTGGTTCGCGTGCACCGTATGGCTATCAGAAAGATCCCAAAGACCGCCACCACCTTATCGTGGATCCGGAAGCTGCGGAGGTGGTGAAGGAGATTTTCCGAATGTTCGCGGACGGGATTGGATATGTGCGGATGACCAAGATACTCCGGGAGCGGAACATTCTCAATCCACAGGCTTATTTTAACCAGAACAATCCGGACTATTACAAGCACAGTGACTACTGGCGCAAGCCTTTTGACTGGCACGCCACCTCGGTGCGGGCCATCTTGAACAACCCGGTCTATTTGGGGAAGCTGACCTTTGGTAAAACCAAGACAAAGGGGTTCTTCGATAAGCACCGGGTAGCCACCGAGGAATCGGACTGGATCGTGGTGGAGCACACCCACGAGCCCTTGGTGAGCCAGGAGCTCTGGGACACCGTTCACCAGATGATGAAGGCCCGGCGCCGGGAGAACAGCAGCGGCCACGTGCAGCCCTTTGTCGGCCTGGTAAAGTGCGCTGGGTGCGGTTCTTCTCTCAACGCCAGCTACGACAATAAGAAGGGAAAATATACGGGCTTTTCCTGCTGGGTGTACAAGAATTACGGCAAGCAGAGGTGTACCTCCCATGCCATTGGCTGGCAGACACTGAACCGACTGGTGCTGGAGGACATCCGCCGCAACGCGCATGTGGCAAAGTTAGCGTCTTCCCGATACATGGAAATGCTGCTTTCCGCTAAGCTGGAAAAGGAAAAGGATGAAACGGCCCGAGCTCGGAGGGAACTGAAAAAGACAGAGAAACGTGTGGAAGAGCTGGATAAAATCCTTGCTAAACTATACGAGGATCAAGCCTTGGGCAAGATTAGCGAAGCCCGATACCAGGCCATGGCCCCCGGGTATGAGAAGGAGCAGGAATCGCTGAAGAAGAAACGCGACCAACTTATTGCGCAGCTAGCCCACACCCAGGAGGTTCAGGACAATGTTGAGCAGTTTGTTCCCCTGATTCAGAAGTATACTGACATTCAGGAGCTCACGCCCTACATTCTCAACGAGCTGATTGAGAAAATTGTTGTCCACGAGAAAAAAGTGGACGAAGACGGCTCTAAAAGTCAACTGGTGGAAATTCACTACAAATTTGTAGGCTGTATTGACCTGGGTGCGATGTTGGGATAATGAGAGAAAATACAGAAATGAACATAGGCCCTGGCGGAAAGCCGGGGCCCATGTTTTGTGGGGAAGATATGAGAGATAAACCACACTTATGGACAACCACCGGTTGTCAGTTCGATTCTGACCAGTAGCTCCACATGGCGGCAGGGCCTGGGCCTTGCCGCTTTTCTTGTGCTGCGGGAACGGCCTTGTGCCAACAACGGGCGCCGGCGGTGAGAAAGCGTGTGAGAACTCAGAAGGGCAGGGCCCTTGCCCCTCCGGGAGGTGCCGTTATGAAAGAATATTGCGGAGAGGTCTTTTCTAAACTGGAGCTGGCAGGGGAAGAGCTCTCTGGCCTGCTGCTGGAGGACTGCCTGTTCCAAAGCTGCCGTTTTACAGAGCTTTCCCTGGTGAACTGCCGGTTTTCCGGCTGCCGTTTTGTGGACTGCAAGGTGGCGGCCCCCAAGCTGCGGGGCTGCCAGATGTTCTCTTGCGATTTTGAGAACTGCGCCCTTTCCGGGGTGGATTGGTCCGCCCTGCTGGACGAGCGCAAGAGGGAGATGGGCTTTTTGCCCTTCGACAGCCTGAGCGGCTGCTCCCTGCGCCATTGTGTGTTCTTTGGCTTGGACCTGAAGAGCTTCAACTTCTCCCGGACGGACTTGTCCGGCAGTGTGTTCGACGGCTGCCATCTGGAGGGGGCCAGCTTTCAGGAGTGCCGCTTGGGGGGAACCTCCTTTGCCCAGAACGACTTGTCCGGGGCGGACTTTCGTGGCGCGGAGGAGTATTTTTTCTCCTTGGAAAGCAACCGTGTCAAGGGGGCCCGCTTTTCATTGCCAGAGGCCGTAAACCTGCTCTCTGCCTTGGGAGTGGTCATCGAAGAATTATAACCCCGTTGGAAACGCCGCCTGTGGGCGGCTTTTTTTCTGCTGTTTTTCCCTTTGGGGCCATTCATAAACAATTTACAAAAAGCTCCTTGACTTTTGCTGACCTAGGTGGTACAGTATAAGCATGGATTAGCACTCGAAGTAAAAGAGTGCTAAAACAACCAGCGGAGGTGAAAGGCATGGAGCTTACGCCACGAAAGGAGCGCATCCTGTCCTCCGTGGTCGCCGGGTATATCAAAAGCGGCGAGCCCGTGGGGAGCAAGGCCATCGCGGACGAAGTGGGCGTTTCCTCGGCCACGGTGCGCAATGAGATGGCCGGCCTGATCGAGCTGGGCCTTTTAGAGCAGCCCCACACCTCGGCCGGGCGGATCCCCTCTCAGAAAGGGTATCGGGAATATGTGGACCACCTGATGAAGGTTCCCGAGCTGAAGGAAGAGGAGCGGCGCGCTTTTGACTCCATGCTTCTCTCCGGCTCTTACGATCCGGAGAAACTGCTGGGCCGGGCCTCCCGGCTGCTTTCGGGGGTGACCCGGTGCGTGGGAATCGCCACCACCCCCAGCGGGGATGCCGCCCGGGTAAAGGCAGTGCAGTTTGTCCAGACCAGCCGGCGCACGGCCATGCTTATCCTGATGAGCTCCGCCGGCACCATGAAGAACCGGGTGTTTCACTGTGACTTCGATTTGACCAACGATATCCTGCGGGTGTTCTTCCGGGTGTTCAACGGCAAACTGGCCGGCAAGGCGGTGGCCGATATCACTCCGGCCCTGCTGCAGGGCATTGGGGTCAGCCTGGGGCAGATGTACGTCCTGATGGGGGCGCCCATGCGGGCCCTTCTGGAAGTGGCGCGGGATACCATGGGCACCGAGGTGTTCCTGGGCGGCCAGATGAACCTGCTGTTCTACCCCGAGCTGGAGCACGGGGGTGCCCGCCGGGTGATGGATTTGCTGGAGCGCCGGGAGGACCTGGTTCTGCTGCTGCGGCAGCGTCCGGGGCATGTGGTCACACGCATTGGCAGGGAGCTGGGCCGGCCAGAGCTGGATAAGACGTCTCTGGCTGTCAGCCGCTATCTGGTGGACGGGCAGGATGCGGGGGCTCTGGCGGTTCTGGGGCCTGTTCGGATGGACTACCCCCGGGTGACTTCCGTCCTGCAATACGTTGCCGCCCAGGTGGGGCAGCAGCTCACTGTTTTGATGAAGGATGAATGACAGCGGCCGGGCCGCTGAATCCATAGAGATTATAGAAGGGAGCCGGGAACATGGCAAAGGATAAGAAGAAAGAGCCGGAGCAGACGCCGGAGACCCAGGAGCAGAAAGCAGAAGCGTCCCAGCCGGAGGAGGCTGAAAAAAAGGAATGCCCTCCGGAGGAGACCGAACTGCAAAAGCTTCAAAAAGAGTTTGAAGAGCACAAACAGCAGCACCTGCGGGTGCTTGCGGAATATGACAACTTCCGCAAGCGCACTGCTAACGAGAAAAGCGCCATCTACAACAATGCGGTCAGCGATACCGTAAAGGAGCTGCTCCCCATCGCCGACAACATCGAGCGGGCCCTGGGCCAGGAGAATGCCTCCGCCGAGGACATGAAAAAGGGTGTGGAGATGATCGAGCACCAGATTCAGGCCTGCTTTGAAAAGCTGGGCCTCACGGAGATGGGAAAAGTGGGAGAGGCTTTCGACCCCAACCTGCACAACGCCGTGGCCCACATCGAGGATGAGTCCTTGGGGGAGAACGTCATCGCCGCCGTGTATCAGAAAGGCTATAAGCTGGGGGACCGGGTGGTCCGCCACGCCATGGTCCAGGTGGCCAACTAACAGCGCAAGTCCAACACATTGACATATACGAAATCCTGTAACGATATTTTAGAGAACAAAGGAAGGTAGTTTATTATGGCAAAGACAATCGGCATTGATTTGGGTACTACAAACTCCTGTGTGGCTGTCATCGAGGGCGGCGAGCCCGTTGTTATCCCTAACGCGGAAGGCGCCCGCACCACCCCCTCTGTGGTGGCTTTCTCCAAGACCGGCGAGCGCATGGTGGGCCAGGTGGCAAAGCGCCAGGCCATCACCAACCCGGAGCGCACCGTCTCCTCCATCAAGCGGGAGATGGGCTCTAACTACAAGGTCACCATCGACGGCAAAAGCTACACCCCCCAGGAGATCTCCGCAATGGTCCTGCAGAAGCTGAAGGCCGATGCCGAGGCCTACCTGGGCGAGCCTGTCACCAGTGCGGTCATCACCGTGCCCGCTTACTTCACGGACGCCCAGCGCCAGGCCACCAAGGACGCCGGCAAGATCGCCGGCCTGGATGTAAAGCGCATCATCAACGAGCCCACCGCCGCGGCCCTGTCCTACGGCGTGGATAAGGACAACGACCAAAAGGTCATGGTCTACGACCTGGGCGGCGGCACCTTCGACGTGTCCATCATCGAGATGGGCGACGGCGTGCAGGAAGTGCTGGCCACCGCCGGTAACAACCGCTTGGGCGGCGATGACTTCGACCAGCGGATCATGGACTGGATTCTGAACAGCTTTAAGGCCGAGCAGGGCATTGACCTCTCCGGCGACAAGATGGCCATGCAGCGCATTAAAGAGGCCGCCGAGAAGGCTAAGATCGAGCTTTCCGGCGTGACCAGCGCAGCCATCAACCTGCCCTTCATCACCGCCGACGCCACCGGCCCCAAGCACTTGGATATGACCCTTTCCCGCGCCAAGTTCAACGAGCTCACCGCCGACCTGGTGGAAAAGACCATGGGCCCCGTGCGTCAGGCATTGAGCGATTCCGGCCTGTCCATCGGCGAGATCAGCAAGGTGCTGCTGGTGGGCGGCTCCAGCCGTATCCCCGCCGTGCAGGAGGCTGTGAAGAACTTTATCGGCAAAGAGCCCTTTAAGGGCATCAACCCCGACGAGTGCGTGGCCATCGGCGCCGCCATCCAGGCCGGCGTGCTGGGCGGCGAGGTCCAGGGCCTGCTGCTGCTGGACGTCACCCCCCTGTCCCTGGGCGTGGAGACCATGGGCGGCGTGATGACCAAGATCATCGACCGCAACACCACCATCCCCACTAAGAAGAGCCAGATCTTCTCCACTGCCGCTGACGGCCAGACCCAGGTGGAGGTCAACGTCCTCCAGGGCGAGCGTGAGTTTGCCCGGGACAACAAGCAGCTGGGCCTGTTCAAGCTGGATGGCATCGCTCCCGCTCCCCGGGGCATCCCTCAGATCGAGGTCACTTTCGACATCGACGCCAACGGTATCGTGAACGTGTCCGCTAAGGACCTGGGCACCGGCAAGGAGCAGCACATCACCATCTCCTCCAGCTCCAACATGAGCAAGGAGGACATCGACCGCGCTGTGAAGGACGCCGAGCAGTTTGCCGAGCAGGACAAGAAGCGCCGTGAGGAAGTGGACACCAAGAACAACGCCGAGAACCTGTGCTACACCGCTGAGAAGTTGGTTTCCGACAGCGGCGATAAGATGCAGGATTCCGATAAGAACGAGATCAACACCAAAGTGGCGGCCCTGCGGGAGACCTTGAAGAATGGCACTGTGGAGCAGATCAAGGCCGGCATGGACGAACTGCAGAAGGCTGTTTACGCTGCCAGCGAGAAGCTGTACCAGCAGCAGGCGCCCCAGGGCGGCCAGCCTGGCCAGCAGCCTCCCTATCAGGGCGGCAACCCCGGAGATAACGGCGGCGACGGCAATGTCTACGACGCCGACTACAAGGAAGTTGACTAAGGCCTTGGCTTTTTCCAAGGCATGACCGGCCAAGGATGCGGGGGCGGGAGACCGTCCTCGCGTCTTTGGGTGTTGGGGCTGGAAGGGCCCCTGGAAATTTTGCGAATTTTGCGTGAGAAAAGCAGCGAGCCTGCTGTTTGGGAGTGATGGAACATGGCGGATAAACGGGATTACTACGAGGTTCTGGGCGTGGCCAAGGGGGCCAGCGAGGACGAGATCAAAAAGGCATACCGGAAGCTGGCTAAAAAGTATCACCCGGACCTGAACCCCGGGGACAAGGATGCGGAGTCCAAGTTCAAAGAGGTCAACGAGGCCTACGAGGTTCTCTCCGACCAGGAGAAGCGGGCGCGCTACGATCAATTCGGCCACGCGGGGGTGGACCCCAATTTCGGCGGCGGCGCGGCGGGAGGAAACCCCTTCCAAGGCGCGGGCTTCGATTTTACCGATATCTTCGACAGCTTCTTCGGCGGTGGCTTTGGCGGCGGGCGCCGTCAGAACCCCAATGCCCCCCGGCGGGGCAGTGATGTGCAGGCCAACATCGCCATCTCCTTTGAAGAGGCCGCCAAAGGCTGCAAGAAGACCGTCACTTACTCTCAGATTGAGGACTGCGCCGACTGCCATGGCACCGGCGCTGCGGCAGGCACCAGCCCCAAGACCTGTGAGCACTGCCACGGCACAGGGCAGGTGCGCATCAGCCAGCGCACGCCTTTCGGCGTAGTGCAGTCCACCCAGACCTGTGACCGCTGCGGCGGCACGGGCAAGGTGGTGGAAACCCCCTGCAAAACCTGCGGAGGCAAAGGCAAGGTCCGCCGCCGGAAAAGCCTGGAAATCACAGTGCCGGCGGGTATTGATGACGAGCAGATTTTAAATGTGGGGGGCCATGGCAACGCGGGATCGAACGGTGGGCCTGCCGGGGATCTGCATGTGTATATCTCCGTGCGGCCGCACCCCATTTTCGAGCGCCGCGGCAACGATGTCTGGTGCGAAATGCCCATCACCTTCACCCAGGCTGCCTTGGGCGCTGACGTGGAGGTGCCCACCCTGGACGGCAAGGTCAGCTACCACGTCCATGAGGGCACCCAGCCGGGCGATGTGTTCCGCCTGAAGGGCAAGGGCATCCAGGGGCTGAATACCCGGATGCGGGGGGACCAATACGTCCAGGTCACAGTAGAGGTGCCTCGGAACCTTTCTAAGCGCCAAAAGGAACTCCTTGGTGAGCTGGACAAAGCCAGCGATGAGAAGAATTATCAAAAGCGCAGAAGCTTTTTTGGAAAGCTGAAAGATCTGTTTGGAGAATGAGGCCCAAAGGGCCCCGGCAATTTGCCGGGGCCCTTTGCTTTGTGCGGTTTTTCCTCTTTTTTCAATAAAAAATGTGCCGCTGCCTTGCAAACCTAGGCAGAACATGGTACAATTGTTGCAATATCAACTATTTTGAGGAGTGGAGAACGGTGCGATTTATCAATCCCGCAAAGGTCTGCAAAGGCATGGAGATGGGGGACATCCCTCCTAGCCGGGAGATTTTAAAGACCACTCTTGCGGTGGCCTGGCCCTCTGTGCTGGAGTCCTTTTTTGTCAACCTGGCCGGCATGGTGGATACGATCATGGTGGGGACCATGGGGTCCTATGCCATTGCTGCTGTGGGGCTGACCATCCAGCCCAAGATGCTGGGCCTGGCCCTCTTCCTTTCGCTGAACGTGGCTGTTTCGGCCATTGTGGCCCGCCGCAAAGGCGCCGGAGACCGGGAAAGCGCCAACCGGGTGGTGCGCATGTGCCTGCTCATCACTTTGGGAATGACGGCCCTCACCAGCGCCGTATTCGTTGCCTTTGCCGGCCCCATAGTGCGGCTGGTGGGCTCTCAGCCAGACACCCACGAATATGCGGTGGAGTATTTGCAGATCATCATGGGAGGCCAGGTGTTCAACACCGTCAGCCTGGTGCTGAACGCCGCCCAGCGGGGGGCGGGGAACACCCGCATTGCCATGGTCACCAACCTGATCTCCAATGTGGTCAATGTCATCTTCAACTACCTGCTCATCGGCGGCAACCTGGGCTTTCCAGAGCTGGGGGTGCGGGGCGCTGCCATCGCCACCGTGCTGGGCACGGTGTGCGCCTGTGCCCTGAGCATCGCCTCTGTCCTGCGGAAGGACAGCTTTATCAACCTGCGCTCGGTTAAGGGGTGGCTGCCAGAGCGGCAGAGCGTGAAGTCCATCGGCAACGTGTGGTCCAGCTCTTTGGTGGAACAGGTGTGCCTGCGCATCGGCTTTTTGCTGTTCTCCATGACAGTGGCCCGTCTGGGCACCACAGAGCTGGCTGCCCACCAGATCGGCAGCAATATGATGAGCATGTCCTTCTCCTTCGGAGATGGCCTCTCCGTGGCGGCTATCACCCTTATCGGTCAAAGCCTGGGACGCCAGCGGCCGGACATGGCCAAGATCTACGGCAGCGTGTGCCAGCGGCTGGGCCTGTGCTGCGCCTGTGTGATGGGCTTTATCTACTTTTTCTTTGGCAAAGAGATTTTCCTCCTCTACTCCAACGACCCCGTCATCCTGGATTACGGCGCCATGATTATGCGCATTCTCAGCGTAGTGCTGTTTATGCAGATTGAACAGGTGGTGCAGTTCGGCTGCCTGCGCGGTGCGGGAGACACCAAGTTTACAGCGCTGGTCTCCTTCATCAGCGTCACGTTTATCCGTCCCGGTGCCAGCTGGCTGCTGTGCTACCCCATCGGCCTGGGCTTGATGGGCGCATGGCTGGGCACCGCCCTGGATCAGCTGGTGCGGTTCCTGCTCACCTTCTTCCGGTTCCGCAAGGGCAATTGGACGAAGCTGAAGCTGTGACCGTCTTTCCTGAAAGGAGAATGTGCCCATGAAGCAAATCCTTTTGGTGCCCGATTCCTTCAAAGGCACTTTGACCTCCCGCCAGGTGTGTGAGACCATGGCGGAGCAGCTCCACCTCGTTTTCCCAGAGGCGGACATCACCAGCCTGCCCGTGGCCGATGGGGGAGAGGGCAGTGTAGAGGCCTTTTTGGCCGCGGCTGGGGGAGAGCGGGTGGAACTCCCCGTCACTGGGCCCTTCGGAGAGCAGGTACGGGGCTTTTACGGCCTCCTTCCTGATGGGGAAACCGCTGTCCTCGAGATGGCCGCCTGCGCCGGTCTCCCTCTGGCGGAGGGCCGCCTGGACCCGGAGCGGGCCACCACCTACGGCGTAGGAGAGCTGATTTTAGACGCGATTCGCCGGGGGCGGCGGAAAGTCATCCTGGGCCTGGGGGGCAGCTGCACCAACGATGGAGGCGTGGGCGCTGCCGCGGCTCTGGGGGCCAAGTTCACCCGGCAGGACGGCACGGAGTTCCTGCCCACCGGCGGCACTTTGCAGGAGATTGCCGCCCTGGACTGCACCCCCGTGGCCAAGGCCCTGGAGGGGGTGGAGCTGGTGGCCATGTGCGACATTGACAACCCCCTGTATGGGGAGAATGGGGCAGCCTATGTGTTCGCCCCCCAAAAGGGCGCGGATGATCCCATGGTAGAGCGCCTGGACCAAGGGCTGCGCCATCTGGGCCAGGTGGCCGGCCGGTGCCTGGGGCGGGACCTGTCCCAGATGCCCGGGGCCGGGGCAGCGGGGGGCTTGGGCTTCGGCATGGCGGCCTTCTGCGGGGCCCGGCTGCGCATGGGCATCGACGTGGTGCTGGACACCCTGGGCTTTGATAAGCGCCTTCCCTCCGCGGACCTGGTGTTCACCGGGGAGGGGAAGATTGACTTTCAAAGCCTGCGGGGCAAGGTGGTCTCCGGGGTATGCGGCCGTGCCAAACGGGCCGGCGTGCCGGTGATCGCCGTGGTGGGGCAGATAGGCCCCGGGTTTGAGCCCATGTACGACCAGGGGCTTTCCGCCGTGTTCAGCGTCAACCGGGCGGCCCAGCCCTTCTCCGAGAGCCGCCACCACGCCCGGGAGAACCTGGCCCTGGCTATGGAGAACATCGCCCGCACCCTGGCCCTCCGGCCGGGGAACGTATAAGGCTATCCCCGTATAGGATGAAAAAAGCCGCCCAAGGGCGGCTTTTTTATGTCCCCCTGACGGGGGACAACCCTCCTGTCAGCGGAGCGGCTGGATATAAAACAGGATCTTCGTGATATATTCGCTTTCAACTTGGGTGGTGATGTAGTCGTTGACGCAGAATTCGTAGGAATCCGAAATCAGCCGCAGCCTGTGTTTCCTGCAATAATCCAGCAGGCGTTCGTAGGAGCGGCCGATGGAAGGGTAGTCCCCCACATGATAGGTGGACACGCACTTTCCGGGAGGGAGCTGGCGCAGGTTTTGGGCCCGGTCCGTCCGGTCGGTGGTTAAAAAGGCGGTGGAGGCCTGGGTATACCGCTGGCTCAAAATGTTCTCCCGGGGCACGATGACCCCGCTTTGAAAAAAGATGGGTACCCCACGCTGGAATGCCTCAGCGAAGCATTGCTTGGTGGAGATGCTCACCTCCCGCAGGGAGCCGGGGGACTGCACCGGCCGGTAGAGAATGTACCGCAAAGGCGCTTCCTCCAGGGCCACTGCCTCGTCCCGGTGGAGCTGGGCTTCCTCCAATAGGTCGCACCGCTGGGCCAGCCTGCCGCGGATATGCCGCAGCTCCCGCATCTGTCCGTCGATGACAGAGAGCTGCTGCCGCAAGGTGGAAAGGCTGCTCTTGGTGGTGTAGTGTTCCAGCAGTTCCCGGATTTTTTGCAGGGAAAGGCCGCTTTTTTTCAGGATAAGAATGGTGTCCAGTTCATCCAGTTGGGCAGCGCTGTAATAACGGTAGCCGTTCTGGGGGTCCACATAAGCGGGCTTAAACAGCCCCGTTTTATCATAGAAGATCAGTGTCTGCTTGGAGATGTTTTGATAATGGGACAGTTCCCCAATGGAAAAAAGCTCGTCCATAAAAACCCCTTGACAATATAGTTACTATATCCCTTATTATAGCCTTAGCAAGGGAATTTTGCAAGGAGGCGTTACTGTGCCATTTTTCTCCCGAATAAAATCCAAACTTTTGGAAGGGCTCACCTGGAAAAGCCTGTGTTTCATTGTTCTTGGGGCTGCCATAGCCACCTTTGGAATTCACAATATCCACCAGCGGACCGGTATCACAGAAGGGGGCGTCATTGGCGCCATGCTGCTGGTGGAGCATTGGCTGGGCTTTTCCCCGGCTTACATCACCCCTGTGCTGGACGTGGCCTGCTATCTGCTGGCCTTCAAATACCTGGGGTTTTCCTTTATCCGCACCTCTGTGCTGTCCACAGCCTGTGTGTCCCTGTTCTACAAGCTCTGGGAACAATTCCCGCCCATGCTGCCGGATCTGTCCGATCATCCCCTGGCAGCGTCCGTGCTGGGCGGCTTGTTCGTGGGTGTGGGCGTGGGGCTTATTGTGCGGCAGGGAGGCTCTTCCGGCGGGGATGACGCCCTCGCCTTGGTGATCTCCAAGGTAACTCGGTGGCGGCTTTCCTTTGCCTACCTCTTCACCGACCTGACGGTGCTGCTGCTCTCCCTTTCATACATTCCAATCACCCGTATCGCCTTTTCCCTGGTTACTGTTACGCTGTCTTCCTTCCTCATCGACAAAGTGACAGCTTTTCAGCCGCCCTGTTCTAAGCAGTGTGGGGAAGGCGTGTAAATCCCTCCATATAAAATAACCAAGCGCCCCTGTCTGTGATGGACAGGGGCGCTTGGTTATTTCCGTAGAAGCCTAGGCCGGCTTTATTTCACAAAGATGCAAATTCTATGCAAATGGTTCACCCATTCACATAGAGCTTTCTTATTTCCCGTTTACTTGGCATAGGTCAGTATTTTTACAATACTTCTTTATGCTTCTCTGCCATAAGGCCCCTCTTTCTATTTGCTGTATCGCTTACGCTGCCTCCAAGCAGGAGAGCATGTTCATCAGCAGTGTTACACCTTCGGCACGGGTGAGGGTGTTTTGAGGGCCCACGGTGCCGTCTGTGTAGCCGGCAAGAATGCCCAGGTCCTGTGCCTTGGCCAGGGGCGCTCGCGCATAGGCGCTGATTTGGTCCGCATCGGTGAAATCCGGTTCTTCCGCTTCGGAGAACACCCCTTGGCTTTCTAGGTATTGGATCATCATGGTGGCGGCCTGCTCACGGGTGACACGGGACTGAGGGGCAAACTCCGTGTCGGAAATGCCCTGAACCACTCCGTTGTCATAGGCCCAGCTCACGGCTTCCGCGTACCAGTCCTCAGGGCGGATGTCCTCAAAGGGCAGAGACTCCGGCGAGGCATCTTCTCCGCCTGCCGCCTTGTACAGCACGGTGGCGAACATGGCCCGGTCCATCGTGCCAGAGGGCTCGAAGAAGGCCTCCGATACGCCAGAGACGATTCCCAGATCGGCTGCCTGCATCACGTCCTCCAAATACCAAGCGTCTCCCCGCAGATCCACAAAGCGGTCCCCCTCAAACAGCGCATAGATGCGGGTGTCGCCTGTGGGGGTCAAGGTGTAGGATGGCTCCTGGCTGAGGAGCACCCTGTTGGGAGAGTACCACCCCACCACGGGCAGGTCGCCCGCAGAGGAGAGGGTGGTCTCTTCGCCCCCCACACACGTGCCGCCGCCCTCCACCTGCCCAGAGCGGGAAGGGATCACCGTCACATTGGCAACACGCACCCGGGGCGCGTCCACGGGGAGCATGCTGGCGTCCCGGGGGCCATTGGCGGATGTCTCCTGCTGGTAGCGCCAAGCGTTGTCCATGGAGATGCCAAAATGGTCGTAGAGGATGTAGCCGTAAATCCCTTTGGAGCGCCAGTCCTGCTGGCCGTCGAAGATGTAGTTCTTCCCGCCCAGCCGCAGCTCGGTCCAGCCGTGGTGGCCCGTCCAGGTGCCGATGCGCAGGATGCCCGTGTGAACGTAGCTCTCCACCCCCACATACCGGGCCATCACCGCGAAAAGGATGCCCCAGTCGTAGCACACGCCGGTGCGGGCTGTCAGCATGTGATAGGCACGATAGATCATGTCGATGGGATAGGCCTGGGGAAGGCCGGTCTCATAGGTCAAGTCGTAGGTCAGCGTGAAGCAGTCGTAGGCCGGGGCGTAGTTCTGCGAGTACCCGTTCCAGCTGTAGTCGATGTTGTTTACAGTCCATTCGTACAGGCCCTTCAGGGTGGTGTAGGTATCTTTCCCTCTGTAAGGGGCCACCAGTTCTTCCAGCATCCGGTCCAGCTCCACGTAGCCCGTTTTTTGGGGGTAGAGCGGCTCCGCGTTCATCAGTGCCTTAACTTGATCCAGGCTCATGGCGTCCCCAGCGGCGCTGGCGCTCACCGGCAGGGCCGTCAGGCACAGGAGTACCGCTAATAGCAGGGCTGCCAGGCGGCAGTGCTTTTTCCTCATACAATATCCCTCCTCGGTAGATCGGAATTCTTTTCCGCCGCATAAGAAAAGAATACTGCACAGTGCATGGAATTGTCAATTGGTTTGGCGGGAATTTGTCCATGTTTTGTGAAAGGGGAGAGGGCGCCCCGTGGGTGAGGCGTTCCTGCGCGCCACGAAATCCTGCGTAAGTGTGAGAACACCCATCCGGAGGCTTTTCCATGCCCGCGGCAGGTTCCTAGAGGGAATTGGCTGGTTTGGCGAAAAACAGTCCGGATTTTTTACTTGCAAAAATAGACATAAATAAAATTATGTGTTATAATCCAGACAAGAAATTCAAAGAAGGGGCATGCCCCTTCTCCTGTTGGGAACCCAACAGGATCTATCTATGTGATGCGCAAAGGAGGAAACACAGATGAAAAAACTCATGTCCGTGTTGCTGGCATTGGTTCTCGTGCTGGCAATGGTCCCTGTTGCGGCCAGTGCGGAGTCAACAGAGTTACCAACACCCGTTGATGGCGTGATCACGCTTACGGAGAATGTGGAGCTGAGCTCTAGCTATGAGGTAACGGGAAGCCTTACGTTGGATTTGAACGGATTTACAATTTCAAATTCCGGGGATCTTGTGAGCAATGCGGACGCTTTGGCTTATCTGTTCCGCATTGATGAAGGCGCTTCGCTAACCCTGCGGGATAGCTCCTCTGGTGGGGTTGGTTCGCTTTCTGTGGACAACGCTAGAGGCATTTTGAACAATGGCACATTCATCATGGAGTCTGGCAAGATAGAGGCCACTTCAACACAAGCTGTTGTTGGGGAAACTACTGATAATTCCAAATGGGGATATTGCGTTGTAAATGCTGTAACCAAGGACTCTTTCGCTAACAATAAAGAGGTTGTTTGCGAAATCCGAGGTGGTACCCTGGAGAGCGATGCTTATGGTATGTATATCCAGGGGGCTGGTGTTCCTGGGACAGGGTTAAACGCAAGCGGAACGGAGACAAGAAACGATTTGATGTTGGTTACCATTTCAGGTGATGCAGAAATCACTGCCAGTATGGCCATTGGAACCAATGCCAGCAGCGGCCAGTTTGCGGGCTTTACGCTGGATATTGAAGGTGGAACGATTCATGGCAGAGATAATGTGAACTCTGAAACAGATGACGGCTGTGCGCTTTACTTGCCTGCGGTAGGTATTTCAAATATTTCCGGCGGTACCATTTCCGGCGGACAAGCAATTCGTATTTGTGCTGGCGAGTTGAACATTACCGGTGGACAAATTATCGGTACTACGGTAGGAGATGACTCGGACCTCATTGCAGGCGGCAGTGGTGGCACCCAGGGTGCTATTGTTGTCGGTAAAGCTAGCAGCGGTTATGTGGGAAATGTTAATGTTCATATCTCTGGCGATGCCGTGGTTACCAACACTGCCGAAGACGAGGGAACGAAACCTGCCATTGTGGTCTCCGACAAAAACATGAGTGACAATTCCATGGGATATGATGATTTGGCAATCACTGTCACGGTGGATGGAACGGAAGGAGCAGAAATTAGCGGAGACGTTGTCAAGGTTTCCAATCTGACCACAAGCACAACCACGCAAGATGGCGGAAACACTTCTCTGACCATCTCCAACACTACCGTAAGCGGTAATGTGACAAACCAGAGCAAGACTGGCTTGACCATTCGTGATACAACTATCAATGGCAATGTAAGCAATACCAGTGAAGGTTCTACAGCAATTCTGGGTGATTCTACTGTCAGTGGAAACATAGATGACTCTTCAGATGCTGGTGCAACTGGCACAATCTTCAATGAAAAAGATCAGAATGATGAATCTGAGATTGTCGCAATCAACGAAACCACTGCCGTAACCTATACGGATTTGGCAGCCGCTATTTCCGCGGCCAATGACGGCGATACTATTCGGCTGGTAAAAGATTTTACCTTGGATGCGCCTGAAACAGGCATTTCTTCCGGCCAAGGAGCTGTCAATATCACAAAAGACATCACGTTGGACGGCAACGGCAAGACCATCACTGCGGGGGAGCATTATGTTCTGAACAGTGGGGATACTCGTGGTGAATATCATGTCATCAATGTAATGGATGGCGCAAATGTCATTATCCGGGATTTAACCATTGATGGTGGTGTCACAGGGGAAGTCAGTTCGACTACTGGGAGTGCGCCTCGTTCCGGCATCAATGTTTTCACAGCTAATGGTAGTGAAAACAACCGCACGACTGTGACTTTGGAAAACGTGGAAGTCAAGAACTGTTCTACCTATGGCGTTACCTCGCTGGGCTCGAATTTGACCGTCAACGGCCTGACCACCAGCGGCAACCTTTGGGGTGGCATCAATCTGGATAACAGTACCTCTTCCGCTATTGGCGGCACCTTTACGATGACTGATGGAGATATCGGGGAAGAGAAGTCTCTGTATATTGAAAATTCTAAAGGCAACGGGGATGGACAATCTGCTTCCATTTCCGGCGGCACCTTTGCTGGTTCCGTCTCCGTGGCAAAGCAACAGGATGGAACAACAGATGTGAACGGCGTGGACCTCTCCATCTCTGGCGGTACGTATGAGAACAACATCAGTGATTATTTGGTTGGGAATTTGGTTTGGAACCCCGTGACAGGCGAAGTTGGTACACCCTCCACCCCCGGCGGCGGCACACCCTCCGAGCCGGAAGAGCCCACCTGGCCCTTCACGGACGTGACGGAAGGGGACGACTGGTTCTATGACGCCGTGGCCTATGTATACGAGAACGGCATCATGGCCGGCACCGGCGAGACCACCTTTGAGCCTGGCATGCTGCTGGACCGGGCTATGGCTGCCCAGTTGTTCTACAACCTGGAAGGCAAGCCCACTGTGACCGGCGATTCTACCTTTACCGACGTGACCTCTGGCCATTGGGCCGTGGACGCTATCACCTGGGCCGCCCAGAACAGTGTGGTGGCGGGCATTGGCGGCGGTCTGTACGATCCTGACAGCAACGTGACCCGTGAGCAGTTCGCTGTGATGCTGTACAAGTACGCCCGCTTCAAGGGCTACGACCTGACGGCTGCTGGCGATTTGACCCAGTTCCCGGACGCTGCTTCCATCAGCAGCTGGGCGGAGACTGCCATGAGCTGGGCCAACGGCAAGAGCCTGATCAACGGCCATGAGAACGGCACCATCGACCCCAAGGGCAGCACTATCCGTGCCCAGGCGGCCAGCATTATGGCAAACTTCTACCAGAACGTGGCCAAATAAAAAGAACATAGCACACACAGGAATGGCTCCCGCAAGGGAGCCATTTTTGCTGTGTTCCGGCAGCTTTCCGGAAGCCTTTGGCGTTGCGCCCGCCAATGTATTGCTGCTCTATCAGGAATACCACTGGAAAACAGGGGAGTGCTGGTTCGCTCCGCGCTCTCTTGCTTTTTTATCTTTGGCTCCTCCACAGGGGCCTCCAAGGCCGCAGCGCAAGGGATAAATCAAAGATGAAAAATCACGGCGCTTTCCTCCTCTTACTACTGGCCTTTTGGAATAAGAGACGATATAATAGAATGGAAGATGACGCCTGGGGCAAGCTCATTTCCTCCAGCGGCAGCTTGGCAGAGATCAACCCTCTGCGGTACCGCGGGTACTACTACGATACCGAGACGGGTTTCTACTACCTGCAAAGCCGCTACTATGACCCTGTGGTCTCCCGTTTTATCAACGCGGACAGCTTTACCTCCACAGGCGATGGCCTGCTTGGCTACAATATGTTTGCCTACTGTGGGAACAATCCGGTCTGTTATAGCGACCCGACTGGACATTTCGCGCTTGTGGATGATCTTCTTGTACTGCTTGGTCTTGCCGTAGTAACCGCTGTGACTGCAATAGTTACTGCTGTGGCTCTTCCTGTAATCCAGGAAGGATGGAATAATTCCGTTGAGTCATTCTCTGCGAAACCTAAAACGGATTATCAGGAAAAAGCCAAAGAACAGGTTATCCCTAAAGAAAGGGACAATACGGTCTACATCTATAGGTATGGTGGGATAAATCCCGGTAATTTGACACCAAGTAGTCGTGATGTAAAATTGGCATCAACAACAGGTACGGGTTTGTCGTTCTCTACAATACCAAAACTGGGTGCGGCAAGGACTACGATTGATGAAATAAACGCAACGGGAATTGTATATGCTGTAAGAGATGGCGTGAACCACGTTAGTGTGTTTCCCGTAGGAGGCACTCTAGAGGATTGGCATAATGCAGGCTCTTCATCGGTATGGACTCGTGCAATAAAATCGGTTGTCATCAAGTGGGGAGGTGAAATAGATTGACTGATATTGCCATGGTCTATCAAATGTTGAATTGGAAGGCACCTTCTGCAATCCAGGCACAAGGAAAAGAATTAGCGCGGAAAGTGAAAGATCTCTCGCTACTTATTCAACCCCCCGCAGAACCCTCTGTTTGGGAACAATGTGCGGCGATCCTTTCAGAAAAAACAGACACACAGCTAGAGCCATACTTAACGGAGTTGTTACAATGGCTGCAAGATCTGAATTGGCCTGGTGCGGTGACTATTGCTGAGAGGCTGAAAACGCTCTCAGGAGAGAAATTAAAGAAGCCTTTTGAAGATGCGGTTATCCAGTCAAAGAAAATGGATAGGCATGAAGGTTCGATGTGGCAGGATTATTTATCCGAGCTGCTGGATAATCGGGAGCTTGTTCCGCTGCTGCCTGATGATGTCACGGTACTGCTGAAGCAACACTATCATAATTGGGGAAACTGGTAGAAAACCAATGTGATGCAGGACAAGCCCAATCATGTGGGTGTGTGGCCAGTTGGTGGAACGATGCAGGATTGGATTGATGCCGGCTCAAGCTCGAAATGGACACAAGCGGTTAAATCCGTTGTTCTCAAGTGGGAAGGATGATAAAAAATGGTGGATATTGATTACATCATGGAGCTGTTGGACTGGAATAGAAGCGAGGAAGAGCAAGCGGAGGGATTGCGGCTTGCCCGACAGGTCAAAGCCTTTAATGTTTTTTTGCAGCCATGTGATGATAAAAACAATAAAAATGTGTGGGACAACTGCGCCCTTATTATTTCTGAAAAGGAGGACTTGGAATTATTTCCCTACTTGTTTGAGCTGTTCATGTGGATACAGGACTTGAACTGGCCGGGGGCTTTTTGCATTGTAGAGCGCTTGAAGGAATATGAGAAGAGAAATGCTTTTTATAGTCGGCACTGGCAGGAGGCGTATACCTGCGCGAAAGCGTTGAAAAATAAGGTGTGGATGGAAAACCTAAAGATGGTGAAACATGCTTGAGCGTGGTTTCTAGCGGAGAATTTGGGCGTCCAACTTAGCCAGGCACTGAATGAAGCGCCAGTACCAAAAACTTGATATGACAAAGCCCTTTCTGTCAGTATTCTGGCAGAAAGGGCTTTGTTTGTTGCCTTCTTCCAAGAGGGCATCCCTTTTTCCCTATGACTCCTGTGTTATTCCTCAGCTCGGATGAGATTGCTCACATAAGGGCGCTTGCCAGAAAGCACCTCATCGTAGAAGTTTTGCTTCCAGTCGATGTAGGCCACGCTGTCCTCCAACTCTTGGATGGTTGCGCGCAGCGCCTTTTGCTTTTCGGCCAGCATTTCTTTTCTCTGGGGGATAGAGGACTCTCCCTGCAAACACAGTTCCAGATATTCTTTCATTTCCTGAATGCTCATGCCGCATTTTTTCAGACAAACAAGATCCTTAATCCACTTCACATCCCGCTCATCAAACACCCGCCGGTTGTTTTTATCCCGTTTCACGTTGGGCACCAAGCCCTCGTTGCAATAAAATTTCAACGCCTGATAGGTCATGTCCGTCTCCTTGCATACCTGCATCATGGTGTACATCATGGATGCATTCCCCTTCTTCACAAAAAATTCAAGAACTTTTTTGAAAAAAACCTTGACCGGTTGTAGCAACCGGAAATTATAATCGATAGTAACAAGCGGTGGAAACTACCTGATTATAGCAGAAAACCATTTGTGATGCAAACTGAAAAGGAGAAAATCACTATGAACAAATTTACCTATTCTTATCCCACGAAAGTTTACTTTGGAGGGGGTGTTGCGGCGGATGCTCTGGGGCAGGAACTCCCCAGGGTGGGAAAGACGGCCATGCTGGCCTATGGCGGCGGCTCTGTAAAGCGCAGCGGCGTTTACGATGAACTAAAGGGCCTGCTGGCCGCCGCAGGCAAAGAGGTGGTGGACTTTCCCGGCATTATGCCCAACCCCACCTACGCCAAGGTCCAGGAGGGGGCAAAGCTGGCGCGGGAACGCCAGGTAGACTTTATTTTGGCCGTGGGCGGCGGCAGCGTCATTGACTGCTGTAAAGTCATCTCTGCCCAAGCTATGCTGGAGGAGGACATCTGGCAGATGGAGTACCAGCAGGGCAAATTCCCCACAGCAGGCATCCCCATGGGTGCGGTGGTTACCGCCTCGGGAACCGGCGCGGAGATGAACAGCGGCGCGGTCATCACCTATGAGGAGAAGCTGTGGAAAGGCCCCATTGTGGGCAGTTGCGCCTCCTTCGCCATTCTCGACCCCGCCTATACCTCCACGGTCCCGCCCATCCAGGTGCTCTCCGGCGCCTTCGACACCCTAAGTCATGCTATGGAGACCTACTTTGGCAACTCCGACCAAGACAATGCGTCCGATGACGTTGCCTTGGCCATTATGAAAAACACAGTGGTGAACATGCGCCGGTTGCTTGTAAACATTGATGATATGCAGGCTCGCAGCAATCTCATGTGGGATTCCGCTATGGCAGAGAATGGTATTCTCAAAGTGGGCCGTCTTACCGACTTCCAGGCCCACCAGATCGAACACCAGCTGGGGGCCTATACTGACTGCAACCACGGCCAGGGCCTGGCTGTCATCCATCCCGCCTATTACCGGCACATTTTGAAAGACGCCCCCAAAAAATTCGCCCGTTTTGCTAAAGAAGTCTTTGACCAGGATACGGCGGAAGAAGGACTGGAGGCCCTGACCGCCTTTATCCAGGAGTGCGGCCTGCCTGTCAAAATGGGGCAGCTGCAGTCCAAGGTGGAGATCACTCCGGACATTCTTCGGAAAGTGGCGGAAACCTGCAACATCATCAAGTGCAATCCCCGTGAATTGAGCAGAGAGGAAATTCACGAGATCCTCTGCGAGTGCTTATAAGAAGGAGGTGCTCTTATGAAAAAAATATTAAGCCTTGTCATGGCCCTGGCCCAGCTGAACATTGAATATTGTTCCGCCTGCTATGCCTGCAAACAAACCGGCCGTTGCGTAAAGCAGGACGATATGGCTCAGCTCTTGGAAAAGATGCGGGCCGCCGATGTGATTGTACTGGCAACTCCCGTCTATTTCTATACCATGTGCGCCCAGATGAAAACTATGATTGACCGAACCTTGGGTGGCGCTCAAAAGCCGGGGCTGGAAAACAAAGAGTTTTATCTCATCGCCACCGCTGCCGCTGGAAAGGCCGCCATGGAACGAACGATTGACGGGTTGCGCGGTTACTTGGAATGTCTGCCTGGAGCAAAGGAAATGGGAGTCATCTATGGTGCGGGCGCCTGGCAGCTAGGCGATATTCAGGGCAATCCCGCCATGGAGGAAGCCTATCAGATGGGTAAGAGAATTGATTAACTTTTAGAAAAGGAGCCCTTAAACATAAACAGAATAGCAGCAATCCTTCTTTCTTCCGCTCTGGTTCTTTCTTTGGCTGCTTGCAGTAATAACCAATAGGGAGGAACCGCACAGGCGCTCTCTTCTCAAGGATTCACCCCCGCCTCTACGCCTGGGTGGACAGCAGCACAATTGGGGAATCTGCCGCATAGGGGAGCGCTCCAGCGCTTCCCTATTTTTTACCCTGCAAGCCATTTATTGCCTGCAAGGGCAAGTGTCTGACAGGCTCGGCCCTGCGACCTATTCCGTAACGTCCGCCCGTGCGTCAGGCACACTCTTACGGGAAATGGAGGGGCCGTCCTTGATTATGGCGGCGCCAGGCTGCAAACTGCTGGATTGCCTGGGAAAAGCCATTTCCCCCGTGAGTGATAAAGGGAATAATAGTCTTTCTCTGTTATTCTATAAGGTCTTGCCCTTGAATCCACGGCTCAATCTCACTATTGTTCAAATCATTTGCGGTAAGTCCCTCCGCAATCTCTGCATCCGGGCTCACCTTAAGGGGCGTTGTCCACAAGGTACCTTGATCAATCTTCTATGATTTTTGCTCGGTACAAGCCTTTCTCCTTTAGCCGCTCCGCTATGGCATAGACGTCCAACTCTTCCCGTGCAATACGCCTGCACTCACCGGGGGTCTCTTGTGAAAAAGTATCCCATACCGTGAAAAGATGGCTGGTTTCCGTAAGCCCATAACGCTGTAGGAGGGGGATGAAACGGCGCGGCGACGGAGAATAGAAATCCGCCAGTTTGTACTTTTGAATGAATACTTCCTCATGACTGGCATGGGATGCAATTGCGAATTGGGACATCCCGTCTTCCAACAAGATCTGTCCATAGGAACGAAAGATGGAGTCCATTTGCTCCCGCGTCTGCCCGTCAAGATAGCATACCTCTTGATGCAGAATTTCGTCACACCCAAGTTGTCGTTCTTCTTGTATAGAGAGGGGCATTTGCAGCACAAAAAACAAGGGCTCAGGCAGGCTTTGATAAAATTCAGTAAGTATGGGCCTCAGTTTTTCAAAGCTGATATTGGCGCGAATCAACTGCCCTTCATAAACTTGAAATTGTTCTTGGATTTTCTCTGGAAAGGGGATGGTCACTCCCGGTGCGGTTTGAAACATCTGCTTTTCCCTCCCTCTAATTTTTACATGATAGGTGTAAAGATAGCGCTGCTTTTATCAAGAGCGGCTTTTCCACCAAGGGTTTGCACTGCGGCAAGAAACCCGGGTTTTAGCGCCAATACCTCGCTGTGGGAAAAGAACGGTCCCACCCATACCAGCTCAAAAACATGGGAAACCGCTTGCTGCCGGCAGAGCCAGGCTCAGCCGGGGTTAAGGAGGCAGAATAGCCGCCAATGGGAAACGCGGGCAAAAAAGGAACGCACTCCACAAAGGTGAAGTTCGCGGCTTGCCCGGGGTGCGGACCTGGCAGAGATGACAAAATAGCTACCCGCTACAAGCGCAGCAAAAAAAGAAAACGCACCCCACAACGTGAGGTGCGCGGCTTGGGAGCGGCAGCTTGCCGCTGGTGCCGGTGGCCGGACTCGAACCGGCACGGTGTCGCCACCGGTGGATTTTGAGTCCACTACGTCTGCCAATTCCATCACACCGGCATGGCTTGGAAAAGCAGATATCATTATACTGCCTGCGCGAAAAAAAAGCAAGGCCTTTTCGCGGAAAAATCTAAAAGGAAAGAAAGAAAATTTTTCGAAACCCTCTTTCTTTTTGAGCGGGTTCCTGCTATCATGGGGGCGAAACTTTTTTTCGAGGTGTTGTATAACTATGAAACTTCGCTATCCCGCTGTGCCCTTGGTGACACATACCCCCTATTTCAATCTCTGGTCCATGGATGATGTGCCCAACCGCACGCCCACCTGCCATTGGACCGGCGCCTCCCAGCCCCTCTGCGGCCTGCTGCAAGTGGGGAAGAGGGAGTACGGCTTTTTGGGCAAGACAGACGCCCTCCCCATGCGGATGCGTTCTGTGGAGGTGAAGGCCTGCTCCACCACCTATGTGATGGAGAGCCCAGAGGCCGCCCTGACGGTGAAATTCACATCCCCCCTTCTGCTGGACGATTTGAAAGTCTTGGCCCGGCCGGTGACCTATGTGTCCCTGAAAGCCCAGGGCCGTCATGGCCGCCCGCTGCCTGCCTGTTCCGCCACCCTGCTGGCGGATGAGGCCCTCTGCCTGGACTACGCCGGCCAGTGCCCCGTGGAGTCCGGCGAGGCCGTGGGGAAGGGCTATGAGGCCGTCACGCTGAGCAGCGGTGTCCAACAGCCTTTAAACCGCTCTGGCGACGATGTGCGCATCGACTGGGGCCGCCTCTATTTGGCCGTGGAGCCCGCTGGCACCACCTCTGTGCGGGAAGAGAACGGCCGCACCGCCATCCAGGCTCAGATCCCCCTGGAAGAGGGCAAAGAGGTCCTCTTCGCCCTGGCCTACGACGAGGTGTTCGCCATCCAGTACTTTGGCCAGAACTTGGAGCCCTACTGGAAAAAGGAACGGGAAACTCTCTCCGGCCTGCTGGAGCTCTCCTTCGCGGAGTACCAGGAGATCGACCGCCGGTGCGAGGAATTCTCTCGCCAGTTAGAGGCGGAGGCCACAGAGGCGGGCGGCGGACAGTACGCCGAGCTGCTGCTCACCGCCTACCGCCAGGTGATCGGTGCCCACACCCTCTGCGAGGACCCGGAGGGGAAACTGCTGTTTATCTCTAAGGAGTGCTTCTCCAACGGCTGCGCCGCCACAGCGGATGTGAGCTACCCCTCCATCCCCCTGTTCCTGCGGTACTGCCCCCAGCTGGTCTTTGGCATGATGCGCCCCCTGACCCGCTATGCCGCCAGCCCGGAGTGGCCCTTTGACTTTGCCCCCCACGACGCCGGCCAGTTCCCTCTTCTCAACGGGCAGGTGTATTCCAACGGCACCGACCCCAAGGACCAGATGCCGGTGGAGGAGTGCGGCAACATGCTCTTGATGACCGCCGCCGCCACTGTGGCCAGCGGGGACATGGGCTTCGCCAACGAGTCTTGGGACTTGCTGACCACCTGGGCCAACTACCTGCGGGGCAACGGTCTGGACCCGGAGAACCAGCTGTGCACCGATGACTTCGCCGGACACCTGGCCCACAACTGCAACCTGTCCATCAAGGCCATCCTGGGGGTGGCGGCCTACGGCCTGCTGCTGAAGCGCCGTGGGGAAGAGGCCCAGGGCGAGGAGTGGATGGAAGAGGCCCGCTCCATGGCCCAAGTTTGGGTGGAAAAGGCCGCTGAGGGTGACGGCACCTACCGTCTTGCTTTCGACCAGCCCGGCACCTTCAGCATGAAGTACAACGCCGTGTGGGACAGGCTGCTGGGCCTGCGCATTTTCCCGGAGAGCACCTGGGACAAGGAGCTGGAATCCTATCTGACCCGCCTGAACCCCTACGGCATGCCCCTGGACAACCGTGCGGGCTACACCAAGTCCGATTGGCTGGTGTGGGTGGCCTCTATGATGAAAGACAAGAAGGACTTCGAGACCATGGTCTCCCACCTGTGGGACGCCTATGACAACATGCCCAACCGCATCCCCCTGGGGGATTGGTTTGAAACGGAGGACGCCTGGCAGGCCAAGCACCGGGAGTTCCAGAACCGCACCGTGCAGGGCGGCCTGTTCATCCAGCTGCTCTACGGCCAGGGCAATTTCCAGAGATAATTTTTCCAAACTGTTACAAGGCAAAAGCCGCCCGCTCCCCCTGGGGGAACGGGCGGCTTTTCGCGCCGGGGCCTTATGCGCCCCCTTTTCCGTGGCGGCTGAACCAGCGGGACAGATAGAATACCGAGGGGATCAGCCCTAGCACCCAGCCGGATGGGGCCGCAAACCAGATGCCCAGGGAGCCGATGGACAGGGGCAGCAGGATGGAGACCCCGATCTTGCAAACCAGCTCCACCACGCTGGACACCAGGGCGGCTTTTACCAGGCCCATGCCCCGCAGGGCGGAGTTCACGGCCCAAATGGCCCCCAGGGCCCAGAAGAAACAGGCCTCGGTGCGGATCATGGCCACGGCCTCGTCCAGCACGGCGGCCGGCGCCCTCCGCCTGGGCGATTACCACCGAGACGGCGTTGGTCAGGCCCTGGCCCAGCATCATCAACAGGGAGGTGGTGGAGCCCGTGGCCCCTATGGCGGCCAATGCCTCCACACTGACAAACCGGCCCACCACCACAGTGTCCGTCATGTTGTACATCTGCTGGAATACGCTGCCGATGAGCATGGGGATGGCGAACAGCACCAGCAGCCGGATGGGGCTGCCCTGGGTCATGTCCAGGCTTTTGGCCCTTCTTCTTTTTAGGGTGTCCATCTCTCGATAAAGCTCCTCTCGTTTTCTTTCTCTTCAAAAAATTATACACGATTGCGTTGGCCGCTTGTCAAGAGGAAATACAGGGTCCCGCCCTTGACTTTAGCCTCGGGGCGTGATAGAATATTTGCGATATTTTGGAAGCAAAGGCCATGAAGGAGACAGGCGGCGGCGCAGGGCGCCCCAGAGAGCCGGCGGTTGGTGCGAGTCGGCGCGCGAAACGCATTCCGCATCCCTCCCGAGCCGCGGGCCCAACAGGCGGTTCCCCTTGGCGGGGAGCGCCCCAGTAAGCAACGCCGGTCCCCCGCCGTTACCGGGGCGCGTATTGTTGGATATGCCGGAATGGGTGGTTACAGCGAAGCCAAGCCTTCGTCCCGTTTGCGCGGGGCGAAGGCTTTTTCTTTCCTTCAGTCGATTCCGGTGGACACAGACCAGAGAAAGGATGGCTGCCATGAGCATGTACAAGGAAGTCTCCACGAACCTGAACTTCGTGGAGCGGGAGCAGGAAACGGCAAAGTTCTGGGAAGAGAACCGCATTTTTGAAAAGAGCGTGGAGGAGCGGGAGGGCCACCCCTCCTACGTCTTTTACGACGGCCCCCCCACCGCCAACGGCAAGCCCCACATCGGCCATTTGCAGACCCGGTCCTTCAAGGACCTGTTCCCCCGTTTCCACACCATGAAGGGGGAGATGGTCCCCCGCAAGGCCGGCTGGGACACCCACGGCCTGCCCGTGGAGCTGGAAGTGGAAAAGCTGCTGCACATCAACGGCAAGGACCAGATCGAGGCCTATGGCATCGCCCCCTTCATTGAAAAGTGCAAGGAGAGCGTGTGGAAGTACAAGGGCATGTGGGAGGATTTCTCCAAGGACGTGGGCTTCTGGGCCGACATGGAGCACCCCTACGTCACCTATGACAACAGCTTTATCGAAAGCGAGTGGTGGGCCCTCAAGCAGATCTGGGACAAGGGCCTGCTGTACAAGGGTTTCAAGATCGTGCCTTACTGCCCCCGCTGCGGCACGCCCCTTTCCTCCCACGAGGTGGCCCAGGGCTACAAGGATGTGAAGGAGCGCTCCGCCATTGCCAAGTTCCGGGTCAAGGGCGAGGACGCCTTCATCCTGGCCTGGACCACCACCCCCTGGACACTGCCCTCCAACGTGGCGCTGTGCGTCAACGCCGCCGAGGACTATGTGAAGGTGGAGAGCAAGGGGGAGACCTACTATTTGGCCGCCGCCCTGTGCGACACCGTCCTGGGCGAGGGGGAGTACACCGTCCTGGAGACCTTCAAGGGCGCCGACCTGGAGGGCAAGGAGTACGAGCCCCTGTTCGATTTTGTCAGCCCCAAGGAGAAGTGCTGGTACGTGGTGTGCGACGACTACGTCACCCTGACAGACGGCACCGGCGTGGTGCACATCGCGCCGGCCTTTGGTGAGGACGACGCCAAGGTGGGCCGCAAGTACGGCCTGCCCCTGGTGCAGTTGGTGGACGGCAAGGGCCAGATGACCAGTGAAACCAAGTGGCCCGGCCTGTTCTGCAAGGACGCCGACAAGGAAATCCTGAAGGATTTGGATGAGCGGGGCCTGCTGTTCTCCGCCCCCAAGTTCGAGCACAGCTACCCCTTTTGCTGGCGCTGCGACACCCCCCTCATCTACTACGCCCGGGAGTCTTGGTACATCAAGATGACCGACGTGAAGGACCAGCTCATCAAGAACAACAACACCGTCCAGTGGTACCCGGAGAGCATCGGCAAGGGCCGCTTTGGCGACTGGCTGGAGAACGTCCAGGACTGGGCCGTCAGCCGCAACCGCTACTGGGGCACACCCCTGAACATCTGGGAGTGTGAGTGCGGCCACCGCCACGCCATTGGCAGCATTGCGGAGCTGAAGGAGATGTCCGGGAACTGCCCCGACGACATCGAGCTCCACCGGCCCTATGTGGACCAGGTCACCATTACTTGCCCCCACTGCGGCAAGCAGATGCACCGTGTGCCCGAGGTCATCGACTGCTGGTTCGACTCCGGCTCCATGCCCTTTGCCCAGCACCACTACCCCTTCGAGAACCAAGAGCTCTTTGAGAGCCAGTTCCCCGCGGACTTCATCTCCGAGGCCGTGGACCAGACCCGCGGCTGGTTCTACAGCCTGCTGGCCATCTCCACCCTGCTGTTTGACAAGGCCCCCTTTAAGAACGTGCTGGTCCAGGGCCTGGTGCAGGACGAGAACGGCCAGAAGATGTCCAAGTCCAAGGGCAACGCCGTGGACCCCATGGAGGCCCTGAAAAAGTTCGGCGCGGACCCCCTGCGCTGGTATTTCTACACCAACTCCGCCCCCTGGCTGCCCAGCCGCTTCCACGAGAAGGCCGTCATCGAGGGGCAGAAGAAGTTCTTCTCCACCCTGTGGAATACCTACGCCTTCTTTGTGATGTACGCCAATATCGTGGGCTTCGACCCCACCCAGCGCAAGCTGGAGGACTGCCAGCTCACCGTGATGGACAAGTGGCTGCTCTCCCGGCTGAACACCACCGTGAAGGCCGTGGACGAGAACCTCTCCGCCTACAAGGTGCCGGAGGCCGCCCGGGCCCTGCAGGACTTTGTGGACGAGATGAGCAACTGGTATGTGCGCCGCAGCCGGTCCCGGTTCTGGGCCCAGGCGGAGAGCGGCGACCGCACTGCCGCCTTTATGACCCTGTACACCGCCCTGGTGGACACCGCCAAGATGGCGGCCCCCATGGTGCCCTTTATGAGCGAGGAGATCTACCGCAACCTGGTGTGCTCCGTGGACAAGTCCGCCCCGGAGAGCGTCCACCTGTGCCTGTACCCCGCCTATGAGGGGGCCTGGGTGGACAAGCAGCTGGAGGCGGATATGGATGAGGTGCTGCGCATTGTCACCCAGGGACGTGCCGCCCGGAACCTGTCCAGCTTGAAGAACCGCCAGCCCCTCCAGGCCCTTTACACCGACGCGGACCAGGGCCTTGGGGAGCTGTACACCGAGATCATCAAGCAGGAGCTGAACGTGAAGGAGCTGGTCTTCCTCACGGACATGTCCCAGTTCACCGACTACACCTTCAAGCCCCAGCTGAAGCTGCTGGGCAAGAAGCTGGGCAAACGGCTGAACGAAGTGCGCCAGGCCTTGCAGGAGCTGGACGGCGCCGCCGCCAAGAAAGAGCTGGACACCACCGGCTTGCTGAAGCTGCCCCTGCCTGGCGGGGAGGTGGACCTCACTGCCGAGGAGCTGCTCATCGAGACCGCCCAGAAGGAGGGCTACACTTCCGTTTCCGACCGGGGCCTGACCGTGGTGCTGGACACCACCCTGACCCAGGCGCTCATCGACGAGGGCTTTGTGCGGGAGATCACCAGCAAGCTGCAAACCATGCGGAAAGAAGCCGGTTTCAATGTCACCGACCACATTGAGGTCTACTGCCAGGGCAGCGAGAAGGTTGCCCAGGTCCTGCGGGAAAACCAGCAGTCCATCTTGCACGACGTGCTGGGAGAAGCCTGCCATTTCGACATCTTGGAAGGATACACCGCCCAGCAGGACGTCAACGGTGAAACCGTCACCTTTGGCGTGAAGAGGGTGTAACGCAAAAAAGAAAAGCAAGGAGGAGGGCCTACCCACCATGGGGCGGCCCTCCTCCTTTTTTCAATGGTTCTGAGCCGGGCGGAAGAAGGCGGGGAAGGGGCCCGGGGTCCGCCGCTGATGGGCGGAAGGGGAGGGGATGGCAGCTCCGCGCTGCGGTGGGTTTCCAGGGAGAGCGTGCCGGCTTGCTGCCGCGGTTTTCATAAGGTGGGGGACAGGCCCATATAGATTGGGAAAACGGAAAAAAAGGGCGCTCAAACATGCAGAAATGTTGTCTTACACAGAAAATCCTGGTGACATTTAGTTATGAATTACAAAGATTGCAAAATATTTTACAAAGAATTAAAAGGTATTACTAAAAACCTCTTGAAATTTTTCTGGATTATGCTATGATAACTACAAAGAAACCGTTTACCCGGAGAAAAGGAGCGTTCAGATAATGGGACGTGAAACTCAGCTTCCAAAAAAGGACGGCGCCAATCAGCCGGATAACCTGCCGCTCTACTTGTTCCGCAACGGGACCAACCGGCGGGCGTATGAATATCTGGGCCTGCACAAGACCACCCATCTGGGCCGGGAGTGCATGGTGGCCCGGGTGTGGGCCCCCCATGCCAGGGAGGTCTCCCTGGTGGGCAATTTCTGCAATTGGGATAAGGCCAAGTATCCCTTGAAAAAGATCGACGACGCAGTGTGGGAGGGCTATACCGATTTCGTCTTCCAGCCCTTTGAGCTGTATAAGTTCTATATCAAAACCGCCCAGGGCAAGGATACCTATAAAGCGGATCCCTTTGCCCGCCACTCAGAGACCCGGCCCGGCACGGCCTCCCGCTGGGTGGAGTTGAGCGGCTATGACTGGCACGATGATGACTGGCTCCGGCACAAGACGGAGCATCCCCATTATGAGCAGCCGGTGAACATCTATGAGGTCCATGCGGGCTCTTGGAGGAAGTATAAGGACGGCAGCGTCTTTTCCTACGACAAGCTGGGGGACGAGCTCATCCCCTATGTGAAGGACATGGGCTTCACCCACATTGAGTTCATGCCCCTGACCGAGTACCCTTACGATGGTTCTTGGGGCTATCAGGTCATCGGCTATTTTGCCCCCACCTCCCGCTATGGCCAGCCCCGGGACTTTATGCGCTTTGTGGACCGCTGCCACCAGGAGGGCATCGGCGTCATTATGGACTGGGTTCCCGCCCATTTCCCCCGGGACGCGGCGGGCCTGGCCTTCTTCGACGGGACCCCTTGCTACGAGTATGAGGACCCCCGCAAGGGGGAGCACAAGGAGTGGGGCACTCTGGTCTTCGATTACGGCAAGCCCGAGGTGCAGAGCTTCTTGATGTCCAGCGCGGTGTACTGGCTTAAGGAATACCACATCGACGGCCTGCGGGTGGACGCGGTGGCCTCTATGCTGTATCTAGACTACAACCGCCGGGACGGCGAGTGGGTGGCCAACAAGGACGGCGGCAAGGAAAATTACGAGGCGGTGTCTTTCCTGCAGGCGCTGAACGAGGCCGCCTTTGCCGAGGCGCCCCACTGCATGATGATCGCAGAGGAGTCCACCTCCTGGCCTCTGGTGAGCAAGCCCACTTATGTGGGGGGCTTGGGCTTTAACTACAAGTGGAACATGGGCTGGATGAACGACATGCTCCGCTATATGTCCATGGACCCCCTGTTCCGCAGCGGCAATCACGACGCCCTCACCTTCTCTTTCTTCTACGCTTTTTCCGAGAACTTCATCCTGCCCATCTCCCACGACGAGGTGGTCTATGGAAAGGGTTCCCTCATCAATAAGATGCCCGGCGACGACAAGATGAAAGCCGACCAGATGCGGGCTTTTGTCAGCTATATGATGGCCCACCCGGGCAAGAAGCTCCAGTTTATGGGCACGGAATTTGCCCAGAAAAACGAGTGGAATTACGAAAAAGAACTGGAGTGGGGCCTGCTCCAATACCCCGAGCACCAGCAGGCCCAGGCCTTCTTCCGGGCGGTGAACCAGTTCTATCTCAGCCGTCCCGAGCTGTGGGAGATCGATTTCTCCTGGGAGGGCTTTGAATGGATTTCCAACGACGACTACCAGCAGAGCGTCATCGCCTTCCGCCGCAAGGCCAAGGACGGGCGGGAGCTGGTGGCCGTGTGCAACTTCGTTCCCGTCCAGCGGGAGAACTACTGCATCGGCGTGCCCATTCGGGGCACCTGGGCAGAGGTGTTCACTTCCGACGCGGAAGAGTTCGGCGGCGGCGGCGTGACCAACGGCACCGCCATCAAGACCCAGGATGTGCCCATGCACGGCTGTGACCAGAGTGTTTCCCTGACGCTGCCAGGCTGCTCCGTGTTCTTCCTGGAGTGCGTGAAGAAGACCCCCAAGCGGGTGCGGCGCACCGCCGCGAAAAAGCCGGCGGCCAAAAAGCCAGCCGCCAAAAAGCCAGCCGCCCGCTCGCGGGCCAAGAAAGCAGGGGAGCCCACCCCTTAAACTGTATCCCGTTAAAAAAGCCTCTGCTTTCCCCTTTCGCGAAGACTCTTCGGGAAGGCCGCAGCTTTTTGCAATATCATTGAAGATTAGGAGGACGCTAAAATGTTACCCAAACAAGAAGTCGTGGCCATGCTGCTTGCCGGCGGCCAAGGCAGCCGTCTGGGCGTTCTGACGAGAAACCTCGCCAAGCCCGCGGTGCCCTTCGGCGGGAAATACCGCATCATTGATTTCCCGCTTTCCAACTGCGTAAACTCCGGCATCGAGACTGTGGGTGTGCTCACCCAGTATCAGCCCCTGGAGCTCAACGACTACATCGGCAACGGCCAGCCCTGGGACCTGGACAGCAACAATGCAGGCGTGCATGTGCTGCCCCCCTACCAGAAGCAGAAAAAGACCGACTGGTACAAGGGCACTGCCAACGCCATTTATCAGAATATCCCCTTTATCGAGCGGTATAATCCCGACTACGTGGTGGTTCTCTCTGGCGACCACATCTATAAAATGGATTATTCCAAAATGCTCAATTTCCACAAGGAGAAAAACGCCGCCTGCACCATCGCCGTGTACGAGGTGCCCATGGCGGAGGCCTCTCGGTTTGGCATCTTGAATACCAACGAGGACGGCTCTATCTACGAGTTCGACGAGAAGCCCAAAAAGCCCAAGAGCAACAAGGCATCCATGGGCATTTACGTCTTCACCTGGGAAAAGCTTCGCAAGTACCTGGAGGAGGACGAGAACGATCCCAAGAGCCAGAACGACTTCGGCAAAAACGTGCTGCCCGCCATGCTGAACGCCGGCGAGAGCATGTTCGCCTACCGGTTTGAGGGCTACTGGAAAGACGTGGGAACCATTGAGAGCCTGTGGGAGTCCAATATGGACCTGCTGGACCCCAATATCCCCCTGGATTTGAACGATCCCGAGTGGCGCATTTACTCCCGCAACCCGGTCATGCCGCCCCACTATGTGGCCAAGGGCGCAACCATTCAGAACTCCCTGGCGGCAGAGGGCTGCAATGTCTATGGCACGGTGGATTTCTCTGTGCTGTTCGCGGGCGTCTATGTAGCTCCCGGCGCGGTGGTGCGGGATTCCATCATCATGCCCGGCTCCCGTATTGAAGAGGGCGCCACAGTTCAGTACGCCATCGTGGCCGAAAACTCTGTGGTGGGCGCCAACTCTGTGGTGGGCCAGCGGCCCGAGGATATGGAAAATAAAGAAGACTGGGGCGTGGCCGTCATTGGCCCGGGCTGCACGCTGGCTCCCGATACCGTGGTGCCCCCCAAGGCTATGATTGATGCTGAGGAGGTGGAGAAGTGATGCGCGGCAACGATGTAATCGGCATTCTGTTTGCCTATGTACACGAAGAGCGGGTGCGTGAGCTGACCCAGAACCGGGTGATGGCTTCCATCCCCTACGGCGGGCGCTACCGCCTGGTGGACTTCCCCTTGTCCAACATGGTGAACTCCGGAATCAACAAGGTGGGCGTCATCACCGAGCAGAATTACCAATCCCTGATGGACCACTTGGGCTCTGGCAAGTTCTGGGACCTTTCCCGCAAGCGGGAGGGCCTGTACCTGCTGCCCCCCTTTGGCGCAGAGACCATGCGCACAGAGGGGAAGATCAGCTCCCTGGCCTCCATCATGCGGTTTTTGCGCAATTCCAAAGAGGAGTATGTGCTCCTCTCCGACTGCGACACGGTGGCCAACATCGACTATAAAGAGGTGTTTGCCCTGCACACCGCCAAGGAGGCGGACATCACCATTGTCTACCGTCACGGCGTTTCCCCCGATACGGATAAGAACGTGGTTTACACAGTGGACCCTGAGGGCTTTATCCGGGATATGGTGGTCAAGCGGGGCAGCGATACCGACTGCAACTTTGGCATGGGCATGTGCCTCATCGGCCGCAAGCGGCTGATGGCCATGGTGGAGGAGTGCATGGGCCGCAACCTGTATGACTTCGACCGGGACCTGCTCCAGCGCAACCTGCCGGATATGCGGGTCTGTGGCTATGAGTTCACCGGCGCCGCTTACTCCATCTCCTCCCTGGGCAGCTATTTCAAGGCCAATATGGCCCTGATGGAGCCCAAGGTGCGCACCCAGCTGTTTGAGGCCAGCCGCCCCATCTACACCAAGGTTCGGGACGATATGCCTGCCCGTTACGGCCTGGGATCTCAGGTTACGAATTCCATTATCGCCGATGGCTGCCTGATTGAGGGCGAGGTGGAGAACTGCGTGCTCTTCCGGGGCGTGCAGGTTCATAAAGGCGCCAAGCTGCGCAACTGCGTGATTATGCAGGACGCTGTCATTGGCGAAAACAGCCGGCTGGATTATGTAGTGGCCGATAAGGACACTGTGTTCGATCCCAACCGCACGCTGATGGGCTACCAGACCTACCCAGTATTCGTGGCCAAGGGCAGCAAGGTGTAACCGAGCGCGCCCGTCCCATCTTCCCCCCGCGCGGCTCACGGCGGGGCTCCCGGCGGTGCCCGGGAAACGGGATTTTGTGAGCGGAAAGGCTATGGTAACCAAATGAAAGTTTTATTCTGTGCCAGCGAGGCCCTGCCCTTTTCCGCTACTGGCGGTTTGGCAGATGTAGCGGGCTCTCTGCCCCAGGCGCTGCGCTCCCGGCTGATTGGCTGCCGGGTGGTGGTGCCCCTGTATGACGGCATCTCTCAAGAGCTGCGGGACCAGATGCGCTTTGTCACCAGCATCAGTGTGCCGGTGGCTTGGCGGCGCCAGTACTGCGGAATCTTCGAGGCAAAGATCAACAACGTCATCTACTACCTCATTGACAACCAGTATTACTTCAAGCGCCAGGGCATTTACGGCCACTTTGACGACGCAGAGCGCTTTGCCTTCTTCTCCCGGGCCATCCTGGAGATGCTGCCCTATATCGACTTTAAGCCCGACGTCATCCACACCAACGATTGGCAAACCGCCCTGGTGCCTGTTTACTACCGTCTGTTCTACGCCAACAACGAGTGGTACTCCGGCATCAAGACCCTGTTTACCATCCACAACATCCAGTATCAGGGCCAGTATGGCAAGGAAATCTTGGAGGATGTGTTCGGCATTCCCAACTATGAAAGTTCCCTGCTGGAATTCAACAAGGATGTAAACTTGATGAAGGGTGCCATTGAGTGTGCCAATTGGGTTTCCACCGTGAGCCCCACCTATGCCCAGGAGATCCTGGACCCTTGGTTCTCTCACAAACTGGACCCCATCCTGCGGGAGCGCAGCTGGAAGCTCTCCGGCATTTTGAACGGCATTGACACCGTCAATTACGATCCTTCCGCGGACCCCAATATCTATGCTCACTACTCTCGGGAGGATAAGGCGAACAAAGCTGTGAACAAGCAGAAGCTGCAGGAGCGGCTGTGCATCGAGCAGAACCCTGACCTGCCCTTGGTGGGCATGGTTACCCGGCTGGTGTCCCATAAGGGCCTGGATCTGGTGAAAGAGGGCATCGACAACGTGATGGAGTATTCCAACGCCCAGTTTGTGGTGTTGGGCAGCGGTGACCTGGAGTACGAAAATTACTTCAAATGGATGCAGGAAAAGTATCCCGGCCGCTTTGTCATGTGCCTGGGCTTTGTGCCCGAGCTCTCTCGGAAAATCTATGCCGGTGCGGATATTTTCCTGATGCCCAGCAAGTCCGAGCCCTGCGGCCTCTCCCAGATGATCGCCCTGCGCTATGGGACTATTCCTGTGGTCCGCGAGACCGGCGGCCTGAAAGATTCCATCACCGACAGCGGCGACGGCCAGGGCAATGGCTTCACTTTCAAAACCTACAACACCGGCGACATGCTCCATTCCCTGCACCGGGCCATTTACGCCTACAACTCCGACAAAGAGGGCTGGAGCGTGCTGGTGGACCGCGCCATGGGCTGTGACAACAGCTGGGGCAGGTCAGCTAACGAGTATATCCGCCTGTATAAGCAGATCTTAAAGGGCTGATATTTGTTCTCCTAACCAATCTTCAAGGAAGGCTCTCCGGTTTCTCCGGAGGGCTTTTCCTTTTGGAGAAGAGGGGAAAAAGCGAAAGAAACTTGTAAGATGCCTGAAAAATGCCGGAATTCCGGGGAAAAGCGCGCTTCAAAGCTGTCGGGGCCGGTCACTTTCTGTTGTGCCGAAAGGCTTTTCGTGTTATAATACATTCCAAACACTTGACATAACAAAGGAACCCTTTGCCATGATAGAATCCTCTTGGAAAACACGAGCATCCGCCCCCGTGGGGGAGGTGATGGCTGCCTTGCTGGCAGTGCAGCCCCTGCTGGATGTGCTCTCCTATTTTATGGGCCAGGCAGAAGCTACCTGGGTGACCACCGCCCTGCGCACGGTGCTGTTGTTCGCTGTGTGCCTGTACGGCTTTGCCATTACAGAGAACCGCCGGGCCTACTATCTCGCCTATGGCGTGGTGGGCGGCTTCTGGGTGCTGCACATGCTCAATTCCCTGCGCTTGGGATATCAGGACCCGGTGGGGGATGCGGCAGAGTTCTTAAAGCTGGTGCAGTTTCCCCTGTGGACCCTTTCTTTCGTCACTTTTTTCCGCCAGCGCAGGGACCTGGATTACCGGGTTGTGGGCATGCTGGCGTTGAATTTTGGCATCATACTTCTTGTCATTGCTCTGTCCTATGGGGTGGGCCAGCCGGTTTACACCTATGATTATCCGGACCGGGGCGTAGCCATTGGCATTTTGGGCTGGTTTGGGGTGGCCAATTCCCAAAGCTCCATTCTCACCCTGCTGGTGCCGCCCCTGCTGTTGTGGGGCCTGCGCAGCCGCCGGCTGTGGAAGTTCTGCCTGTGCTGCCTTTTAGGCTTTGGGCTTTTGTACTTCACCGGTACACGGCTGACCTATTACGGAGCCATCCTGATCTGCTGCGCGTTTCTGGCGCTGCTGGTGTTGCGCCGGCAGCAGCTGCTGTTCTGCATCCCCTTGGCAGTGGCCTTGGCGGCCCTGGTCCTGTTTCGGGGCGTGTCTCCCATGGCGGAGCGCCAGGCCCTCACGGCGGATTCCTATTCCATTTATCAGGAAAAGGCCGACGCCATCATGGGGGAGGACAAGGGCTTTGTCTATACCCCAGGGGAGGAGATTCCCACGGAGGTCTTGGATAAGATCACACAGGTGTACACCCAGGTCTACGGCCAGCCGGGCTTGTATGGGGCCACCCTGCTGGAGGACCTGATTGAGGAGTTTGGCCTGGAGAGGGTGATGGAGCAGTATGAGTATGCCACCGACCCCCAAACCCTCTACAACACCCGTGTGAAAAAGCTGACCGCCATGGAGATGGTCTGGCAGGATCAGGATTTCCTCACCAAGCTGGTGGGCGTGGAATATGCCCAATGCCATGTGGGGAGCCACATCTACGACCCGGAAAATGACTTTCCGGCCCTGCTGTATTATTACGGCTATGTGGGGGTGGGGCTGTACGGGGCCTTTGCCCTGTACTTCTTCCTCATCTGCCTGAAGGGCCTGGCACTGGACTGGAAGCGGGTGCTCTGTGTAGAGTTGGGTGTGCCCGCCATGATGTTCGCCCTGATGCTGGGCGGGGCCCAGTTTTCCGGGCAGGTGCTGCGCAAGCCCAGCGTGACTGTGTACGGCTCGGTGGCGGCGGCGTTGCTATATGTATATCTGCACCCCACAGTGGGCACGGCCCGGGCTGTGGAGACAAGGGGATTTGTGGAACGGCTGCGCGGCGGGCGTTCCCGTGGAGGGAACTTGAGAATGGGCAGGAGCCAAGGGGGAACGGTATGAAGAAAATGTATCAAACGATGAAAGAAGCCATTGTGGGAAAGCTGCCTTGGATTGTGGGGGCCATTATTGTCATTCAGCCCCTGCTGGACGTGCTCTCCTACTTTCTGGGGGAGATGGGGAGCAATTCTCTCTCCACCGCCATGCGTTTTTTGCTGTTGATGGCTGTGGCCCTGCTGGGCTTCCTTGTCAGCGATAGAAAGCGGGTCTATTTCCTCTTCTATGGCGTCATGGGGCTGTTTTGGGTGGCGCACATGGCCAACTGTTACCGCATTGGGTATCAGTCCATGGTGGCGGACACGGCAAATTTCCTGCGCATTATGAACTTCCCCATCTTTGCCCTGTCCTTTGTCACTTTCTTCAAGAAGGGGAAGGGGTTGGGAAAGTCCGTTTGCGCGGCCTTTGCCATCAACTTGGGGGAGATCATCCTCTTCACCGCCCTGCCCTGGCTGACAGGGCACCCTGTCTACACCTATGACACGCTGTACTTGGGAGTGATGGGCTGGTTTGGCGTGGCCAACGCCCAAAGCGCCATCATCGTGCTGGTAGCGCCCTTGTCCCTTTTCTTCTCCTGGAAGAGCGGCAAGTACCCCCTGTTTCTGCTCTCCCTCGTGCTCTCCTTTGGGCTGATGTTCGTCACCGGCACCAAATTCACGTTTTACTCCATCTTCATTGTAGCAGGGGCGTTTATCTTCCTGTTCGCGCTCAACTTCCAGAAGAAGAGCCTGCGCTATGTGCTGCCCCTGCTGGCCGTGCTGGTTTTGGTGGTGACCTTCCGGCAGTATGCCCCCATGCAGCAGCGTGAGAGCCAGTCTGCTTACGCGCTGAGCAACTATCAGCAGCGTGTGGAGGAAAGCCTGAAAAACACCGGCGCCGATCAGGAAGAGCTGGAGGCCATCAAAGAAGAGCTGGAGCAGTCCGGTTCCGGCGGTGGAAGCGCCGTGGGGGACGAGGTGCGCCTTCAGCGCCTGCGGGACAGCTTGATGGGGGTTTACACCGACCCGGAGGTCTACGGCCCCGTGTTTGAAAACCTGTACGAGCGCTTCGGCGTCTACAACGTGATGGACGCCTACGATTACACCTCCGAGCCCTCCATCCTCTCGGACTCCCGGGTGCGCAAATCCATGTACGCCAAGCTGATGTGGGAAGAGAAAGATTTTGTCACCCACCTTTTTGGCTTCGAGTACAGCGACATGATTTATAACGGCTCTAACTACGACTTGGAGAACGATTTTCCCGCGGTGTTTTACTTCTGTGGGTACATTGGCTTCACCCTGTATATGCTGTTCCTTGCCCTGTTTGTGGGGATGATCTTCAAGGCCTTTTTCCAAGATGTGTCCGCAGCCTGGAGGGAGCAGCAGGGGAAGGGCCGCCGCCTGCCAGTGCGGGGCCTGTGTTCTTTTGGGGGCGGGGTCAAGCGGTTCCTCACCATGGAGATGGGGGCGGTGGGCATGACCTTCCTGCTGGCCGCCATTGCCGCCCAGATCTCTGGCAATGTGCTGCGCCGTCCCAACGTTACCGTGTATTTTGCCATTGCGGCAGCTTATCTGTGTGATCTTACGATTTTGAAGCGGCGAAGCAAGAAAACCTCTCTGTGAAAAAGGGGCGGGCTTAAAACCCGGCCCCTTTTTTGCACTTCTGGCCGCCCGCACTATTTGACAAATCCTGCCGCCTGCGCTACAATAAGGGTCGAAAAATGGAAGAAGGGGTGCCCGCTTTCAGGCGGCTGAGAGGAGCTTCGAGCTTAAACCCTTTGCCCTTTGGGGCAGGAACCTGATCCGGATAATACCGGCGTAGGGAGCATTTCATTCACAGGGCGGCGCCCTTTTGCGCGGCCCAGTGGCAGAAACCTCTGCTTGAAATGTCCCTTCGCCGCTCGGTTCTTCTCCGAGCGGCTGTTTTTTTGCCTGTCCTCCACAGGGGCCCAGGGCTTCCTTTTTTAGGAGAATCCAATGTGAGAGGAAGAATGAACATGAACACTGTTTCCAAACGAACCTTTAACCTGGTGCTGGCGGGCGTTATGATCGCGATGGGTACGGCTCTGGGCTTTGTCAAGCCTTTCGAGCTGCCTTATGGAGGCGCCATCACCCTGTGCTCCATGCTGCCGGTGATGTTCTTTAGCTATCGCTGCGGCTTGAAGTGGGGCCTGAGCGCCGGCCTGGTATTTAGCGTGCTGCAGCTGCTCTTCGGCCTGGACGCCCTCAAGGGCATTTCTGCCATGATGGTGGTGGGCTCTATTTTCCTGGACTATATCCTGGCATTTACCGTATTGGGCTTGGCCGGGATGTTCCGGGGCAAGATCAAGAACGACGCGGCGGCCTTTACCCTGGGCAGCTTTGTCTCCATGATGCTGCGCTACTTCTGCTCGTTCCTCAGCGGCTGGGTGCTGTGGGCTTCCTTCAATGAGACGGCTGATATGCAGGGATTTATCGCCACATTCTTCCCTGCCCTGGGCAACCTGTCTGGAACAGCCTTGGCGGTGGTCTACTCTCTGGTGTATAATGGCTCTTACATGATCCCCGAAATTATCCTTACCTGTGTGGTGGGCTTCCTGCTGGTGCAGTTTGCCGGTAAACAGATCCTGGACAAAGCCCCGGAGAAGAGCGCCTGACGCTTGCGTTCCAACAAAAAAGCCTTCCCGAAAAGGGAAGGCTTTTCCTTTGTCAGAAAGGCCCCGGCGCCTTACAGCTGGGGATACAGTTCGTCGAAAATGGCGTCCATCAGGGAGGGGACATCCCGGCACTCCGCCACCACGGTGATGACCGCGTCCTTGTCCCGGCACAGGATGGACAGCTGGCCGTACTTGCCGTCCGCCCGGAAGGTACCCTGGGGCCCGCCCCAGAACAGGTAGCCGTAGCCCTGCTGGCCGTTTTCCACCTGCTTGGTGGTGCTCTCCTTCACCCAGGCGGGGGAGAGGAGCTGCCGGCCGTTCCACAGGCCGTTTTGCAGGTAGAACTGCCCAAAGGTGTGCAGCTCGGAAAGGGTGAAGAACAGGCCGCCCGCCCCAAAGGTGTAGCCCTGGGGGTCCACCTCCCAGGTGGGGCGGGTGATGCCCAGGTGGTCGAACAGCCGGGGCGTCAGGTAAGAGACCAGGTCACAGCCGGCCCGGCGCTGCACCAGCACGCCTGCCAGATAGGGCCCCACATTGTTGTAAACAAAGCGGCTGCCCGGCTGGTAGGCAAAGGGCAGGGAGAGGGAAAGCTTCACCCAGTCCTTCTCCTGATAGAGAGGCCGCTGGGCGCCCATCAGCTCTCCGTGGTCCTGGCCCAGGCACATGGTCAGCAGGTCCCGCACGGTGGCCTTCTCCAGGTTTTCCCCCACGGTTTCCGGCAGGTCCTGGGGAAAGGCGTCCACCAGCCGCTCCTCCAGGGAGAGCAGCCCCTCCTGGATGGCAAACCCCACCGCACAGGAGGTGACGCTTTTGCTGGCGGAATACACGTTCCGGCGGCACTCCTCATCCCAGACCTTGTGGGCTATCACAACTCCGTGCTGGCTGACCTTCACGCCCAGGCAGCGCAGCGGCTCTGCTTTCTTTCCGAAATTTTCCAGATCCATACACAATGCTCCTTCCTGTTTTTCAAGAGGTTATTTTCATTATACTAATCTCCCTTTAAAAAGTCCAGGGGCAATCTTTTTTTGAAAAGCCCCTCATAAAATTCCTATGCTGGGGAAAGATAAAGCAGGCGGAACGTGAAAGCGTTCTGTGAAATCACAGGGAAAACGAGGTGCCTTGTATGAACCGTTTGGAATGTCAGGTGGAGAGCTGCCAGCATAACCAAAACCACCAGTGCTGCCTGATGGGCATTCAGGTGGACGGCCCTGCTGCCCAGGAGTGCAGCCAGACCTGCTGCGCCTCCTTCGAGGAGCGCCGCGCTGGCTCTGCCCAGAACGCCATGGGCCAGAACCCCAGTGTGGAGACGGACATCCGCTGCCATGTAAAGAGCTGCTCCTACAACAGCAACCAGCGCTGCGATGCCCAGTGCGTCTGCGTGGGCTGCGGCTGCGGGGACGTGACCTCCAAAAGCGGCACGGAATGCCGCACCTTCCAGAATAAGTAAGAAGGGCGCGGGGAAAGGCGGTCTGGGCTTCCAGGCCGCTTTTTCTATCAGGGGCGCTTGCCAGGGCAGATAGCACCGTGGTATAATAGCGCCAAAAGCAAAAGGAGAGTGGAAGCATGGATGTCCGGCTGATTGCCTTTGACCTGGATGGCACCACCCTGGTCAGGCATCAATTCATTTCAGAAGCCAACCAGCGGGCCCTTCGGGAGGCGGCCCGCCGGGGAATGGTGCTGGTGCCGGCTTCCGGCCGGATGAAGGATTTCCTCCCACAGGAAATCACCTCTTTGCCCGGGGTGCGGTACGCCATCACCGCCAACGGTGCCGGTGTCTACGACTTGGAGACCGGCCAGGCGGTGTGGCAGTGCCTCATCCCCAACGAGAAGGCCCGGCAGGTCCAGGCCCTGCTTTCGGAATATGACATCTTCGTGGAGTATTACGACGGCGGCCGGGCCATCACCCGCCGGGGCGACCCGGAGCGGGCGGTGGCGCACTTCGGCATCCCAGAGAGTAAGCTGCACTTCCTCACCAAGGACTACCGCCTGGAGGAGGAATTGGGGGAGGCGCTGGGGGCAACGGGCCTCCAGCCGGAAAAAATCAACCTGCCCTACATCCCCAGCGAGGCCATGCGCCAGGAGCTGTGGCAGCGCTTGGAGGGGCTGGGAGGGCTGACGGTCACCTCCTCCATCCCGGACAACTTGGAGATCAACGCCGCCGGTGCGGACAAGGGAGCGGCCTTACAGGCGTTAGCGGGACGCCTGGGCATCCCTCAGGCGGGCGTTATGGCCTTGGGAGACAATGGCAACGACGTAACCATGCTCCGGTATGCCGGGGTGTCTGTCTGCATGGGGGACGGCTCGGAGGAAGCCAAAGCCGCGGCCAAGTATCTCACCGGCCCCCACACGGAGGACGGCTTGGCCCAGGCTATAGAGCGGTTTGCGTTCGCTTAAAATGCCATAGAAGAAATCAAAAGGACCGGGAGTTCTCCCGGTCCTTTTCCTATATCCTTTTTACGCCTTGCTCTGGATGTACTCGTCGATGGCGGTGGCAGCGGTCTTGCCGGCGCCCATGGCCAAAATCACCGTGGCAGCGCCTGTGACGGCGTCGCCGCCGGCGTACACGCCTTCCCGGCTGGTGAGGCCCGTCTCCTCATTGACGATGATGCCGCCCCACTTCTGGGTCTCCAAGCCCTGGGTGGTGGACTTGATCAGCGGGTTGGGGGAGGTGCCGATGGCCATGATGACGCAGTCCACGTCCAGGGTGAACTCGCTGCCGGGGACCTCCACAGGCCGCCGCCGGCCCGAGGCGTCGGGCTCGCCCAGCTCCATACGGATGCACTCCATGCCCTTCACATTGCCGTTTTCGTCCCCTAGAATCTGGGTGGGGTTGTTCAGCAGGTGGAACACAATGCCCTCTTCCTTGGCGTGCTCCACTTCCTCGGCCCGGGCGGGCAGCTCCTTTTCAGAGCGGCGGTAGACGATGAACACTTCCTCGGCCCCCAGGCGCTTGGCGCACCGGGCGGCGTCCATAGCCACGTTGCCGCCGCCCACCACCGCTACACGCTTAGCGTGTTCGATGGGGGTGTCGCTGCCGGGCTGATAGGCCTTCATCAAGTTGACACGGGTCAAAAACTCGTTGGCGGAGTAGACCCCCTTCAGGTTCTCACCGGGGATGTTCATGAACCGGGGCAGCCCCGCGCCGGAGCCGATGAACACCGCCTCATAGCCCTGCTCCAGCAGCTCGTCAATGGAGAGCACCCGGCCGATGACCATGTTGGTCTGCACGTCCACGCCGAGAGCTTTCAGGCCGTCGATCTCCTTCTGCACAATGTCCTTGGGCAGCCGGAACTCCGGGATGCCGTACACCAGCACGCCGCCGGCGGTGTGCAGAGCCTCGAACACGGTGACGGCGTAGCCTTTCTTGGCCAGGTCCCCGGCGCAGGTCAGCCCTGAGGGGCCGGAGCCAATCACCGCCACCTTGTGCCCGTTAGGGGCGGGCTTGCGGGGCGCCTCGCAGACGTTCTTGTTGTGCCAGTCGGCCACGAACCGCTCCAGGCGGCCGATGCCCACCGGCTCCCCCTTGATGCCCCGCACGCACTTTTGCTCGCACTGGGTCTCCTGGGGGCACACCCGGCCGCACACGGCGGGCAGGGAGCTGGATTGTGTGATGATCTGATAGGCACCCTCAAAATCCCCCTCTGCCACCTTGGCGATAAAGTCGGGGATGTGGATGCCCACGGGACATCCGGCCACACAGGGCTTGTTCTTGCAGTGCAGGCAGCGCTGGGCCTCGTCCAGGGCCTGCTCCTCTGTGTAGCCCAAGGCCACCTCTAAAAAGTTCTTGTTGCGCACGTCCGGCGCCTGGGAGGGCATCTCGTTTTTCTTCAAAGACATGTTGGGCATCTCACTTCACCTCCTTCTGGAACAGGTTGCAGGTCTCCTCATAGGCGTGGCGCTCAAACTCCCGGTACATGGTGCCCCGGGCCATGGCCTCGTCAAAGTCCACCTCAAAGCCGTCGAAGTCCGGGCCGTCCACGCAGGCGAATTTGGTCTTGCCGCCCACGGTCAGGCGGCAGCCGCCGCACATGCCCGTGCCGTCAATCATAATGGGGTTCATGCTCACCACGGTTTTGATGTTGTGCTCCTTGGTCAGCTTCACCACAAACTTCATCATCACCAGGGGCCCAATGGCGATGACCTCATCATAGGTTTCGCCCTCGGCGATGAGCTTTTCCAGGGCGTTGGTCACCAGGCCCTTTTCGCCGTAGGAGCCGTCGTCCGTCATCATCACAAACTTGCTGCTGACCGCCCGGAACTCCTCCTCCAGGATGACCAGGTCCTTGTTCCGGAAGCCTACGATGGAGTGGACCTCCGCGCCCTGCTGGTGGAGCTTTTTCGCCACCGGGTAAGCGATGGCGCAGCCCACGCCGCCGCCGATGACGGCCACCTTTTTCAGGCCCTCTGTTTCCGAGGGGCGGCCCAGGGGGCCCACAAAGTCCTGTAGGCAGCCGCCCTCCTCCAGGTGGTTCAGCTTTTCCGTGGTGGCGCCCACGATCTGGAAAATAATGGTCACGGTGCCGCGCTCCCGGTCGAAGTCCGCCACAGTCAGGGGGATACGTTCGCCCTTTTCGTCCACCCGCAGGATGATGAACTGCCCCGGCTCCGCCTTTTTGGCAATGAGAGGCGCCTCAATGTCCATCCGGGTCACGGTGGGGTTGAGCACCTCTTTTTTTACAATTCGGTACATAGGTCAAAACTCCTTTGCGGCAGGAGACCCACTTCCCGAAAGGCAGCTTGAGAGGGACCTTCCTGCATACTGTTGTCTATTATAGTGGAAAAAGCGGTTGAAATCAACCGCTTTCCGAATTTCCACTGCTTCCAATTTGCATCCAGCTGGTTTCCCCAGGGTTTACAGCAGCTGGCGCGCAGCGGGCTACAGCTTGCTTAAAACCCTGCCCTGGCACTCCAGGCGGTCATAGGGGCCGATGGGGATGGGCGGATATTTGGGATTGAAAGAGAGCAGCTGCCGCTGGCCCAGCTGCTTGATGTATCCCTCGCCGTTTAAGGAGAAGATCCCCACTTCCCCTTTCCGCAGGCGGCCATTTTCCAAGCGCTGAACGAACACAATGTCCCCATCCTTGTAAGCAGGCTCCATGCTGTCTCCGCTGACCCGCAGGCAGCAGTGGGCGTTTTCCGGCACCTTTTCTGTGGGAAGCTCCACCCGCGTGGTGTAATAGGTGTCTCCCAAAGGTTCACCGGTACCGGCGGAGACGGCCAAATCGTAGAGGTTGATATAGGTGACCCATCCCTTCTGCTCCCGCTGGGCCACGCGGGTCATCCGCTGGTACTCCGCTTCCAGCACGGCGTCCACAGCCTGCTTGCCGTACACATCCAGCGCCCGGTACTTGCGCACCCGTTCCATTTCGCCAAAGTCCACCTGAAATCCCAGCGCCTTGCCATAGTCCGGGTCGGTTAAATCGTCCCGCAGAAGGAAATCTGTGGTGGTGCCGAAAAATTCCGCCAGCCTTCCGGCAGTGGAAAGGCGCAGCCCCTCATAGCCCCGGTTGTACCAGTTGTCAATGGTGGTGTAAGGAATGCCGGTTTTCTGAGAAAGGCCCCGGCGGTTCAGGTGCTCACGCTGTAAAAAGAAATCTAACTTTTCTAAAAATGTCATAGGGTCACCCGCTTTCCTGCTCTAAGAATATCTTAGAAAAGAGGAAATGTCAAGCAAAAATTACTCATAAGAGTAAAATGCTCTTGACAACTACTCATAAGAGTAATAAACTGGAAATAGAGGCTCAAAAGAGTATGAGGCCTCCAAGAAAATCGGTTGGGAAGGAGAGGGCGAAAATGGATTATGACCGTATGGCCCAGGAGTACCTGGAGGAGGTGGGGCGCTTGAACAGGCGGTTGGATCAGCTGCGGGAGGAAGCCAGACTCCGGCGGGAATCGGATCTTTGGCAGCGGGTGGGCCAGCTTATGGAGATCCGGGATGACTTGCGTGTAACTGCTCATGTGTTGCAGCGCCGGGCGGCGCGCCTTCCATGACACGGGAAGAGTTTGAGCAGCTTCCCGCCCTGCGGCAGGAGCGGTTCCAGCTGGAGCGCCGGGGAGAGAGGGAAGAGGCCCAAAGGCTGTGCGGCCTGCTGCGGGAGGCGGAGGAGCTGGCCCGCCGCCTGCCCGACCCAAAAGCGCGGCTCATCGCCCGTAAGGTGATGGAGTATGGCGCCCCCATCCCTTGGAAGCGGATTGTAGCGGAGCTGGGAAACCGGTGGACGGTGGGAAAGGCCCGCTACGCTTACAGCCGGGTATGCGCCCTCTGCTTTGCCCCCCGGAAGAGGAAAGGAGAATGCCATGGATTGTAATGTAAAACAATGCCCCTACCCTGGAACTTGCCCGGACTTCGGGAGAAGGGGGAGAGAGGCGGGCTGCCAGCGGGAGGAATGTCCCTTTCGGATCCACCTGCGGCGGCTTGTGGCGGGAGAGATGCACCGCCTCATCCAGGAGCAGAACCCCACCCCCGGCCAGCAGCGGGAACTTCAGGCGCTAAAGCGGGAGTATGCCCGCCTGCTGGGCCCCAGGGGAGGGACGGACTGCCTGCGGAAGGGGGGTGAGGCCCATGGGGAGCCAACGCCGCCTCAAAAGCCCGCGAGGGGTAGAACGGATTACAGAGGAATACCTGCGGGAGTGTGAGGGACGGGAGCGCTGCCCCACGTTGACAGGTTTAGCTTTGGCGCTGGGCTTTTCCAGCAGGGAAGCGTTCGAAAAATTCGTCTCCCAGCAGCAGGAAGCCCCCTTGGGGGAGGCTCTGCGCCGGGCCTGCTCCCTGGTGGAGGAGGAGACCCTGCAGGCTGCTTACCGGAAGGAGACGGCTTCAGGAGCCCGGTTTCTGCTGCAAACTGCCTTTGGCTACGGGGAAAAAGCCGGCCGGGACCTGGGCCCTATCACCGTGCGGGTGGAAGGAGAGGAGGCTTGATATGCAAGTGACCATTCCGCGGGGGGCCTTTAACCCCCTGTTCCGCCCCTATTTGACGGACAACACCCACCGCTACCTAATCCTATACGGCGGGGCGGGCAGTGGGAAAAGCGTGTTCGCGGTGCAGCGGTTTTTGTACCGGCTGCTGACGCTGCCCCTGTGCAACATCCTGGTGGTGCGGGCGGTGGCGGCCACCAACCGGGACTCCACCTACGCCCTGTTCCGCCAGGTGATCTCCAAATGGGGGCTGTCGGAGCTGTTCTCCTGCAAGGACTCCGACCTGCGCATCAGCTGCGCCAACGGAAACAGTGTCATCTTCAAGGGGCTGGATGACACGGAGAAGCTCAAGTCCATCACCTTCCCCAAAGGGGAACTGACGGACATCTGGATCGAGGAGGCCTCCGAGATCCTGGAGGAGGACTTCAACCAGCTGGACGTGCGCCTGCGGGGCAAGGGCGCCCACAAGCAGATGGTGCTCACCTTCAACCCGGTGTCGGTGCTCCACTGGTTAAAACTGCGGTTTTTCGACAGGAAAGATCCCCGGGCGCTGGTACTGAAATCCACCTATAAGGACAACCAGTTCCTGGACGAGGACTACAAGCGCACCCTGGAGGGCTATAAGGACACGGACCCCTATTACTACTCTGTGTACTGCCTGGGAGAGTGGGGCGTGCTGGGCCAGACCATCTTCGACGCCCAAAAGGTGTCGGAGCGGTTTTCCCAGCTCACCGGGCCGGTGAAGCGGGGGGAATTCACCTTTGCCACCTGGTACAGCCCCGAGGCCAACGAGGTTTTAATTGATGACAGCACTATCCGCTGGGTGGAGATGGACACGGGCCCCATCCAGATCTACCAAGAGCCCGCCCCAGGGGGCGCTTACGTCATTGGCGCGGACACCGCCGGGGAGGGCTCGGACTTCAACGTGGGACAGGTCATCGACCACATCACCGGCCAGCAGGTGTGCACCATCCGGGGGCAGATGGACGAGGATCTCTTCGCCAAGCAGCTCTATTGCCTGGGGAAGCACTACCACACGGCGCTGGTCTCCATTGAGGCCAATTTCTCCAGCTATCCCATCCGGGAGCTGGAGCGGCTGCGCTATCCCCGCCAGTATGTGCGCCAGGCAGAGGACAGCTTCACCCACCGCATCCGCCAGAGCTACGGCTTCAAGACCAGCAGCGTCACCCGTCCGCTGGTCATCGCCGGGCTGGTGGAGGTGGTGCGGGAGCACCTGGAGTGGCTCAATGACCGGGACACCTTGAACGAGATGCTCACCTTTGTGCGCAACGAGAACGGCCGCCCAGAGGCCCAGGAGGGGGCTCATGATGACTGTGTGATGAGCTTGGGCATCGCCTACTACACCCGCGGCCGCTCCGCCCCCGCCCAGGGGGATGGGGGAGCCTCTCCCTTTGTGTCTGTGGGAAGGAGGGCGGCCCTGTGAACGAGTGGACTGTAGTAACAGCCCTCTCTGTGGTGGCGGGGCTGGTGGCAGCGGTGGCCGGGCCCATCGTCAAGCTCAACGACACCATTTCCCGGCTCTCCGCCATTTTAGAGCACGTCCTGGTACGGTTGGACAAACTGGAGCAGGAGGATGAACGGGCCCGCAGCCGGGAGGAAAAGACGGAGAGGCGGCTCTCCCAGCGCATGGATGGCCAGGACCAACGGCTGTGCCGGTGCGAGAACCGCCTCTCCTTATTGGAACAAAGACAAGGAGGAAGGGTATGAAAATCAACTGGAGGGTGCGTTTGAAAAACCCGGTGTTCTGGGCCCAGGCAGCGGCGGCGGTGCTCAGCCCCATTTTGGTGGGCCTGGGCCTGCAGTGGGAGGACATGACCTCCTGGGCCGCACTGGGGGGCGCCCTGTACCGGGCAGTCCTCAACCCGGTTATTGTGGTGTCCATCCTTGTGAGCGTGTGGACCGCCGTAACCGACCCCACCACCGCCGGGCTGGGGGACAGCGGCCAGGCTCTGACCTATGAGGACCCCAAAAGGGGATAAGCCCTAAGGGCGCCAGCAGAAAAGGACATCCAGCCTTGGCTTGGATGTCCTTTTTTGTGCGGTCATTTCAGCACCAGCACCAGGGCGGTGATGTCATCCTCGTGGCCGTCGCTGCGGCGCTTACGGGCTTCGCCGGTGATGCGCTGGGCCAGCAGGTTGGGGTTTTCCTCCTCGTCCCAGTGGAGCACCAGGTCCTCCAGCCATTCCTGGCCGCAGGCGGTCACTCCGTCAGAGAGCAGCACCACCACGTCCCCCGGGGCGAGCTCCCGGCTGTAGGCGGCAAATTCCACCTGCGGCATGATGCCCACCGGCACGCTGGAGGCCTCTACCACCTCTACCCGGCGGCCCCTGCGCAGCAGGCTGCAGGCTGCCCCTGCCTTGCGAAACTCTCCTTTGCCGGTGAATAGGTCAATGCAGGCGATGTCCAGGGTGGCCAGGGACTCATCGCCGCTTTTGGCGATCAAGGCGGAATTCACGGTTTGCAGCATGGGGTCGAACCCGATGCCCGCTTTCAGCAGGCTCTCCGCCATAGCACAGGTCATGGCCCCGTCCACCGCAGCCCGGCCCCCGGTGCCCATGCCGTCGCTGAGCACTGCGACGAGCCGCCCGCAGCCATCCGCAAAAACGCTGGCGCAGTCCCCGCAGAAGGCCCCGTTTTTGGCGCTGTACTGAGAGAAGCCCCGGGCCACCTCATAGGCTGGGCGCTGGCACATCTGCAGCCGGCAGGACTCCTCCCCATTGCTGATGCAGGGGGGCGAGAACACCCGGCCGCAGGCGGCGCTGATCTCCCGGGTGAACTGAGCGCGGTTCATCCGCCGCTGGTGCTCCCGGCCCACCTCTGCTTCAATGGTCATCCGGCCGAAGCGGTCCAGGCGGCAGCACACTTCCAGTGGCTCGATGCCGTTCTCCCGCAGAATGTCCGCCACCCGGGCAGCGGCCTCCTCGTCAAAGCTCTGGTATTGGGAGAACTCCCCGGCCATCTCCTCCAAAATATCGGCAGTGGTCTGGAAGTGGTCCTCCACCACCTCACGCACCTGGGCGGCCCGCAGCTGGGCGGCCTCCTTCAGCAGATACCTCCCATAGCTTTTGTTGATCTCATCCCGCATTTCGCCCATCCGGCCGCACCGGTCAGAGAACTCCTTGGTAAAGTCCAGGGTGTCAACCCGGCCTTTCTCCTTTAAGCAAGAGGTGAGCTGGGAGAAGTTCTCCAGTGTCTCCTCCCGGTGCTTGCGCCAGCAGGCCCCTCTGGCGCTGCAACCCGCGCACACCGCTTCCACTGCGCGGTCGTAGACGCCCTGCAGGCTGGGGGCACAAACAGCCGAAAGTTTTTGGGAGATCTCCTCCACAGAGGTGTGCACTTGGGAAAGGGCTTCCGCCGTATGGCGCAGCCGCATGACAATGTTCCCCCGCAGGGCCCCGCCGCTGAGGGTGTCCTTCCGCACGCCGAACAGCTGAGAGAGCCGCTGGCTGCGAGGCAGGGCCATGTAGAGAATGGTGGCGGCCCCCACCTCAATGGCTCCTCGCAGGATGGTCTCCTGAGACTCCGCCCCCACCTGCATGGAGGCGATGCCGTGAGAGAGGATGAACGCCACAGCGCCGGCTACCTTCCCCATGGGGGAGAACACCCCGGCCATCAGGCCGCCCAGGCCGTAGGCCCCGGAGAGGTAAGAGAGCCCCGCTGTGGAGAGGCCCTGAATGGCCCCGGCGGTGATGCCAGCCACCGCCCCTCCGCCAATGCCCCCCAAGCGGGCGCAGGTGAGCACCATCAGCACCATCAGAATACGCCCCAGGGACACGCCCCCAAAGGTGACGCTGGAAAAGGAAAGGGCCACCACCCCGGCAGTAACCGTCGCCGCTGCCACATCACCGCTTTCATAGAGGCCGCTGGAACGTCCCCGGCCATCGCCCGTAAGCCCTAAAAGAAGGTTGCTTGTCCGCCGCAAAAAGTAGGCGCATCCCGCTCCTAAGAAGGACTCTGCCACATACAGCGCGGCTGTGTAGGAGAGAGAGCCGTTTAAAAGCACCATTGTCATCCCTGTGAGGAGCAAGGGCAGCAGGGTCACAGCCGGAGCGAACAGTGGGTGGGCGGTTACGCCTTTCAGCTCGGACAGGGCCCAGCGGATGGCAGCTGCAGCCAGCAGCGCTGCCGCGTAGCGTATGGGAATATACGCCGGAGAGGGCATGAGATACCCCAAAAACGCGCCCAGCACCGCGGCCCACATACCGCCCCGGGGAACGCTGGCTGCCGCCGCCACGCCAAAGGGGGCATATTTTCCAAATACCAGCCCACGGGAGCAAAGCAGGCTGCCTGCAAAGCTGCCAGCAAGGATCAGGGCCTTGCGGGTATAGGGCGAATCCAGCACCTCCTGGGCCCGCAGCCAAATTTTCCGTACTCTCGTCTCTTCCACCAAAAACACCGCCTCATTGATAAAATTATGGAAACCGACTATGCGGCTTGTGAAAGGATTATACCCTTTCTCAGGAAATTTTCCTGTCGCTTCCAGGAAGGGCGTTTCTGTCACTTTTCTAAAGAGACGGCGGGTTTTCAGAGCTTGCGGGCCCTTGGGGGAGGCTGGTGGCGAAGTTTTGTGCAAAAAAGATTATGGCAACGTCTTATGTAAATTTAGTTCCTGTTTCGGCAAAGGGATCTTCCGTTTGACTTTTGCTCCCAAGGGGAGTATAATAGAGAAAATTTGTGGAGAAACCGCAGAGCGGGAACAAGTAACGCAGGGAACCGCCTTGTTCAGAGAGCCGCGTTTGGTGGAAAGCGGCAGGCGGCCCGGCGCCAATGGACCCCGTGAGGGCGGGCTGGAACGGGCTTTGTGCCCCTGTATGGCCCGACGTGTTCCGCGTTAAGGAAAAGAGTGGGCAAGGGGGAACCCCCTTTGCCAAATGTGGGTGGCACCGCAGGCAAAGTCCTGTCCCAATCCTTGGAAGCAAGGCGGGAGGGGGCTTTTTTTGTTGCCGCAATCCCAAAAATGAAGAAAGTGAGTGGAGCAAGCATGGAATATCAGTTTTCAGAGCGTGTGAAGAGCCTTAAACCCTCCGCCATCCGGGAGATTTTGAAAAACTCCTCCGACCCCAGCGTCATCCCCCTGTCCGCGGGCAACCCCGCCCCGGACGCCTTCCCCTATGAGGCTGTGCAGAAGATTTCCCAGGAGCTGCTGCAGAACACCCCCATCGACGCCCTGCAGTACGGCGTCACAGAGGGGTATACCCCCCTGCGCCAGCACCTGCTCTCCTATATGGAGCAGAAGCACCATGTGGGCACCCAGAATGACGATATCCTCATCACCAGCGGCGCCCAGCAGGTGATGGACCTGCTGACCAAGACCCTGTTGAACGAAGGGGACACCGTCCTGTGCGAGGCCCCCAGCTTCATCGGTTCTTTGAATACCTTCCGCTCCTACCGGGCCAAGCTGGTGGGCATCCCTATGGAGGAAGACGGCATCGACACCCAGAAGCTGGAAGAGGCCCTGAACAGGGAAAAGAATGTGAAATACCTGTACACCATCCCCAACTTCCAAAACCCCTCCGGCATCACCATGAGCCTGGAGAAACGCAAGAAAGTCTATGAGCTGTGCCGGGAGCACAACGTCATCATCTTGGAGGACAACCCCTACGGGGATTTGCGCTTTGCCGGGGAGGACGTGCCCTCCATCAAGTCCTTAGATACCGAGGGCGTGGTGGTCTACGCCGGTTCCTTCTCCAAGGTGATCTCCCCCGGCATGCGGGTGGGCTATGCCATCGGCCCCAAGGAGGTCCTGCAAAAGATGGTGGTGTGCAAGCAGGGCGAGGACGTCCACTCCAACATGTGGGCCCAGATCGTCTGCCACCGCATTATGACCGAGTATGACTATGAGGCCCACCTGGAAAACCTGCGGGCTATCTACCGCCGGAAGAGCTCCATCCTGCTGGAGGCCATGGAGCGGTACTTCCAGCCCCTGGGCATCACCTGGAGCCACTTTGAGGGCGGCTTGTTCGCCTGGTGCACCCTGCCCGATGGGGTGGATATGCTGGAGTTTGTCAAGAAGGCCACAGAGCACAAGGTGTGCGTGGTGCCGGGCACCGCGTTCCTCACCGACGAGAGCGAGCCCTGCCAGTCCTTCCGCGTCAACTTCTCCACCCCCACGGACGAGCAGCTGACAGAGGGGATCCGGCTCTTGGCGGAGACCTATGAAGAAATGACCAAGTAAGGAGAGAATCACAATGGAAACACAGCAGAAAAAACGGGTCCTCAGCCTAATCCAGCCCACGGGCACCTTCACCCTGGGCAACTACCTGGGGGCCCTGAAGAATTTCGTGGGCCTGCAGGATGCGTACGAGTGCGTTTACGGCCTGGCGGACCTGCACGCCATCACCGTCCGGCAGGAGCCCGCAGCCCTGCGGAAAAACGTGCTGGATGGCTACGCCATGCTGCTGGCCATGGGCATCGACCTGGAGAAGAGCATCTTTTTCATCCAGAGCCAGGTGCCGGAGCACTCCCAGCTGGCCTGGATTTTGAACTGCTACACCCAGTTTGGGGAGCTCTCCCGCATGACCCAGTTCAAGGATAAATCCCAAAAACACGCGGACAACATCAACGCCGGCCTGTTCACCTATCCCTGCCTGATGGCCGCGGACATCCTGCTGTACCAGGCGGACTACGTCCCCGTGGGCGCGGACCAGAAACAGCACCTGGAGCTGACCCGCAACATCGCCGAGCGCTTCAATGGCCTGTACAGCCCCACCTTTACCGTGCCGGAACCCATCATCCCCAAGCACGGCGCCCGCGTCATGTCCCTGCAAGACCCCACCAAGAAGATGTCCAAGTCCGATGAGAACGTCAACTCTTTCATTACCGTGCTGGACGACCCAGACACCGTCCTGCGCAAGTTCAAGCGGGCCGTCACCGACTCGGAGGCCCTGGTCCGCTACGACCTGGAGAACAAGCCCGGCGTCAGCAACCTGATGGCCATTTACTCCACCATCACCGGCAAGAGCATGGAGGAGATCGAGGCGGAGTTTTCCGGCAAGGGCTATGGGGATTTCAAGCCCGCCGTGGCCGAGGCCGTCATTGAAGAGCTGCGCCCCATCCAAGAACGGTTCCGCCAGCTGGCGGGGGACAAGGCTTACCTGGAGCAGTGTTACCGGGACAACGCCCCCAAAGCGGAGCGCATCGCCCGCAAGACCCTTCAGAAAGTGATGAAAAAAGTGGGGTATCTGCCGCTGTAACCAGCGGCTCCCCACAGCATAGAAAAGGGAGGCGCCAGCCGGCGTCTCCCTTTTTGTCTCCCGGAAAGGGGCCCTGCGGGGCTCCTTTCACTTTTCGATGTATTCCCGCACGAAGAAATCCGCCCCCAGGCGCTCGCACACCTGTTTGCAGGCGTCGATCTCCTCCTTGGGCATGGTGCTCACCACCGTCATGCGCACATGGGGCACGTTGAACACCGCCCCCGCCGTAAATTTCAAAATAGCGGGGAAAGCATCCAGCCCAAATTGGCTGTGGCAGATGGCCTCATACTTTTCCGCGTCGCTGGCGTTCAGGCTGACGGAGACCGCGTCCACCAGGCCGTCCATCTCCTCGGCCACATTCCGGCCCGTGATAAGGTTGGCCAGGCCGTTGGTATTGATGCGGATAAAGTGAGAGCCCTTCTCTTTGATCTTCCGGCACAGCCACATCATGTCATCCCACCGGCAGGCGGGTTCGCCGTAGCCGCAGAACACCACCTCGTTATAGCGGTTCAGGTCCCGGCGCTCCAAGTCCTCCCACATTTCCTCCTTAGTGGGTTCGCCCCCCTGATACCAGAGGTTGTCCGCGTACAGGCTGCCGGGGCTGTTCTGCCGCAGGCAGAAGTCACAGGCATTGCAGCACTGGTTTGTCACATTGATATACAGGTTCCTGCCGTACTCGTAGGCCACCGGAGCGCCGTACTTGTTCTGTTCCATGTCATTACTTCCTTTCCGGGGAGAAGCCCCGTCCGTTACCCCAGGTTGAACAGCCGCCGGGTGTTTTCCGCGGTGACGTCCAGCACCGCCTGGGCCTCCATACCCCGCAGCTCCCCAATTTTTTCCGCCACAAAGGCAATGAGGGAGGAGTCGTTCCGCTTGCCCCGATAGGGGACAGGCGCCATGTAAGGGGCGTCGGTCTCCAGCACAAGCCGCTCCAGGGGGATGTTTCTAGCCACTTCCACCGCGTGCCTGGCATTTTTAAAGGTGACCACGCCACCTAGGCCGATGTACATACCCAGGTCTAAAATCTCCCGGGCGGTCTCCCAGCTGCCAGAGAAGCAGTGCACCACCCCGGCAGGCTTGTACTTTTTGAGGAATTCCAACGTGTCGGCGTGGGCCTCCCGGTCATGGACGGCCACGGGCAAAGCCAGCTCTCGGGCCAGCTCCAGCTGGGTGGCGAACACCTCCTGCTGCCGGTCCTTGGGGCAGGCGTCCAGCCAGTGATAGTCCAGGCCGATTTCGCCCACCGCCACAATCTTGGGCTCTTTCAGCATCTCCTGGATTTGCCCCAGCCAGTCCTCCGGCAGGTCCAGGGCGTCCTCCGGATGGATGCCCACCCCGCCCCAGATATAGTCGTACCGGCGGGTCAGCTCCAGGGTGGCGTAGCAGCTCTCCAAATCCGAGCCCATGTTCACAATGCCCACCACTCCTTTTTCCTGCAGGGTCCAGCCCAGCAGCTGTTCCCGGTCGCTGTCGAACTGGCGGCTGTTATAGTGGGCGTGAGAATCGAAAATATTGCGCAAAAAATCACCTCGTTGAAGCCGCCATACCGCGCGGCGGAAAGGTTTTAGGGGTACAGTTTACCCGTGGCAAATGTTCCGCGCTTCTGCGGAGAGCAAGTCGCGGCGGCTCGCTTTGCCCACCTGTGCCGGAAAAGTTTTCCCGCAGAACACGCGGGCTATATTCCGCGTCCGGAAGCTGACGGTGCCCGCTGTTCCCGGGCGCCCAAGCGCCCGTCCCGCGTCTTGTCCCGTCCGGTCACGGACTTGAAGCCACCATGCCGTGCGGCGGCTCGCTCTGCCCGCCTGTGCCGGAAAACTTTTCCCGCAGAACACGCGGGCTATATTCCGCGTCCGGAAGCTGACAGTGCCCGCCATTCCCGGACGCCCAAGCGTCCGTCCCGCGTCCTGTCCCGTCCGGTCACGGACTTGAAGCCGCCATGCCGCGCGGCGGCTCGTTCCACCCGCCCGTGCCGGAAACGTTTTCCCGCAGAACACGCGGGCTATATTCCGCGTCCGGAAGCTGACGGCGCCCACTGTTCCCGGACGCCTAAGCGTCCGTCCCGCGTCTTGTCCCGTCCGGTCACGGACTTAGCACAGCTTGGCCCCGGCAGGGATGGAGTCGTCCACCATCAGCAGGTGCAGGGCCTCCTCGCCCCTTTCCGTGTGAACCGCGGAGATCAGCATGCCGCAGCTCTCCAGGCCCATCATCTTCCGGGGGGGCAGGTTCACAATGGCCACCAGCGTCTTGCCGATCAGGTCCTCCGGCTCGTACCACTTGTGGATGCCCGAGAGGATCTGCCGGTCCACGCCGGTGCCGTCGTCCAGGGTGAACCGCAGCAGCTTCTGGCTCTTCTTTACCGCCTCGCAGGCCTTCACCTTCACGGCCCGGAAATCGCACTTGCAGAAGGTGTCAAAGTCCACCTTTTCCTCCAGCTGGGGCTCCACCTCGATGGCGGGCAGCTGGGCTTTGGCGGCAGCCTCCTCCATGGCGGTGACCTTTTCCATCACCTCGTCCACGTCCAGCCGGGCAAAGAGGATTTCCGGCTTGTCCGTCACTTTGCCGCCGCTGGGGTACAGGCCGGTCTTATCCAAATCCTCCCAATCCCGTGCTTGGGCGTTGAGCTGGGCCAGGATCTTCTCTGCCGTCTCCGGCATAAAGGCCTTCAGCAGGCTGGCCCCCAAAGTGATGCAGTCCACCAGGTTGTAGAGCACCTGGGCCAGCCGGGGTTTCTTTTCCTCGTCCTTGGCCAGGGCCCAGGGCATGGTCTCGTCGATATACTTGTTGCAGCGCTTAAACAGGGCGAAGATCTCCGTGATGGCGTCGGCCACCCGCAGGCTGGCCATCTTTTCCGCCACCTTGTCCCGGCAGGCGGCGGCCACAGCCTTCAGGTCCTGGTCCACGGCCTCGGTGACGCCGGTGCCGGTCACAACGCCGCCAAAGTACTTGTTGCTCATGGAGACAGTGCGGTTCACCAGGTTGCCCAGCACGTTGGCCAGGTCAGAGTTGGTCCGCTCGCACACCAGCTCCCAGGTCAGGTTGCCGTCGTTGTCATAGGGCATCTCGTGCAAGAGGAAGTACCGCACCGCGTCCACGCCGAACATGTTCACCAGGTCGTCGGCGTAAATGATATTCCCCTTAGATTTGCTCATCTTGCCCCCGTTCATCAGCAGCCAGGGGTGGCCGAACACCTGCTTGGGCAGGGGCAGATCCAGGGCCATCAGGAAGATGGGCCAGTAGATGGTGTGGAACCGGATGATGTCCTTGCCGATTAGGTGCAGGTCTGCGGGCCACAGTTTCCCAAATTGCTCGGTTGACTCCCCGCCGCAGTGGTAGCCGATGCCGGTGATGTAGTTGGTCAGCGCGTCCAGCCAGACGTACACCACGTGCTTGGGGTCGAACTCCACCGGGATGCCCCATTTAAAGCTGGTGCGGGAGACGCACAAATCCTGCAAACCGGGCAGCAGGAAGTTGTTCATCATCTCGTTCTTCCGGGCCACGGGCTGGATGAACTCCGGGTGCTGGTTGATATACTCAATCAGCCGGGGGGCGTACTTGCTCATCTTGAAGAAATAGGCCTCCTCCTTGGCGGGGTGGACCTCCCGGCCGCAGTCGGGGCACTTGCCGTCGATGAGCTGGCTCTCAGTCCAGAAGCTCTCGCAGGGGGTGCAGTACAGGCCTTCGTAAGCGCCCTTGTAGATATCCCCCTTGTCGTAGAGGTACTTGAAGATCTTCTGCACCTCTTTCTCGTGGTAATCGTCGGTGGTGCGGATGAAGTGGTCGTAGGACACGTTCATCAAATCGAACTGCTCCTTGATGATGGCCGCCACTTTGTCCACGAACTCCTTGGGGGTCACGCCCTCGGCTTCGGCCTTCAGCTCGTTTTTCTGGCCGTGCTCGTCGGTGCCGGTCTGAAAGAACACGTCATAGCCCTCCATGCGCTTAAAGCGGGCGATGGCGTCCGCCAGCACAATCTCGTACACGTTGCCGATGTGGGGCTTGCCGGACGTGTAGGCAATGGCTGTTGTGAGATAATACTTTCCCTTGTTGCTCATTCTAAATTACCCTCCATGCCGCCGGGGCGGCGAAAATTCATTGAACCAAAACGAACGCTCTCTTACCGGAACAGCAGCACAGAGAACACCGTGGCCACCATCAGCACGGCCAGCACTGTTGCCGTGATGCGGATGAACAGCTTGCGCCGCTTGTCATTATAGCCCTTCATCGTGATGCGCCATCCTTTCCGGCCGGTTTCATCCAAAAGCCGATAATTACTAATTAGTTTACCATTTTCTGCGGGGTTTGTAAATCCCTTGTTTTGGCAGAAAAAGGGCCGCCGGTTTCCCAGCGGCCCTCTCTGCCTTCTCTCTACTTAAAAATCTATGTTCCCCTTTATTTTCGCCGCGCGGATGCCCGGCGCGCTTAGCGGTCCCAAAACCGGGCGAGGTCCCCCAGGGGCAGGCACACAAACCGCCGCTGGGAGTCCAGGTCGTGCCAGACGCACCCGGCCATCCACAGCTGGCCGTCCGTGCCGAAGAACAGCGGCACGCCCTCCAGGGAGAGATTCTCCGGGGAGAGGGTCTGTTGGCGCAGCTCTTCCACCAGCCCCTCGTCCGTCAGGCCTCGGAACTCCAACCACTTGTCAAAGGCGGCGTCCAAGGCTTCTTGGGCGGCCAACTCGTAGCCCTCTAAAGAGTCCTCAGAAAGCTCCAGCACCGCTTCGCCGGTGTTCCACTGCTGGCCTGTCTCCATGCTGATGTTCCACACTCGGAAGCGGTAATTCGTCTCGTTAGAGCGCTCCCAGGTCACCAGGGAGAGGATCTTGTCCCCGTATTTCCGCACGTTCCAGAAGTAGCCGATCTCGTCCACCATGGGGGCAATCCCCTGCTCCATGCTGGCAATGGCGTCCTCGTACAGCTGCCCGTAGGCATTTTGAATCTCCTGGTTCATCTGGGCGGTGTCCACACCGGGCAGCTCCACCTCTGGGATGCGGTAGCGGTAGATGATGTCTCCCAACAGGTATCCCGCGTCCGGCACCGGGTGGACAGGGGCCTCTCCCAGCGCGGTCTCATCCATGTCCTGCGAATAGAGCTCATTGGCAAATTTGTGGAGTACCGCAGCCGCCTGGGCACGGGTCAATGGCTCCCCCGGCAGGAGCTTCCCATCGCTGCCCTTGAAAATTCCCTGGGCAACGGCCCATGCCATAGCGTCACGGGCGTAAAGGGAGGTGTCCCACCCGTCCGGGAAGCTGTTCAGCGGATAGGTGGTGGTTTCCGTGTCCGCGCCCAGCAGCTGGGCGTATTGGTACAGGATCACCGCCGCGTCCTGCCGGGTGACAGGGGCGGCAGGGGAGAAGGTCTCCAGGGTGGGGGTGTCAAAGGTGAAGCCTCCCTGGCCCGTGCCGCTGACAATGCCCCGGCTTGCCGCCCACTCAATGGGAGCGGTGTACCATACATCCGCCTCTACGTCCTGGAAGCGGCTGCTCTTGAAATCCAGCTCCGTGGGGGACGCCCGGTTGTACAGGGTGGTCACCAGCATGGCCCGGGTCATGGGGGCGTTTGGCTCAAAGGCGGCGCCCGTGCCGCTCATAGTTCCCGTGATGGTGGCCCAGTACACGTCGTTGTAAAACCAGTCCGTCCGTTTCACGTCGGTGTAGGTTTTTTCCAGGTCCAGGGTCAAGGCCCCCGCGGGCAGGGCGCACCCCAGCAGAAGCAGCACACCCAGCAGCAGGCTGACGATTTGTTTCAAGGCTTTCTTTTTCATACGTTTCTTACCTCCTTTGCAAACGGGGTCCTTCCGCCCCAGGGGGAACAGGGCTTCTCCCTGTCCTTTCACCTATAAGAATACCATAAAACTCTCTTTGGTTGCGCATGGTTTCAAATATTTTTTGGAGAAAATAAAACGTTTTTTTGTTTTGTTTGCCGAGTCGGCTTGTCAGAGGGAAGAGCCGCCGGAGGCCCCGCTGTTCAATGCTTTGGCGGGTTTGACATTCCCCGCCAACTGTACTACACTAATCCCAGCCAACAATCCTTTTAGAAAGCGTGATATCCAATGGAATATAAAGAGATGAGCTGCCTTGCCATCCACGATATCTCCGGGGTGGGCAAGTGTTCCTTAACCGTGGCCCTGCCGGTGCTCTCCTGCTGCGGGGTGGAGACCAGCGTGCTGCCCACAGCGGTGCTGTCCACCCATACCGGCGGCTTTACCGGCTTCACCTACCGGGACCTGACCGATGACCTGCTGCCCATGGCGGAGCACTGGAAGGGGATTGGCTGCCGGTTCCAGTCCCTTTACAGCGGCTTTTTGGGCAGCGCCGGGCAGATCGGCCTGGTGGAGCAGATCTTCGACTGGTTCCGGGAGGAAAACACCCTCATCATGGTGGACCCGGTGATGGGGGACGGGGGAAAGCTCTACAAAACTTACACCCCTGAAATGGCCAGCGGCATGGCCCGCTTGTGCGGCAGGGCGGATATTGTGGTGCCCAACATGACAGAGGCCCATCACCTGCTGGAGCGGGAGTACGACCCGGGCCCTTACACCCGGCAGCAGATCGAGGGCATCCTGAAAGGGCTGTGCGCCCTGGGGCCCCGTATGGCTGTCCTTACAGGGGTGTGGCTGAAGGAGGGCAGTCTGGGCACCGCCTGTTACGACGCCGCCACCGGCGAGGCAGAGCTGTATCTCACCGACCGCATCGAGGGGTTCTACCACGGCACCGGGGATCTGTTCGCCTCCGCTTTGCTGGGCGGGCTTTTGAACGGCATGTCCCTGAACGCCGCTTGCGAAACCGCCACCGAGTTTACCTGGCGCACCATCGAAACCACTCACGAAAAGTGCGCGGATCACCGCTTTGGCCCTAAATTCGAGTGCCACCTGCCCTGGCTGGGGGAAAAAATGGAAGCGTGTCGAAAAACTATTGCAAATCCTGCGGATTTACGGTAAAATGAGCTAAGGCTGCTTTCTCGATTTACCAGCTTGAAGCTGCGGGAAGAAAACTCCTTTCAGCAAGGGGCTGCAGCCTGGAAAGAAGGTTTGCAAGGCCATGGAAGCAAGGTTTTTCCAAAAAGACATCGAGACCATGAGGCGCCCGGATATCGAAGCGCTCCAGCTGGAGCGCCTGCGCCGCATGGTGGATTACTGCTACAATAACGTGCCCTTTTACCACGAGCGCCTGGGGGCGGCGGGCATCACCAGCGGGGACAAGATCAAGGTCCTGTCGGATGTGCAGTACATCCCCTTCACCACCAAGGATGACATCCGGGACAACTACCCCTTCGGCATGCTGGCTGTTCCCATGAAGGACATCGTCCGCATCCACGCCTCTTCGGGCACCACGGGCAAGCCCACGGTGGGGGCTTATACCAAAGAGGACATTGAGAACTGGTCGGATTTCGTGGCCCGCATTGTCACGGCCTCAGGCGTCACAGACGAGGATATCATCCAGATCTCCTTTGGCTACGGCCTGTTCACCGGCGCTCTGGGCCTGCACTTTGGCCTGGAGAAGGTGGGCGCCACGGTCATTCCGGCCTCCTCGGGCAATTCCCAGAAGCAGCTGATGATGCTGCGGGATTTCGGCGTCACCGGCCTGGTGGCCACTCCCAGCTATGCCTTGTACCTGGGGGAGCTGGTCCGGGAGAGTCCCTATCCCAAGGAGGCCTATTCCAGCTTGAAGTACGGCATTTTGGGAAGCGAGGGCTGCACCGAGGAAATGCGCCAGCGCATCGAGGAGAACCTGGGCGTCACCGTCACGGATAACTACGGCATGACGGAGCTCACCGGCCCGGGCGTCTCTGGAGAGTGCCATCTCCGCTGCGGCCTCCACTTTGCCGAGGACGCCTTCCTGCCGGAGATTATCGACCAGGACACCCTGGAGCAGAAGGCCCCCGGCGAGGCCGGCGAGCTGGTGGTCACCACCCTGACCCGCCAGGGCATGCCGGTGCTGCGCTACCGCACCAAGGACATCACCCGCCTGAATTACGAGCCCTGCGCCTGCGGCCGCACCCATGTGCGCATGGAAAAGGTGATGGGCCGCACCGACGATATGCTCATCATCAAGGGGGTCAACGTGTTCCCCAGCCAGATCGAGAGCGTGCTGGTGGGCATGGAGAACGTGGGGCCCCACTACCAGCTGGTGGTGCGCAAGAAGAACTACCTGGATACCCTGGAGGTCAAGGTGGAACTTATCGACGGCTCCCTATTGGAAAGTTTTGGAGAACTGCAGTCCCTGCAGCATAAGATCCACGACCGGTTGAAGAGCGTGCTGGGGCTGGAGACCAAGGTGACCCTGGTGTCCCCCAAGAGCCTGGAGCGCTTCCAGGGCAAGGCCAAGCGGGTGCTGGACCTGCGCAATCAGCCGGAAGAATAAAAGCAGAGCCAAACCGCGAAGCGGCGTAAAAGTTTTGATCAAACTTTTTCAAAAGTTTGCGAGGTGTGGAGCAGCGCTCCACGACCTTGACCTTACCCGGCGCAGCCGATGGAAAAGTGCAGCGAGCGGGGCGCATACGCCCAACGGGCGGTAGCCCCGGGAGCGGGAGCGGAGGCACTGCGCTTTGAAACACCGCCCAGCCCTGCGGTTGAAACACCGCTGTCGCTTCCGCCAAAGGGCAGCGGGCGCTTGGAGCGGGTTTCAGGCTGGCTTGTGGAAGGCCTCTGCGAATCGGAGATTCGCCCGGGAGAACTGCCCGGCGAGGGGCGCTGGTGCCCAGTGGGCACCGTTCAGCGCTGACCGAGGCGGCAGCCGAGACCTCCCAGCAAAAACAATCCACCGGATTGTTTTTGCTCCCTTTCCTGCGCTTGCTTACGCTAAAAAGGCCGCAGGGGCTTTGCCCCCGCACCCCCACCACCTTTGAAAAGGTGGACGAAACTTTCATGCCGCTTCGCGGATGTATTCCATTTTTATAGTATCTACTGGAGAGGAAGATCTTTCATGAAACATCTCTACCTGGGCAACGAAGCCGTTGCCCGCGGCCTGTATGAGGCCGGTGTGCGGGTGGTGTCCGCCTATCCCGGCACCCCCAGCACCGAGATCACCGAGGCCGCTGTGAAATACCCCGAAATCTACTGCGAGTGGGCCCCCAATGAAAAGGTGGCCACCGAGACCGCCTGCGGCGCCTCCATCGGCGGGGCCCGGTCCTTCTGCGCCATGAAGCATGTGGGCCTGAACGTGGCGGCCGACCCCCTGTTCACCATGAGCTATATCGGCGTAAACGGCGGCATGGTGCTGGCCGTGGCCGACGACCCCGGCATGCACTCCTCCCAGAACGAGCAGGACTCCCGCAACTATGCCCGGGCCGCCAAGGTCCCCATGGTGGAGCCCGCCGACTCCAAGGAATGCCGGGACTTTACCAAGCTGGCCTACGAGCTCTCCGAGCAGTTCGACACCCCGGTCATCCTGCGGCTGACCACCCGCATCGCCCATTCCCGCTCCATCGTGGAGGATGGGGAGCGGAAAGAGCTGCCCTTGAAGGAGTATAAAAAGGACCCCGCCAAAAACGTCATGCTGCCCGCCTTTGCCCGGCCCAAGCACGAGAAGGTGGAGGCCCGCACCCGCACGCTGGTGGCCTATGCGGAGACCACTTCTTTGAATAAAATCGAGGACAACGGCGCGAAGATCGGCGTCATCGCCGCGGGCACCCCCTACCAGTATGTGAAAGAGGCCATGGGGGACACAGTCAACTACTTGAAGCTGGGCCTGGTGTGGCCCCTTCCCGAACAGCTCATCCGGGACTTTGCCGCCAAGTGCGAGAAGGTCTATGTGGTGGAGGAGTTGGACGACTTCATCGAGACCCATTGCAAGGCCCTGGGGGTGGAAGTCACCGGCAAGGCGCTGTTCCCCCGCTGCGGAGAGTTCTCTCAGAAGCTCATCAAGAAGCTCCTCACAGGGGAGGAGGAGAGGTCCCTCTCCCTGGAGGCGGAGATTCCTGTGCGGCCGCCGGTCATGTGCTGCGGATGTCCCCACCGGGGCGTGTTCTACGCCTTAAAGCGGGAGAAGGTCTACGTCAGCGGAGACATCGGCTGCTATACTCTGGGGGCCAGCGCTCCCCTGGGCGCCATGGATTCCTGTATCTGTATGGGCGCCTCCGTGTCCGCCCTCCACGGCTACAACAAAGCCCGGGGAGCGGAAGGGGAGAAAAAGAGCGTGGCGGTTATCGGCGACTCCACCTTTGCCCACTCCGGCATCACCAGCCTCATCGACATCGCCTATAACCGTTCCAACTCCGTGGTCATCGTGCTGGACAACTCCATCACCGGCATGACCGGCCACCAGCAAAACCCCACCACCGGCTACAACATCAAGGGCGAGCCCGCCACCGCCGTGGACCTGGAAGCCCTGTGCCACGCCATCGGCATCCACCGCGTCGCCGTGGTGGACCCCTATGATCTGAAGGAAGTCACCCGGGTGCTGAAGGAGGAGCTGGCCGCCGAGGAGCCCTCGGTGATCATCAGCCGCCGCCCCTGCGCCCTGCTGAAATACGTCAAGTACAACCCGCCCCTTTCTGTGGACCAGGACAAGTGCATCGGCTGCAAGGCCTGCTTGGGCATCGGCTGCCCGGCCATCAGCTACCGGGAGGGCAAGGCTGTCATCGACGGCACCCAATGCGTGGGCTGCGGCGTGTGTAAGGGCCTGTGCCCCAAGGGGGCCATCGGCTAAAAACGCCGAAGGCGCGTAAAAGTTTTTGATAAAACTTTTTTCAAAAAGTTTTTCAGGGGCGCAGTTTGCCAGTGGCAAACGTCCTGCGCTGACCGAACTGGCAAGTGAGAAGGGGTGAAACCCCAAGGTCTTACCCGGCGCAGCCGGAGAAAGAAAACCAGCGAACGGGGCGCACGCTGCGCAGCAGATAGCCCCGGAAGCGGATGGTTTGCAGAAGACCCTCTCATTGGCACAGAAAATTCCCGGATGTCCCCTGTTGCCCGGGGCCGAACTTGTGCAGGTCGTCCGGGCCTTGGTCTATGCACTTCGTGCCATGCGGCAGGTGGCCCTGCGCTCTTTTTGCAAAGCTTCGCTTTGCTTTGATAAGGTCGCGGTTTTCTTGAAAGAAACCCGCCTAAAGAACTTTCACGCCGCTTCGCGGTCACTCTTTTTCAAACTACCATTTCAACACCGAAGGTGATATTTATGAACAAAAGCGTTATGATCGTCGGCGTGGGCGGGCAGGGCACCCTGCTTGCCAGCCGCATTTTGGGCGACGCCATGATGGACCAGGGCTATGACGTAAAGGTCAGCGAGGTCCACGGCATGAGCCAGCGGGGCGGCTCCGTCGTCACCTATGTCCGCTATGGGGACAAGGTCTATTCCCCCATCATCGAAACAGGCGAGGCTGATATCGTCCTGGCCTTCGAGCAGCTGGAAGCCGCCCGGTTCCTTCCCTATCTGAAAGAGGGGGGCACTGTGGTCACCAGCACCCAGAAGATCGACCCCATGCCCGTGGTTACCGGGGAAAAAGAGTATCCCCAGGGCCTGCTCTCTGAAATGGAGGAAAAGGGCGTCAACGTCCTGGCGGTGGACGCCCTGAAACTGGCGGAAGAGGCTGGCTCCCAGAAGGCGGTCAACGTGGTGCTCATCGGCGCCATGGCACAGCGCCTGGGCGGGGAAAAGGAGGCGTGGCTCTCCGCTGTGGAGCGCTGCGTTCCGCCCAAGTTCTTGGAAATGAACAGGAAGGCTTTTGAATTGGGCTGGCAGGCCTAAAGCTGCCGGGCAGGCGCAAGCCTGCCTTTTTTGTAAAAGCCGCCGGGGCTTTCCCCGGAGTGAAATACAGCAGAGAAAGGAACAGTTCACCTATGCCAAACTATTATGAGCCCGAAATTGAGTGCGCCTCCCGGGAGACCCTGCGGGAGATCCAGTCCCAGCGGCTGGCGGAGATGGTTAAGCGCTGCTATGACCATGTGCCCCTGTACAAAAAGCGGTTCGACGAGATGGGCCTGAAGCCCGAGGATATCCGCTCCATCGATGACCTTACCAAGCTGCCCTTCACCACCAAGCAGGACCTGCGGGACACCTATCCCTTCGGCCTGATCGCCGTCCCCCGGGATGACCTGGCCCGGGTTCACGCCTCTTCGGGCACCACGGGCAAGCAGACCGTGGTGGCCTACACCCAGAACGACCTGGATATCTGGGCCCGCAGCGCGGCACGGGCCATTGTGGGCTGCGGCGGCACCCACGAGGACTTTATCCACGTCTCTTATGGCTACGGCCTGTTCACCGGCGGCCTGGGGCTGCACGACGGCGCCGAGAAGATGGGCGCCACCGTCATCCCCGTCTCCTCCGGCAACACCAGCCGCCAGGTGCAGATTCTGCAGGATTACGGCTCCGACATCCTGGCCTGCACCCCCAGCTATGCCATGTACATCGGCGAGACAGTGCGGGAAAAGGGCATCGACCCCAAGAGCCTGCGGCTGCGCATTGGCATCTTCGGTGCGGAGCCCTGGACCGAGGAGATGCGCCGGGAGATTGAAAAGGCCCTGGCCATCCGGGCTTTCGACATCTACGGCCTTTCGGAGATCGCGGGCCCCGGCGTCTCCTGCGAGTGCGAGGAACAGGCGGGCATGCACGTCCAAGAGGACTTCTTCTACCCGGAGATCATCGACCCCGTCACCGGCGAACAGCTGCCCGATGGGGAAGAAGGGGAGCTGGTGTTCACCTGCATCGGCAAAGAGGCCCTGCCCCTCATCCGCTACCGCACCCGGGATATCTGCTCCCTCACCCATGAGAGATGCGCCTGCGGCCGCACCACCGTGCGGATGACCAAGCCCAAGGGCCGCACCGATGACATGCTCATCATCCGGGGCATCAATGTGTTCCCCTCCCAGATCGAGAGCGTGCTGCTGGATTTGGGCATGGACCCCAACTACCGCATGATCGTGGACCGAAAGAACAACCTGGACACCCTGGAAGTGCAGGTGGAGATGAACGAAAGCATGTTCTCCGACACGGTCCGCAGCCTGGAGCGGGTGGAGCGCACCATTGCGGATGCCCTCCACTCCACCTTGAACATCGCCGCTAAGATCACCCTCTTAGAGCCCAAGTCCATCGAGCGCAGCGAGGGCAAGGCCAAGCGCGTTATCGACCGGCGCAAGCTGTGAGCCCCTGTTTGACGGAAGCCTTCTTCTCAGGTATAATGATACGGTTGCTCTCAAAGAATCAATAAGACCCTGCGCCGTGCAGGGGCTGGGAAGGAACGCAAGGAATGGAAAAAGAATACCTGATACGCAAACGTCCCGCCGCGGCGCTGTTGGTTTTTGCGCTGCCCATGATGCTGGGCAACTTCTTCCAGCAGGTGTACACCATGGGGGACTCCGCCATTGTGGGCCGCCTGGTGGGAGAGGACGCTCTGGCGGCAGTGGGCGCCTCTTACTCCCTGACCAACGTGTTCATCTCTATCGCCATCGGCGGGGGAGTGGGGGCTTCGGTTATCACCAGCCGGACCTTTGGAAGCCGGGAGTATGCCCGCATGAAGCGTTCGGTCTCTACGGCGCTGCTTTCCTTCCTCGGCATCAGCCTCCTGCTGGGCGGGGTGGGGCTCTCTCTCAGCCGCCAGATCATGGTGCTGCTGCGCACCCCGGAAAACATTTTGGACGACGCCACCACTTACTTGAACATCTACTTCTTGGGCCTGCCCTTCCTGTTCATGTACAACGTGCTGTCCTCCATGTTCAACGCCCTGGGGCGGTCCCGCATCCCCCTGTACCTGCTCATTTTCTCCTCCGTGCTCAACGTGGCCCTGGATATCTACATGGTGGGCCCTCTGCAAATGGGCGTGGCGGGGGCGGCCTGGGCTACCCTCATCGCCCAGGGCATTTCCGCGGTGCTGTCCTTCTGCATTTTTTTGAAGGAGCTGAGAGCCTATCCGGGCAGCCTTTCCGGCCGCCTTTTCGATGTGGCAGAGCTGAAAAACATGGCGAAGGTGGCCCTGCCCTCCATTTTGCAGCAGTCCACCGTGTCCATCGGCATGATGCTGGTCCAGTCCGTGGTGAACAGCTTCGGCTCTCAAATGCTGGCGGGCTACTCGGCGGCCATGCGCATCGAGAGCGTGTGCATCGTGCCCATGAGCGCCATGGGCAACGCCATCTCCTCTTACACGGCCCAAAATCTGGGCGCGGGCCAGCCAGAGCGGGTCAAGGCCGGCTACCGGGCCAGCTACGGCATCGTGTTCGCCATCGCGGCGGCGCTCTGCCTGGTGGTGCAGCTGCTGGCCCGGCCGCTGATCTCCCTGTTCATGGAGGACGGGGGCTCTGCGGTGGCCTTTGAGACGGGTATGGCCTGCACCCGGTTCATGGGCTGGTTCTATGTGCTCATCGGCTTGAAGATGATCTCCGACGGCGTGCTGCGGGGCGCCGGGGACATGCCCCTCTTTACCGTGGCGAATCTGGTGAACCTGGGCCTGCGGGTGGTGCTGGCAGTGACCCTGGCCCCCCGGTTCGGCATCCAGTTCGTGTGGATGGCTGTGCCCGTAGGCTGGCTGGTGAACTACCTCATCAGCTTTTTCGAGTACCGCACCGGCCGCTGGAGGAGGGCGAAGTAAAGCGGGGAACGCTGTGTGTTGGAAAAGAGAACTTCCTGCTTCCGGGCCTGTCCCCGTAAGGGTTCTTCCAGCCTGGGGGCAGGGGAGTTGTAAGCGGCGCGGGGGAAAAACCTGGGGCCTGCGCGGAAAACCCGTATCGACAAACGTGGTTTCCTCTGCTATAATAGAACTAGAAATAATTGCCCCGCCAGGGGGCTATCTTCAGGAGAGGACGTGACTGTATGCAGATCCAACAGCTTTCTGTGTTTATCGAGAACAAGCCCGGCCGCATGGCGGAGGTCACCGAGGTGCTGGCAGAGGCCAACATCGACATCCGCGCCATTTCCGTGGCGGACACCCGGGACTTCGGCATCCTGCGTGTCATCGTGGACAAGCCCAAGGAGGCCGTGGAGGCCCTGAAGGCCCACGGCATGACCGTCACCCTCACCAAGGTGATCGCGGTGGGCATTGACGACAAGCCCGGCGCCTTCTCCAAGGCGGTGCGGCTGCTCTCCAACGAGGGCTTTGATGTGGAGTACATGTACGCTTTCATCAGCCGGGATAAGGGCAAGGCCTTCGTCATCATCCGGCTGGACAACGGCCAGAAGGCCGCCGAGGCCCTGCACGCCAACGGCTTTGAGATTCTGTCTCCCGAGGCCATCTATAAAATGTAATTGCCCATAGCTCTATTTGGGGAGGGGAGGTGCTGCGCATACGCAGCACCTCCCCTTTTTCGGAGGAAAGCCCCGACAGGCGCAAGAAAGGCCCCCAGCAAAACTGCTGGGGGCCTTTCTACAAAAGGAAAGCGTGTGTCAATATTACAGAAACCGGAAGAAGAAGAAATACAAGATCAGGCCGAAAACTGCCAGCACCAGCAGGAACGCTGGCACAAAGACGATCAGCGCCGCCAGAATCATGGCAAGCCGGTCCTTCTTTTCCAAGGGCGTTTTCTCCACGTCTTTTTGAAAGCGTTCCTCCGCTTTCTTAATATCCACCAGCCGGTTGACCTTTTTGCGAAAGAACATAGGCGTCAACCCTTCTTTGAATCCAGCGGGAAGTGGCAGGCCACATAGTGGTGGTTGCCCATGTCTCTCCACTCGGGGACCTCATTCTTGCACTTTTCTTGGCAATAGCGGCACCGGGTGTGGAATTTGCAGCCGCTGGGCGGGTTTACAGGGCTGGGGATATCCCCCTCCAGCAGGATGCGCTCCCGCCCGCCATTGTCCTCTTCCGTGGTGGGAATGGCAGAGAGCAAAGCCTCGGTATAGGGATGATAGGTGTGGGCAAACAGATCTTCCGATTCCGCCAACTCCACCATGTTGCCCAGGTACATCACACAGATGCGGTCGCTGATGTACTTTACCACGCTTAAGTCGTGGGTGATGAACAGATAGGTCAAACCCGCCTTTTCGCGCAGCTCAGAGAGCAGGTTTAAGATCTGGGACTGGATGGAAACATCCAGAGCGGAGACGGCCTCGTCACACACCACAAACTTGGGGGAGAGGGCAAGGCTGCGGGCAATGCCAATGCGCTGGCGCTGGCCGCCGGAGAACTGGTGGGGATACCGGTTGAACATGTAGCTGGCAAGCCCGCAGTCCTCCATCACCTTCATGATGTACTCCTTCATGGCCGGGTCTCCCCGCTTGAAGATCCCATGGGAGGTCAGCCCCTCTCCAATAATCTGCCCCACGGTCATCCGAGGGTTCAGGGAGGAGTAGGGGTCCTGGAAAATCAGCTGCAGGTCCTTGCGCAGCACCCGCATCTCCTCATAGGAGAGCTTCTTTAAGTCGATGGCCTTCCCGTCCTTGTAAAACAGAATGTCCCCGTGGCTTTGGGGGTACAGCTGTAAAATGGTCCGTCCCAGGGTGGACTTGCCGCAGCCGGACTCGCCCACCAGGCCCAGGGTCTCTCCCTCGAAGATATCCAGGGAGATGCCGTCGTTGGCCCGCACATAGCGCTGTTTTTCCCGCAGCTTGGTTTTCTTTACAGGAAAGTACTGCTTTACATCCCGCAGGCGCAGAAGCACCTTCTTCCCATCCACCACGGGCTGGGCGGCGTCCCGTTCCACGGTTGCCTGTGTTTTCATCTCATTCGCCATGTTCTTTTCTCACCGCCTTTTCCGCATAGAAACAACGTACCACATGGCCGGGCTCCACCTCCTGCAGGGGAGGCTCCGCCTCCTCGCAGCGCTTGGTGCAGTACTTGCACCGGGGGCCGAATTTGCAGCCCTGGGGCAGGTACAGGGGGTTGGGTACAGAGCCGGGAATCGCGTCCAGCTTTTCCCCCTTTGGGGTGTTCAGCTGGGGAATCGAGGTCATCAGGCCCTCGGTGTAGGGGTGGGAGTAGGTGCCGTCGTGGAAGATGGTCCGCGCCGGCGCCTTTTCCACAATTTGCCCGCAGTACATCACGGCCACCTCGTCGGCCATCTCGTGGATGACCCCCAGGTCGTGGGTGATGAACAGGATCGAGGTGCCCATCTGGGCCTTCAAGTCGTTCATCAGCTTCAGAATCTGAGCCTGGATGGTCACATCCAGGGCGGTGGTGGGTTCGTCCGCGATCAGCAGCTTGGGCTTGCAGGCCAGCGCCATGGCGATCATCACACGCTGGCGCATGCCGCCGGAGAGCTGGAACGGATACTGCTTGGCAACCCGCTCTGGGTTGGGGATCTTCACATCGGCCAGCAGGTCCACAGCCTTCTTCCTGGCTTCCTTTTTGGTCATGTTCTGGTGGATCTGCAGGGTCTCGCCAATCTGCCGCTCCACGGTGAACACCGGGTTCAGAGAGGTCATGGGCTCCTGGAAAATTACAGAGATCTCATTGCCCCGGATGTGGTACATCTCTTTGTCCGTGCACTGCAAAATGTCCTTGCCGTCAAAGGTGATGCTTCCGCTTTCAATATAGCCGTTTCCGTCCAGCAGCTTGATGATGCTCATGGCGGAAACGCTTTTGCCAGAGCCGGATTCCCCCACAATGCCCAGGGTTTTTCCGGCGTCCAGGGAATAGGTCACGTCGTTAACAGCCTTGACGATGCCCTTCTTGGTCTTAAAATAGGTGTGTAGGTTCTTCACTTCCAATAAGCTCACAGCGCTCACCTCTCTTTCGATTTGGGGTCGATGGCATCACGCAGGCCGTCGCCCACGCAGTTGATGCTGATGGTGCAGATGCCCAGCGCGATGGACGGGAACACCCACCGCCACCAGTAGTTCTCAATGACCTGCCCGTTCTGGGCGCCGTTGAGCATGTTGCCCCAGGTGGCGTTGGGCTCTGCCACGCCAAACCCAATAAAGGACAGGGAAGACTCTGTCAGCATGCAGGTGGCAAAGTCCAGGGTGGCGTTGACAATGATGACTGTGATGATGTTGGGCAGGATGTGCCGGAAAATGATGCCAAATTCCTTCACGCCCAGGGCTTTGGCTGCAGTGACAAACTCCTGCTCCCGCTCTGCCAGCACGCTGCCGCGCACCAGCCGGGCAATGCCCGGCCAGGAGAGCAGGCCCAGAATGAACATGATGAGGATAATCCGCTGCATCTCAGAGATGGAATTCCCCAAAATGCTGGAAAGAATGATACAGAAGGGAAGGAAGGGGACAGAGGAGACGATCTCCGTCAAGCGCATCAGCAGGTTGTCCAGCTTGCCGCCTTTATATCCAGAGACGCCGCCCACAATCACGCCGATAAAGGTGGAGATAATCACGGCGATGGCGCCCACGGTCATGGTCATGCGCCCGCCCACAATCAGGCGGCGGAACACATCGCGGCCCAGATTGTCGGTGCCCATCAGGTAGCCGTCCAGGCCCCAGCCCTTGGCGCTGCCGTCCTCCATAATCGCGTAGCTGCTGTAGTATCCAGCGGAAACAGAGGCGGCTTTGCCGTTCAGATGGGGGGCCTGGTCCTGGCCAAAGGTGTTGTCCCCCCAAGAGGCCACCGTGCCGTCATCCAAAATGGCGGTGTAGTGGTAGCGCCCCGCAGAGAGGGCTGTCACCCGGCCCTGGATGTCCTCGGGCACGTCCATGGAGTGGTTTACGTTGTTGCCCCAGGTGTGCACCCGCCCGTCGCTGGTGAGGGCGGCGGCGCTCTCGTCGGTCAGGGCAATGTCCACCACGTCCCCCTGAATGTCTTCAGGCACATTGGTGAAGGAAGAGGCCTTGTTGGAAAGGGGCACCACTTCGCCGTCGTTGGTCAAGGCCATGACAATGTTGGTGTTGTCATCAAATTTGGCAATGTTGCCCTGTACCTCGCTGGGGACGGAAATGTTCATCAGATAGGCGCTGCCCCAGTTATACAGGCGCCCGCTTTCCGTCAGGACCAGAGAGATCTGGTAACCGGCGGAAATCTGCTTGATGGGCTGGGGGGCCGCTTCCAGCTCCACGGGCACATTGGCCAGGCCCATGCGGTCGTTGCCCCAAGTGAAGATCTTGCCCTCTTCGTTTACGGCCAGCACATGGTCCAGGCCGGCGGAGATCTGGGTCAGCTTGCCCATCTCCGAAGAGGAGGGGATGTTCTTCAGCTTCTCTGTGGGGAAGGTGCCCCACTCGTACACATTTCCGTTCTCGTCGATAGCTACGGAGAAGGTGCTGCCAGCGGAAATCATCTTGGCGTTGCCCTGCAGCTGGCTGGGCACCTTCAGCATGCCGAAGCCCGGCGCCACATTGGACTGGGTCACATCCTGATAGTGCAGTTCAATGGGGTAAAAGAAGGGAAGGACGATACAGCACAGGAAAATTACCAGGAACAGGACAAGGCCCGTCATGGCCACCTTGTCGTGCAGAAAGCTCTGTACCACCATGCGCACAGGGCTTTGCATCAACTCTTCTTCCTCCTGGGGAAGGCCGCCCAGCACCATGCGCTGCGCAGCTGCCGCAGCCGTGGATTTGCGGCTGCCGAAAAGTTTTTTCTTTGCCATTGGGTTCCCTCCTTTCTCAGTTTTCCAGCCGGACTCTGGGGTCCGCAATGGTGTAAGCAATGTCCATAATCACGTTGCCCGTCAGGGAAAGCACCACATAGAACATCTGCATGGTCAGCACCACAGAGAAGTCCCGCTGCATCAGACCGTTGATCAGCGTTTGGCCAAGGCCGGGCCACAGGAACACGTTCTCAATGACGATGGAGCCGCCAAACAGGGATACCACCCAGGCGGTGGCAATGGTCACCACGGGGATCAGGGCGTTGCGGAAAGCGTGGACATAGATAACCACTTTTTCCCGCAGGCCCTTGGCCCGGGCAGTCTTGATGTAATCCATGCGCAGCACGTCGATCATGGCGGCCCGCACATACCGGGTGATGCTGCCAATGCCCGAAATGGACATGACGATCACCGGCAGGGACATGTGCCACAGGGTATCCAGGGCCGTTTGCAGGGCGTTGCCTTCAAATCCAGCTGTGCGCACGCCGCTGATGGGGAAAATTGGGATCTTCACCGCGAAGGCGAAAATGGCCAGCAGGGCAATGATGAAGCTGGGCAGGCTGTAGCCAATAATGGTGACCACCTGGATGGTCTTGTCGAAGACGCCGTTCTTGCGCACTGCGGTGGCAATGCCAAGGGGTACAGCAATGAGGAAGGTGACCAGCATAGAGACCAGGTTGAGCATCACAGTGTTCAGCATCGGGGTGCCGATCATGTCGATGACATCCTTCTTATACTGGGTGGAATAGCCAAAGTTCCCGGTGAGCATATTGCCGATCCACCGGATGTACTGGACGATCAGGGGGCCGTTCAGGCCCAGGTTTTCCCGAGTTTGATCGTACAGCCGTTGATAGGCGTCAGGCTTCATGTTGGCCTTTGCGTCGCCCAGCATCATGGTCACGGGGTCGCCGGGCATAATTTTATAGATAAAGAACATCAAGATGGAAATGATGAAGAAAACGAACACAATATAGATAAATCTCTTCAGCAGATATCTGCCTTTTCCCACTTGAATCCCCCCATTTCTCGATAATTTCTGTTTTAAAAGAGCCGGCGAACCCCAGCAAAGGGGCCCGCCGGGCTCTCTACAGGACTATTTGCTTATGCGCGTTCGCTTTTCACTTACTCGGTGACCCAAGCATCCAGAACCGCGTTCTGCCAGCCCCAGGTGGCAGTGTTCTCCCAGCCCTGCACGCGGGGGGAGTAGAAGTCGTAGTACTCGTCAGAGTACAGCGGGATGTTGGGCAGCTTCTCGTTCCAGACCTTGATGAAGTTCTGCCAGGCTTCCAGCCAGCCGTCATGGTCATCATAGGGGATGCTCTTCATGGGCACCACAGCGTCGTTCAGCTCCTGGTCGGCAATCCAGTTTTTATTGTAGTTGCCCATCCAAGCCTCGTCGCTGGAGAAGTAGTACCAGGGAGAGTTGGCAGTGGCAAAGCCGGTGGCCAGGTTGTACATGTTGTACTGCGTGTCAGCAGAGTGCAGAATGGCGTTCTGCAGGGTGGCGAAGTCGGTGGTGGTGGGCTGCAGCTCCATGCCAGCGGCAGCCATGTTCTCGGGCAGCATGGTGGCCAGCAGCTCGGAAACAGGGTTGCCCTCAGAGTTGCACCAGGTGATGGTCAGGGGCTTCAGCTCGCCGTCCACGTCCTTGTAGCGGGTGCCAGTGCCAGAGTAGGGGGTGCCGTCCGCGTTCAGGGTCCAGCCATCCTCTTCCAGCAGCGTAATTGCGGCGTCCACATTCATGTCATAGGTGTTCAGGTTCTCGTTGATCCAGTCCACAGACTCGGCGTACTCCCACTGGGCCAGGCCGTAGAAGGAGTGCACCACAGAGCCGTAACCGCCGGTGTACTGGCGGGCGAACTCGTTGCGGTCCAGGCAGTAAGCAATGGCCTGGCGCACCTTCTCAGAGTTGGTGGGGAACACGCTGCAGTCAAACTGCAGCTGGCCGTAACCGTTGCGCATGTAGGTGGAGTCGGCGGCAGTGCCCTCTTCCACCAGGTCCAGGCCGGCGTTGATGGTCTCGCCGCCGGAGCAGCTGTACAGCAGGTCCACAGAACCGCTTTCCAGCTCGTTCATCATGGTGTCGGAAACCACAGTCTTGATGATCAGGGTCTCGATCATGGGCTTCACGCCGCGGTAGTCGCCGGCGAACTCGGGGTTCACCTTCAGGGTTGCCTGCTGGCTGGCCTCATCGAAGCTCTCGAACAGGTAGGGGCCGCAGGTGACCTTGGGATTGTACCGGTAGCCGGTTTCGGGGTTGTTGATGGTTTCCTGAAGCAGCTCGGTGGTGAATTCGCCAGTGATGGTGGCGCCGTTCTCGGTGTCCTCCACGTCGCACTCAGGGGCGATCACATGCAGGGGCCGGGGACGGAGGCTGGCGTACATGATGTCATAGTGGTAGGGCAGCTCCTCGGCCTTCACGGTCAGGGAGTAGGTCATGTCGTCCACCAGATGCACGCCGGCGAAGGTGTCGGCGGTGCCGGCCAGCCACTCATCATAGCCTACATAGGAGTAGCCGCCGTTGCAGGGGTAGCCGTCCACGCCGGCCATCTCGTCGCTGTTCTCCAGCAGCACTGCGAAGACGTAGTCCTTGGCGGTGAGGGGGGTGCCGTCGCTCCACACCAGGCCGTCGTTGATGGTCACGGTGTAGGTCTTGGTGCCGTCCTCGTTCTCAGTTTCCTCGTGAGAGGCCACAACGGTGTCGTTGTACTGGAACTCGCCTTCTTTGGTGTACACCACGGAGTCCATGGTGCCGTGGATCAGATCGTACATGTTGTAGTTGGTCTCGCTGGTAGAGAACCCAGTGTCGTAGAACTCGTTGATGACCTGGGTGACAGAGCCGATAACCAGCTGGCCGCTGGGCTCGGTGGGCCGCTCGCCGGTCTCGGCGGAGGAGCTCAGATCTGAGCTCGCTTCAGACGTTGTAGAAACGTCTGAAGAGGTCTCCTGGTTGGTGACAGCCTGCTGCTGTCCGCAGGCTGCCACAGACAAAGCCAGGGCCCCTGCCAGCAGCAGGGACAAGAACTTTTTGGTTTTCACTGCGCTTTCCTTCCTTCCTCGATGTGATAGATTTTCTGTCTCACCATGAAGGACAAAACCAGTCGCTTTAAAGGGTTAAAGCCGTGAAATGTCGTTCCATGATAGACAAATACGAAAGCCTATTTATCCTATCAAATCCTGTAGCAAAGGTCAAGTGCTTTTGCGATTTCTGTTAAAGAAAATTGCAAAATAGAAAAATCTGTCTCAATTTTCAGGCCATCTCTTCCATTTCTTCCACCAGGCTGCCAAAGAGCTTTAAAGCGTCGCGCACCGGCTGGGGAGAGGCCATGTCCACCCCCGCGTTTTTCAGCAGAGAGACCGGGTCGGTAGAGCAGCCGCCGGAAAGAAAGCGCAGGTAATCCTGCACGGCGGGCTGGCCTTCCTTCAAGATGCGCTGGGACAGGGCGATGGCCGCGGAGAATCCAGTGGCGTACTGATACACATAGAAGTTCATATAGAAGTGGGGGATGCGTGCCCATTCCAGGGCAATCTCCGGGTCGGGCTCGATGTCCTCTCCATAGTACTCCCGGTTCAGGTCGCCATACTTCTGGCACAGGGCCTCCGCGGTGAGAGGGTTGCCCTGCTGCACCTGCTGGCTGCACCACAGCTCGAACTCAGCAAACATGGTCTGGCGGTACAGGGTGGTGCGGAACTGTTCCAAGAAGTAATTGATGAGATAGGCCCGGCGCTTCTTGTCCTGGGTAGAGGCCAGCAGGTGCTGCATCAGCAGGGACTCATTGCAGGTGGAGGCCACCTCTGCCACAAAGATGACGTAGTCCGCGTAGGTGACAGATTGGTTCTTAGCAGAGAGGTAGGAGTGCAGGGCGTGGCCCATCTCATGCACCAGGGTAAACACGTCGTTCAGGGTGTCGGTGTAGTTGAGCAGCACGAAGGGATGGCAGCTGTACACCCCAGAGGAGTAGGCGCCAGAGCGCTTGCCCTGGTTCTCGTACACGTCGATCCACCGGTTCGCAAAGCCCTCTTTCAGCATGGAGAGGTAGTCCTCCCCCAGAGGTGCCAGGGACTCCAAGGCCATCTTCTTGGCCTCTTCAAAGGGGATGGTTTCGTCCTGGTCCGCCACAATGGGGGTGTAGATATCGTAATAGTGCAGCTTCTCCACGCCCAGCATCTTCTTGCGCAGGCGGATATACCGGTGCATAGTGGGGAAGCTTTCCCGCACGGCAGCGATCAGATTGTGATAAATCTCTACCGGAACCTCGGTCTTGTCCAAAGCGGCGTGCAGGGCAGAGGGGTAGTTTCGCGCGTCGGCAAAGAACTGCAGCTGCTTCATCTGGCCCTCCAGGGCTGCGGCAAAGGTGTTGCGGAACTGGCCGAAGGAGCTGTAGAAATTGCGGAAAGCAGATTCCCGCAGGGTACGGTCAGCGGATTGCACCAGGGGGATATAGGTGCCCTGGGTGACAGGGTGCTTGTTGCCCTCTTGGTCCACTGCGTCGGGGAAGGACAGGTCGGCGTCGTTGAGCAGGTTGTAGATGGTGCTGGGGGACTGGCCGATCTTCCCTGCCGAGGCAAGCAAGGCCTCCTCCCGGGGGGAGAGGGTGTGGTCCTTCTGCCGGCGGATGCGGGTGAGGGCCAGGCGGTAGTGCTCCAGCCCGGGCTCCTCCTGATAAAACCGGTCCATGGCCTCCTGGGGGATCTCCAAAATCTCCGGGGTGGCAAAGGCGGTGGCCTCCTCAGCCTGGATGAGCAGGTTCATCATCTGGCCGTTCATCTTCTGGGCCCGGGGATCCCGGGTGTCCTGGTCCCTCTGGTACATGGCGTAGCATGCGAAGGGCTCGGCCTTCAAGGTGAACTGGTCCCCCAGCTTCAAATAGGCCAGCAGATCCTGGGCGCTGCGGCCCAGGGTGCCCTGGCAGGCTTTCAGCTGTTCAATCAGTTTTTGGATTTCCGGGATCACAGCCTCCCAGGCCCCGTCACTGGGGAACAGGTCGGTGGTGGCCCAAGTGAACTGGGGGTCCAGTTCGCTGCGGGCAGGAATCTTAGTCTCACTCATAATAAAACACTCCTTTTCAATGTGTTCTGCATTTCCAGCTGTCATATAGCAGCGGCAACCAGTATAGCACAATGCGGGGAAAAACAGAAGGGGGAGGAGCGCTTTTTTCTGGGTGTACTGGCACGCTGCGGTGCATTCCCACATAAAAATGCAGCAGAGATTCCAGAAGGGAAGTGGTTTTATGCTCCTCCAGCTTTTCGATTTTTTCTCCCAGATCCTCTATTTATTCCTCCATGTCACAGGCGGCGGCACTTTTCCCCGGGCCCTGTCCGCCGCCCAGGAAAAGCGCTGTCTGGAGGAGATGGCCCAGGGCAGCCAGGCGGCCCGGCAGAAGCTCATCGAGCACAACCTGCGCCTGGTTGCCCACATCATCAAAAAATATTATGCGCGGCAGGATGACCAGGAGGACCTGATCTCTATTGGCACGATTGGCCTCATCAAGGCCATTGACAGTTTCGACAGCAGTAAAGGGATACGGCTTTCCAGTTACGCCTCCCGGTGTATCGAGAACGAGATCCTCATGTTCTTCCGCAGCGGGAAAAAGTCCGCCCAGGATCTCTCTCTCAATGAACCCATCGACACGGACCAGGACGGAAACACCCTCACAATTCTGGACACTATGGCGGTGGATGACACCATTATCGAGGAAATTGACACACGGATGAAAAGCGAACGGCTTTACGGCTTGGTGCGCTCCGTGCTCACCCCGCGGGAAAGAACGATCATCTGCCTGCGCTATGGCCTAGAGGGATGCCGCCCGCAGCCGCAGAGGGTGGTGGCCCAGCGCCTTGGCATCTCGCGCAGCTATGTTTCCCGCATTGAGAAGCGGGCCCTGCAAAAGCTGCGCCGCGCTTTTGAGGCCGCCGCCCCCCTCGGGGGCCGGGACAGTACGTAATCCGCCCCGGCGTGTCAGGAGTCCTCCCGCAGCAGCCCGGCCAGGCCATATACGCACACCACGCTCAGCTTTTGAGAGATCTCTTCCAAAGGCGTGCTCCGCTGGGAGTTGAACCAGCTTTCATACACGGCCATCATTCCCCACACAGCGTACTCCACAAAGATCTCCGCCTCCTGCGGGTCGCAGGAATGTTCCTGGAGGAAGGACTTCAGTATTTTCGTTTTCAGCAGCGTGGTGATCTTGTAGGATAGGCTCAAATTCCCGCGCATGCGGAACAAATGGCTGTAAAAATCCAAGTCCTGATTGAGAATGGCAGTGATCTTCTCAAAAAATGTGTAGGGGTTTTTTATGTCCCTGCGGGCGTCAACCTCCCGAATAGCCTGATCGAATGTGGAGATGATCTCGTTTTCGATTTCATCAATGACCTGGTGGACGCCGGCATAGTAATTGTAAAATGTTTTGCGGTTGATGTCCGCCGTGTCCGCTACCTCCTTTACGGTGATTTCCTCCAGTTCCTTTTCTGCCAGCAGCTGTGCCAGGGCGTTGCGAATGGCCTTTTTTGTCTTTAGCACCCGGCGGTCCGGCTTTTTTTCTTTTTCTTCCATAGTCTTTCCCTCCCAGGTTGGAAACAACCTTTTTAAAAAGTGCGGCTTTTTGGCGTGGCTTGCGCGGCGGTGTGGTATATTCCACATTCCAATAGAAAACTGCCCCTTGCGAAGAGAGCATGGAGTATTATAGTATACAGGTGTGGTAAAAGTCAAATAATGCGATTATTCTACATCTTTAGAGATTGTATTGCGGTTTGCCTGGCCTCTCCCCGAAGGTGCTGCGGGTCCTCCGCTCTGGTCTCTGAAACCCATGAAAGAAAGGAAGAAATTGCTGGATATGAGCGAAAAAACCCTCCCGGAAAACATGAAATCCTTTGTAGCCAAGCAGATCCTCCACTATCTGGACGAGGACCCGGACAAGGCCTTGCCCAACCTGCTCAGCTGGGCGGACAAATTCGACAAGGACAACCTGTTCCCCAGCCAGCGGGCGGCGTTTCACAAGGTCATCGACAACCCGGACAACAACTGGTACCGGCTGATTAAAAGCCTGTGGACCGACCTGGACGCTGGGGTGCGGAAAACCTTTTTCCAAAATTTCATTGTCAACGTAAACCTGATCGGCTTTGCCCGCCAGGAAAAGGCCATGGCAGAACACGGCTGCAACATTCCCTGGGCCATTTTGATGGACCCCACCTCCGCCTGCAACCTCCACTGCACCGGCTGCTGGGCGGCGGACTACGGCAACAAGCTGAACATGAGCTACGAAACCCTGGATAACATTGTCCGCCAAGGTACGGAGCTGGGAACCTTCCTCTACATCTTTTCCGGCGGCGAGCCCATGGTCCGCAAGGCCGATATCCTGAAGCTGTGCCAGGCCCATCCCGACTGCATGTTTCTGGCCTTTACCAACGGCACCCTCATTGACGGGGACCTTGCCGACGGCATGCTGCGGGTGAAAAATTTCGTCCCCGCCATCAGCATCGAGGGCTTTGAAGAGGCCACGGACGGCCGCCGGGGCCACGGAACCTATCAGGCGGTGGTGAAAACCATGCGGCTGCTGCAAAGCAAGAAGCTGCCCTTTGGCGTCTCCTGCTGCTATACCAGCCAGAATATCGACTCCCTGAGCTCCGAGGAATTTTTCGATTCCCTCATCGCGGACGGGGCCAAGTTCGCCTGGTTCTTCCACTACATGCCCGTGGGCAACGACGCCGTCACCCAGCTGCTGCCCTCTCCGGAGCAGCGGGAGAAGATGTACAGCCGCATCCGCGCCTATCGGGGCACTAAGCCCATCTTCACCATCGACTTCCAAAACGACGGGGAGTATGTGGGCGGGTGCATCGCCGGGGGACGGCGGTACATCCACATCAACGCCAACGGGGACATGGAGCCCTGTGCTTTTATCCACTACTCCGATTCCAGCGTCTATGACAAGACGCTGCTGGAGGCTCTCAAGTCCCCGCTGTTCATGGCCTATCACGACGGCCAGCCCTTTAACGAGAACATGTTCCGCCCCTGCCCCATGCTGGAGAACCCGGGCAAGCTCCAGGAGATGGTGGAAAAGAGCGGGGCCAGGTCCACGGACATGCAGTCCCCCGAGCCCGTGGAAAACCTGACGAAGAAGTGCCAGCCCTACGCGGAGAACTGGATTCCCACCGCCGGCAGGCTGTGGAGCTGCTCCCCCAAGTGCAAGGGGTGCGTGCATCAAAAGGAACAGTGACGCCCCCGTGATTTAGAAGCTCCCCCGAGCCTGGAAGAACCCCAGAGAGCGGAAAGCCGGCAAAAAGAAAAAGGAGAGGACAGCGGTTGACGCGGTTGACGCTGCTCTCTCCTTATTATGTGCCCGGCTGCCTTCAGCCAATCAGCTGGCAACGCTTATCCACCCGGTTGAGCACTTCACAGCCATTGGCAGTGACCAGCACCAGGTCCTCCACCCGAACGCCCATCTCGCCAGGCAGGTAGACACCCGGCTCGATGGAAAAGACCATGCCCTCCTGGGCCAGGGCAGTGTTGGCGCTGCTCACGTCCCCCTGTTCATGGTCCGTGCGGCCGATGAAATGGCCTAGCCGGTGGGTGAAGTACTCCCCGTAACCCGCCTGGGCAATCACATCCCGGGCAGCCTTATCCAGCTGGCACAGAGGTACGCCGGGGCGCACCAGGGCCTCGGCGGCTTCGTTGGCCCTGCGCACTAAGTCGTGGATTGCCGCGTGCTTGTCCGAAACCCGCTTACAGAAATAGGTGCGGGTCATGTCTGAGCAGTACCCATCCTTTTTGCCGCCGATATCCAGCACAATGCAGTCGCCCTCCCGCAAGATGGTACCGTCCGGCATGTGGTGGGGGTCGGCGGCGTTGGCGCCGAAGGATACAATGGGCGGGAAGGACACGTCCTGGCAGCCCAGTTCCTTGTACTGGGCCAGCAGGAAGTCCGCTACCTGCGCCTCGGTCATCCCCTCCCGGATGTAGGCCGCGGCCCGGGTCATAGCTTCGTCGTTTAGGCGGGAATTCATCCGCATCAGCTCCTGCTCGGCTGCGTCCTTCCGGGCCCGCACGCTGTCCACACAGTCGCTGGCAAGCTGGCAGGGGGTGCCGGGCAGCCGCTCCATCAGGGGCAGCAGGAACCGGGCAGGCCACTCCTTGTCAATGCCCAAGGGCTCTCCGGCCTGAATCCGTTGAGCGAGCATGCCGATGGAATCATCGGTGTCGGTGAACCAGACCTTCTCGATGGGCGTCTCTGGCACAGAGAAGAGCTTGTTTAAAAAGAAAACGTGGCTGCCGTCAGCCCGCAGGCAGAGGGCGAACAGCCGCTCAAAGGGCTCCACATACACCCCAGTCAAATAGTCAATGCTTTGGGGGTCGCAGACGATCATCTGCGCCAGTCCCCGGGCCTCCATGGCGCGCCGCACCCGGTCAATGCGTTCCGTTTCCATTTCCGTTTCCCTCCCGATAGGCTTTTTTAAATTCTAGCACGGTTACCCGGCGCTTTGCAAGCGGTTTGTGGCCCGGAGGCCGGATCAAGGCGCCGCGCGTTGTGAAAGCGGCCAGCAGCTGAGGGGTACAGCCATGGCAAAGAAAAATTCAGAAAAAAGTTTTAAATATCTTTAATCTTTGAAAATTTTTTGTAAAAACGGCGGCAACTCAGTGGACAAAGCCAAAAGACTGTGCTATGATAAAGCCATACAAATAATTTGGGCTACAAAGGGGTATACCCCTTTGTTCCGTTGTGAGGACAACGGAACAAACGCCCTGTATGCAAAAAGGAGGAAATGAACGATGAAACGAAGATTTGTCGCAGTTCTGTTGAGCCTGTGCTTGATTCTGGCGTTCATCCCCGTCTCCGCAATGGCGGTGGAGTTCGATGACGCTCAGGGCCATTGGGCGGAAGCAGCGATCGACCGGTGGAGCGATGCCGGCGTGGTTTCCGGCGTGGGCAACAACGATTTCGACCCCGAGGGGGAGATGAATCGCGCTCAGGCGGCTGCCGTGTTCTCCCAGCTGCTCCAGATTACCGATGAGGCGGATATCAGCGGCTTCACCGATATCCCCGAGGACGCCTGGTACGCCGGCCACATCGCCAAGTGCGTGGGCGCCGGCATCATGGCCGGTATGAGCGACACCATCATGGAGCCCGAGACCACCCTCTCCCGTGAGATGTTCTTCACCATGTTCGCCCAGGCCATGGGCATCGAGCGGGAGGAAACTTCCGATGTGAAGTTCAACGATTCCGCCGAGGCTTCTTCCTGGGCTGTGGGCTACATCAACGCCCTGGCCAACCGCGGCTTTATCTCCGGCATGGGTGATGGCTCTGTGGAGCCTTTGAGCGACATCAACCGCGCCAGCGTTATGGCTCGGCTGAACCAGGCCATTGTCACGTACGCCGTGGAAGAGGGCGCCCAGAACGTGGACGGCACCGGGATTGTGCTGGTGCTGGCGGACAACGTGTCCATCACCGCGGACGAGCCCATCACCGTGGTCGTCGCCAAAGAGGGCGCCACCGTGTCCCTGGCGGGCGCCACCGGTGGTGCGGAAGTCATCGCCCTGGAGAACAACGTGGCTGTCACAGACGCCCCTGTGGGCACCACCATTGCCGCCAAGGAAGGCGTTACCGGCACCACTGCCAACGGCCAGGCTGTGGCCCCCGATTCTGAGATCACCATTACCGCTCCTACCACTGGCGGCGGCTCTCCTGATCCCGATCCCGATCCCGAAATTGTTCGTCCTACTATTACGGTAAACGGTACCGAGTATAAATGGGATGATGAAAAGGAAGAGTATGTTTCTGTCACCGACCCGGATGAGTATTTGACTCTCGATGAGCTCGAGGAACAAGAATACATCACGATTGATGATAAGGAATACGTTTACGACGCGGATAGCGACGAGTGGTATAGTGTGGGAGATACTGAAGAGCAGAATCCTGTTAGCAGTGAAGAAATTGTTGGTGGCGCTTTAACCAGCGAAGAAGTTATTTGACAAAGACTTATTTAACCACTAACCCCTAAAATACCCGAGGGCGGCGGCAGTATGCCGCCGCCCTTTCTTTCTATCCAGGAGGAACGAATATGAAGCACCCATTGAAAAAAGCGGCAGCCTTTTTGCTGGCGGCGGCGCTCCTTGTACAGGGGCTGCCCTTAACAGCCTTTGCCGCCCAGACCTCCCAGGGCTTCTCCCCGGGCAAAGAGCTTTTTGTGGGGGAAGAGGGCCAGACGCGCCAGTACGTCTCTGAGACCGCCTATGACCTGGCCCCCGGCGTGACGGAGTATGTGACCTACACCAACGTCAAGGACGGCACCAACCAGAACATCGACTATTTCTGCGAGGTGGACCTGAGTCAGGCCAAGATCATGGCGGGCTATTCCGGCATGGAGAACATCCTGGAGAACCAGACCATCAACTGGCGGATGCAGACCGTCTCCGACCAGGTGAAGGACGCCCAGGCCTATTTCACCCGCGCGGAACAGTACGCCGATTCCACCATTGTGGCGGCCCTTAACGCGGACTACTATAATATGGCCACCGGGCAGCCGACAGGCGCCCTGATTATCGACGGGAAATCCTATAACCCGGTCAATGGCCGGTACTATTTCGGCATTACGGAGGAGGGTAAAGCCGTTATCTCCAACAGCGCCGATACCCAGGGACTGGCCTATGCCGTGGGCGGCGGGACCCTGCTGGTGAAGGAGGGGGAGGTCAACGTCTCAAAAGGGGGACGGAATGTGACCTATACCGCCATCGGTATCAAAGCGGATGGGACAGTGGTCTCCATGGTGTGCTATGGCCAGCGGTACCCTGTCTCCTGCGGGTACACCCAGTATGAGGTGGCACAGATGATGAAGGCCCGGGGCTGCCAAACGGCGCTGCTCTTGGATGGCAGCGGCTCCTCCACCTTTGTCTCCCGGCGGGAGGGCGACAGCCAGGTCATCACCCGGAACAACCCCTCCGACGGCCAGGAGCGCCAGGTCAGCTCCTCCATTTTCATCGTCTCCGATGTAAAGGCAACCGGAGAGTTTGACCACGCGGTCATCACCCCGGTCAACGAGGTCTACACCCCCGGCTCCACCGTGCAGTTTACAGCGGTGGGCGCCGACCCCTCCGGCGCGCCGGCGCCTTTGCCGGAAAATGCCAGCTGGTCAGTGGATTCCGCCTACGGCTCCATCGGCGGCAGCACGGGCGTGTTCACCTCCAACGGCTCCCTGGGGGAAGTCACGGTGTCCCTGCAGAGCGCCGGTGAGACCGTGGGGGAGGCCACTATCACCATCGCTGCCCCGGACCAGCTTCTCTTCTCTTCGGAAAAGGTCAATGTGGGCTTTGGGGATACCTCCGACCTGGGCCTGCAGGTGCGTTACCAGGGCCGGAACGTGAACTATAAGGACGGGGATTTCCAATGGACCCTTTCCGATGAAGAGATGGGCTCTTTTTCAGGAAACCTGTTCCAGGCTTCCGAGACAGAGTCTATCACAGGTACGGCAACGGTGACCTCCGTGCACGACCAAGCTGTGACCGCCACAGTGCAGCTGGAAGTAGGCAAAGAGCCCATCATTGCCATGGATTTCGAGAAACCGAATTGGAAGATCGTCACCGGCACCACCCAGCATGGCTTGGGCGACGTGGTGGGCGTTTTTGATGAGAACGGGAATTATACCACCGATGCGGCTGCCGTGAGTGCCGCCACCCAGGGCGCGGATGCTTACTGCCTTTCCTACACCAACCGCAACGGGCCCACCCAGCCCAAAGTGGGCAACGCAGAGATCGTCAGCCTGGCAGAGGGGGCGCCTGTCCACTCAGGCAGCTATTCCATGCGTATGGATTACGACTTCACCCAGAACAACAACCAGACCGACGGCGTGTGTTTTGGCCTTTCGGAAGACCTTGTGCTGGAGGGGAACCCCAATAAGATTGGCCTGTGGGTGTATATTCCAGAGGGGACGCCCAGTTTGTGGCTGCGCCTTCGGTACACGGATGGAGCTGGCGCTTCCTCTCAAATTGATTTCACGAAAGAGGATCTCAATGACGAGACAGGGCTGCATAAACAGGCGGACAACGCCTGGCATTACTATGAAGCTAACCTTGAAAATCTGATTACACCTGTGAAGATCCCCGCCGGCATGAGTATCCGGCTGATGGTGCTCAGTTACGCGACCAGCGGCGTGGGATGGACCTCCGCCGACGGCACCAAGATAGACAAGTCCGAGTGTTACGGCTCGCTCTATTTCGATGATCTGACCTTTATCTACGGCAGCACCAACCAGGATGTGGTGCCCCCTGAAATTACCAATGTTACTGTGAATGAAAGCCCTTTGACAGACGGGCAAACTTTCGATACCAACACCTTGGCTTTCAGTGCGGATTTCCAGGACAGCACCGAGACAAGCCTGTTCAACACAGGCATCAATTTCGACAATGTCCTGCTGTATGTGGATGGATTGCGAATCGAAGAGGGGGCAGAGGGGGCTTTTGTCGATCATTCGGGAATTATCCGGGCGGATAAACTGGTGTTGAGCCAGGGCCAGCACACCATCCGCCTGCTGGTCACAGATATTGCGGGCAACCAGGCCAGCCAGAGCTACAATATCAATATCACGGACCCCCAGGCCCCAGCGGCCCCAGTGTCCGTAACCGCCCGGGAAGGGACCGCTGTGCTGGGGCAGGATATCCACCTGGACTTCACCCCTGCCAGCGCGGATGTCACTTCCCTGGAAGCGTCTGTCTTCATCAACAAGGCCTATAAGGACAGCTTCGAGCTGTCGGTCCCTGCGGGCTGTACTATCGCGGAAGAGGCCCGCTACGATAGTGTTACCAGTACGGTTTCCTTTAAGGTGGAAGGCAGCGTTTCCAGCGGCCCCATGGCCACCCTGGCCTTTACGGTGCCCTCCAGTGTGGTGCCTGGCACCACGTTCAGCGGCCGCCTGACCAAGGGTGTGGTCACATTTGCCTCTGCCCAGGAAGGGCTTCTCCCAACCTTCGGCGGCCCGGTGGTAGAGATTCCCGTCTCCGCGCCCTATACGGTGTCTTCCGGGACCTTGGTGGCGGGGCTGGAGGATTCCTTTGTCTTTACCATCACCGATTCCTCTACAGGCAGCCCGGCCCCCGGCGTGGATCTTTACCTGGCTGATGGTACGAGGATCGGCACCTCAGACAGCAATGGCCAGGTGCGGTATATTCCTGGCAGCGGTGTGGTCTCCCTGACCGTCTATGCCCAGGATGGGGAAAACCATGTTTCCGGAAGCTACCAGGCCACCGTGTACACGCCCCAGGGGAGGGAGGATGGCGCCCCCACCCATGTGTGGCGCAATGCCTCGGACGATGCGGACAGCCTGAATGTGAGCTGGCTGTCAAACCCGTTGTATGCGGATGGCAAGGCGCTGCTGCAGCTGGCGGAAGAGGAGGAAGCGGTGGAAGGGGCAGAGCCCATTCCCGGTACCTGCCAGCTTACCGGCTTCAGCGACAACGCCGCAGCCAACGCCTGCGGCGTGACGGCCGAGGGCCTGGCCCCCGGCACGACCTACTATTACCGGGTGGGCGACGGGACCCATTGGTCCGCCGTAAGGAGCTTTACCACCGGCTATGAAAACACTGGCATCCAAGCCTTGGTACTGGGAGACCTGCAGGAAAGCAACAACCAGAACCTGAGCGGGATCTTGGAACAAGTGGGTGTAGAGGGCTTGGACCTGACCGTCCAAACCGGGGACCTTGTGGACTCAGGCGGCAACTACGCCTATTGGGACAGCACCCTTTCCATGTTGGAAAAGCTGGATACGGACCGGTTCTTCAGCTTGGGAAACCACGAGCTGGAGGGCGGCCTGCCCATTGGGACTCTCCTGTACCACCAGGAGAATCCGGACTATACTTCTGCGGAATATGGAAATGTCTATTTCGCCTCCATCGCCATCAACGGCGGGACAGCGGGCTATGAGAAGGCGTTGGAGTGGCTTGTTGCCGATGCCCAGGCCTCCCATGCCAGCTGGAAGATTTTAGTCACCCATCAGCCTGCCTATTACACCAACACGGTTGCCGGGATGGACGCCTCCACCCAGCAGGCCATTGCCCAGGCCGCGCAAGAGGCCGGCATCGACGTGGTGCTCTCTGGCCACGACCATTCCTATGCCCGCACACAGCCCCTGTACAACGGCGCGGTGGACGAGGAAAAGGGCATCACATACTTCATCTGCGGCAGCCTGGGGGAGAAGAGCTATGGTGTGACCAACACGCCTGAGTTCCATTTTGCCAAGGCGACCAATGACTATCAGGCTTTGTACACGACCCTGTCCACCACGGCAGATACCTTGACCATCCAAGTGTATGACTATAACAGTGGCAGCCCGGAGCAGATCGACAGCTTTACCAAAACAAAGGACAACGGCGGCCATGCCCACGCCTATACCTGGGATGGCGCCTCCCGCCTGGTGTGTGACGCGTGCGGCTATACAATCAGCAGCGCGAACTATACGGGATTTGCCAACTACACCACCCCAGCGGGGGATGAAGGCCAAATCTATCTCAACACCGGCAAACTGATGGTGGGCCATAAGCCAGAGAGCGACTCGGACCCCACGCCCAGCGGCGTGTTCGCTGTGGGCGACGAACTCTATCATCCCGGCGAGGACGGCCTGATTCACGAATCCGAGACCATTGATACCGCCCAGTGCTGGGAGGACGGCAGGTTGGCCTGCTGGTGCCACGACTGCAACACAATCTTCCTCTCTTCCGAGACAAAGCGCCAGGGCCACGAGTACGACGAGAACCATGTCTGCACCCGCCAGGTCTTTGATATGAAGACCTATTCCTATCATACTTGCGGGTTCCAAGCCAAGAGCATTGAGGACATGGACATCTCCCTGGCATACAAGTACGGCTTCTACACCGGCGAGGCGAAAAAGCCCGCCGTCACGGTGAAGGACCCGGAGACCGGCAAGAAATATTTCGGCCAGTCCACCTACGGGGACTTCATGCCCTACTGGCGCAACAACGTAGATGTTGGCACTGCCACCGTAGAGGTGAGAGGCTATTCAGATGGCCCCATCTACGGCACCGCCACCTTGACCTTCCAGATCGTCCCGACCAATGTGACTGAGGAGGACTTCTCCTACACCACCACTACCAACAGCGTCCACCTTTCCTGGGAGCCCTCCCTGGGGGCCACCCACTACATTGTCTACCAGAACATTGGCGGCACATGGACCCGGCTGGGCATTGTGGACAAGCGGGAATACACAGTGACCGGGCTGGCCCAGGGAACGTATCAGTTCCGCATCCGGCCCTTTGCCACGGTGGACGGCCAGGACTATTATTCCACCAAGAATTCAGACATTGTCACTGTCGAGGTGGAGGGAGGCCCCCTCAGCTTTGAGCAGGGCGGAGCAATCACCTGTGCTTATGGGGATGAGCCATTCACCAATGCCGCCCGCATGGATGACAGCACCGAGGGCTTTACCTACTCTTCCAGCGATAAGACAGTGGCAACGGTCAACCCCTCCACAGGAGAAGTCACCATTGTGGGCGCGGGTTCCGCGGTCATCACAGCGAAGAAAGAGGACGTAACCGGCCAGTACCGGCTCACGGTCTCTCCCATTCCGGTGGGCCTGGAATGGAACGGTATGGAGGATCGTGTCTACGATGGGCAGCCCTCGAACGTGACGGCTACTGCCACCGGCTTGCTGGGAGATGATGCGGTTCAGGTGACTGTCAGCGGTGGCAGTGAAAAGGACGCAGGCACCTATACAGCAGCGGCGGTCTCCTTGGATAACAGGAATTACGCCCTGCCGGAGGGGGCTTCTGCCAGCTACACAATCATCCCTAAGCCCATCACAGCTTTGAACTGGTCGGATACGGAATTGACCTACACCGGCCGGCCCTTGGCCCCCACAGCTTCCAGTAAGGAAGTGGTAGAGGGGGATACAGTGGAGTTTTCCGTGCCCACGGTTACCGAGCCTGGGACGTACGAAGTTGCCGCTGCCAGTAAGAATCCAAACTATGTGGTGGCGGATTCTGCCAAAACCTGCACCTTTACCATTGCCTATCCCCAGGTATACCTGGATGGCGGGGAGGGTGCCGACCTCACTTACAGCTTTGATGGGATGACGATTCTTGTAAGCGGCTTTGTGCCAACAAAGAGTCAGCCGGTTACCCTAGAGTTGACCGGTAACGGCCAGTCAACTTCCGCGAAAATCTACGGGGAAGAAGCTGTGTCTACTATCACGCTGTCCGGTGTGACCTACACTGTGGATGTCAATGTAACAGCTACGTCAGTTAAGCGGGAGGACGGCGCAACACAGGCTTCCATCTCGGCGGAGCTGACAGAGGAGGAAAAAGCAGCCGTTCAGGATGCTGCGAAATCGGAAAACAACCGGTTTGTTGACATTTGGGGCTCTATCGCCGGTTCTTTCCTTGACAAGGTGATCCGGGAAGCGCAGGAATTCCAAGAAAAAGTGGAGGAAGTAGGGGAGAGCCTGTATGTAGAGATCTACCAGAAACTGGATGTGGTGGAATACGATCCGGGCGCCGAGAATCCCATTTATAAGGTGGATATCACGCCCTATTACGACATCTATGTTTTGGAGGAAGGCCAAATGAAGCCCGCTGACGGGGCGAAACCCATTCTGGGGAATGCGCTGGATAATGAGCAGTTCCAGGAAAAAGCCCCCGTCCAAGTCTCCCTGGTAGTGCCCGCGGGGATTACGCTGGATAATCACACCTACATCCTCCATGAGGACGGGACCTACATCAAGCCGGACAAGATCGAGGGACAGGTTCTCACCTTCACCACGCCCCATTTCTCCCAGTTCACCGTGGTGAACGATTCCAGACAGGCGGAGATTGCCTTTACCTCCGAGGAGGGCACCGTCACCTGCATCTACACCCCGGCGGATATCAACAAGACCCCGCTGCCCAAATCGGAGTACGGCTGGACCATCCACGGCAAACGGTACACCACCTTTGAGGAAGAGCTGTTCGATGTGGAAGGCGCCCTGCAAGCCGAGCCCGCCGACCCGCCGGTAACTCCCGGCGGCACACCCTCCGAGCCGGAAGAGCCCACCTGGCCCTTCACGGACGTGACGGAAGGGGACGACTGGTTCTATGACGCCGTGGCCTATGTGTACGAGAATGGCATCATGGCAGGCACCAGCGAGACCACCTTTGAGCCTGGCATGCTGCTGGACCGGGCTATGGCTGCCCAGTTGTTCTACAATCTGGAAGGCAAGCCCGCTGTGACCGGCGACTCCACCTTTACCGATGTGACCTCTGGCCACTGGGCTGTGGACGCTATCACCTGGGCCGCCCAGAACGACATCGTGGCGGGCATCGGCGGCAATTTGTACGACCCCGACAGTAACGTGACCCGTGAGCAGTTCGCTGTGATGCTGTACAAGTACGCCCGCTTCAAGGGGTATGACTTGACGGCTACTGGGGACCTGACCCGGTTCCCGGACGCTGGTTCCATCAGCAGCTGGGCGGAAACCGCCCTGAGCTGGGCCAGTGGCAAGGGCCTGATCAACGGCCATGAGAATGGCACCATCGACCCCAAGGGCAGCACCATCCGTGCCCAGGCGGCCAGCATCATGGCAAACTTCGACCAGAACGTGGCCAAATAAAAAGAACATAGCGCACACAGGAAAGGCTCCCGCAAGGGAGCCTTTCCCTTTGGGATTGGTTGCATCCCGTTAAAAAACATGGTATCATCCCTCTATAGAATGAAATGGGGGATGACTATGGCAGAAAAGAAATATTTGGTTTGCGAGCGCCGCAGCGTGTTCGCCCTGCTTACCCTCAGCGCCGGGATGATGGGGGCCTACACCTTCACCTTGCGGGGCGGGGTGTTTTGCAACGCCCAAACCGCCAATGTGGTGCTGATGGCGATTGCCTTTGGCCAAGGCCGCTGGGGAGAGGGGGCCTATTACCTCATCCCGATTTCGGCTTACCTGGCCGGGGCTTTCCTATCGGAGATCCTGCCCTCGCCGGTGCGGCGTTTGGGCTTCCTCCGGTGGGATACCTACTTGGTGGCCTTTGAATGCCTGGTGCTGTTTGCGGTTGGGTTCATCCCCTTGTCTTGGCCCCACCACTTGGTGCAGGTGCTGGTGAATTTCATCGCCTCTATGCAGTACAACACCTTCCGCCAGGCGGAGGGCATCCCTATGGCCACCACCTTCTGTACCAACCAGCTGCGGCAGGTGGGCATTGGTTTTGCCAAGGCGGTGCGCAAAGGCGACCGGGAGGGCCTGCGCCGGGCCCTGTTCTTCCTGGGGATGCTTGGGTGCTTCTTTTTGGGGGGCGCGGCTTCCGCCTTTGCGGGCACACTGCTCTCCGCCAAGGCCATTTGGCTCAACCTGATCCCCCTGGGGGTGGTGCTGGTGCGCCTGGTCCACGCGGACCTGACCGACGAAAAGGACCAGCTTTCCCGCAAGCCCGCGGGCCATTGAAGGGGATAACGCGCAAAAAAGACGCCGGGCCGCTGTCCCGACGTCTTTTTTCGTGGCTGGATTTTTGAAAGGGATGGGCTTTTGCCGGTCTTTATGGTTGAGATCCCCCGCCGCTCGTTGCACATGCTTTGGGCGAGGCAAGGGCGCGGAGACACTGAGCTGTGAAACACCGCCGTCGCTTCCGCCAAAGGGCGGACGTACAGCGAAGACTTTACTTGTCTCTCCCAAACCCAAGCGCGGGGTCGCTACGTCCCACCGGGGACCAGGACCGCGGCTTGTCCCGTCCGGTCATGGATAAAGTTTTACTTGTTTCCACTCAACTTACGCGGAGGGACCCGCCCTTGGGTCACGCAAGAAGGCGGCTTGAGAGCGCAGGCACTGCGCTGGTCCGGCCACGGACAAATTTTTTCTTGTCTCCACCTGATCTAAGCGCGGGCTTGTGAGCTAGCTGCTCTCAACAAGCCCCGCCGCCTTAAAGCGGCGGTCTCGGCTGCCGCCTCGGTCAGTCCTAAACGGTCCCCACCGGGGACCAGGACCGCGGCTTGTCCCGTCCGGTCATGGATAAAGTTTTACTTGTTTCCACCCAACTTACGCGGAGGGACCCGCCCTTGCGGAACGCAAGAAGGCGGCTTGAGAGCGCAGGCACTGCGCCTAGGATTTGTCGCGGGGCTTGGCCACCAGGGCGGCCAGCAGGCCGAAGAAAGTGGCGGCAGCTGTCCCGGCGGCCCCGGCGGTGAGGCCGCCAGTGAACACCCCCAGAAAACCCTCCTCCGCCACTGCCCTGCGCACCCCCTCGGACAGAGCCCAGCCAAAGCCGGTCAAGGGCACGGTGGCCCCGCAGCCCGCGAACTCCACCAAAGGGGCGTACAGCCCCAAAGCGCCCAAGGCCACGCCGCTAGTGACAAACAGCACCATAATGCGGGCCGGGGTCAGCTTGGTCAAGTCGATGAGCAGCTGTCCAATAACGCAGATCAGCCCGCCCACCCAAAAGGCGTTGAGATACTCCATACTGTTTCCCCCTTCTCTCCCCAGTGTGCCCGTCCCCAGCACAGATTATGCCCTGTGTAAGGAAAAGAAAAGGGCGGGCCGCTCCCTCAAGAGATGGCCCGCCTTGCTCGTGTGTCTCATGCCAGCTGTGCCAGCAGGTCCTCCAGGCTGCCTTCCAGCCGGAAAATGCCGGTGTAGGGCTGTTCCACTAAGGTGGCGCCCCGCTCTTCGTAGTAGTAGAGCAGCGTCTCGCCCCCTTGGTTTTCCAGCGTAAGGCTGCCGTAGGGCTCTGTCAAAGGGGCGTCCTGCACGGACTCCCGGCCGGTGCTCCGCCCGGTGGAGAGGACCTCCATCACCGCGGCGATATCCTCCGCCTCCGTCAGGGCCACAGGCTCTCCCGCCAGATTTTCCCCTTGGATAGCCTCCACCTCTCCCGCCAGGGGCAGGGCGATGGCCTCCCCCTGGCAGCCTGTCAGCATCAGGCACAGGCCCGCTGCCAGCAGAAGGCCTGCAATGCTCTTTTTCATAAATGTGCTCCTTTCCCGCCGGGGACCCGGCGCGCTTAGGGGAGAGGGGTTACAGCAGCTCTCCCAGTTCTTCCAAGTCCCGCACCACCAGGGTGGGCTGTATCTCGCTCTGGGCCAGCAGCTCCGGGGTGGTCTCGCCGCTCATCACCAAGATGGAGGTAACCTCTGTCCCCGTAGCCACGGCAATGTCCGTGTACAGCCGGTCTCCCACCACCGCCAGCTCTTGGGGCTGGCAGCCGGTCTGCGCCAGCATGTATCCCAAAGTGTGAGGGGAGGGCTTGCCGAAAAACTCGCACTGTACCCCGGTGGAGGCCTTTACAAGAGCGGCGATGGAGCCGCAGTCCGGGATGAAGCCCCCTTCCACCGGGCAGTTCCAGTCCGGGTTGACCCCGTACACCGGCCGTCCCGCCCGGATCAGGTCGCAGGCCACCCGCAGCTTTTCATAGGTGAGGGTGGTGTCGAACCCCAGGATGACCAGGTCCGCCTCCGGGTCATCGGGGGTAAACCCGGCTTTGCGGAAATCCTCCTGCAGGAAGGGGGTGCCCACCACCCAGCATCGGGCCCCTGGATGGCGCTCCTTCAGCCACTCCAAGATCACCCCGTTGGAGATGAGCATTTTTTCCGGCGGGACCGGAATGCCCATGCGGGAGAGCTTTTCCAAATAGGCCTCCCGGTTTTTCGAGCTGTTGTTGGTGAAAAAGCAGAAGTCCCGGCCAGTGTTCCGCACCTTCTGCAAAAATCCCACTGTAAAAGGAAAAAGCCGTTCCCCCAAGTAGATGGTGCCGTCCATATCCAGCACGAACATCCGCACCCGAGAGAGCCTTTCCCGCTGTTCTCTTGTAAGGGCCATGGCGCCACTTCCTTTCCAGCCGATTATACCAGCTTTTCCGCCCCGCTGCAACGTCCTCTCTTACTCTTCCAGCAGGCTGGCCAACCCGGCGTAGCGCACGGCCATTTCCAGGCGCTTGCGGGCCCGCTGCAGGTGCCGCCAAACCGTGGTTGGGTTGATACCCAGCTTCTCTCCGGCCTGTTTCAGGGTCAGCCCATAGACCATGCACAATGTGACGCATTCATACTGCCGGGAGGTCAGCTCGTGCCGGATCACCTCCCACAGCACCCGGCCCGCCGCGTCCAGCATCCTCCGGTTGGTGGCGCCCCCGGTCTGGGCCGCGGCCAGCTCGTGCCGGAGCTCGTCCAAGTTTAGAATTCTCCTTTTCACCGCTGCCCCCTCCGTTCCTGCTTGGCCCGGTGCTCTAAAAGCCGGGCGGTTTGGCGGCATTCCAGGTACATCTCATACAACAGGGCCAACCGCCTTCTGCGGCTGCGGGCAGCCTGGCGGTCCTGCGTCTCTGGCTCCTGACGCAGCAGGTCCATCCGTTCCTGCACGCGGGCAGCCTCCTCCCAATAGGACTGGCTCCACTTCATAAAGTCCATCTTATCCCGCTCCTTTCCTCTCCTGCAGCAGGCCTCCCTTCCTTGCGGCAAAGGGGCAGGCGCTGTGTTTTTTAATCGAAATAGAACATTTGTTCTATCGTGCCCCATACTGTATCAGAAACAGGGGAAAAGCGCAAGCGTTTTCCAGAACTTTTTTCTGGCCCCTCCATAGAATTTTGGGAAAGGTCTGGTCATTTTCCCAGAGATGGGGTATAATATGCACAACAGGCGGGGTTTGGCTTGTGCTGCGGGCGCGGCGGGGCCTCCCCGGCAAACCAGCGCTGCGGGCTGCGCAGGGGGCGGTTGGCCCTTTGCGTGAATCGCGCTCCGCAGGCGGAAAGGTGGCATCGTTATGGAATTTTTGAAGAGCATTGGCAGGGCCGTGGGAGAAGCGGCCAGCTATTTGGGAGAAAAGAACCGCAGGGCAGCCCAGCTCAACCGCATCCGTGCGGTAATCCGCTGCCAGGAGAAAGCGGCGGAAAAGGAGTATCTGGCCTTGGGCCGCTATTACTATCACAGCCTGCGCGACAAGGAGAACCCTGTCACGGAAGGGCACTGCGCTTCTTTGGACCAGATCGAGCGCGCCTTGGACAGTGCCCTGGACCAGCTGGAAAAGTTTTATGGCAGCCAGGAGGAGGCCAGGGAAGAGGTGACCTTGGAGGATGTGCAGGTCTTTGACGAGGACCCCACTGCCCCTGCGGAGGCCCCCGCACCTGGTGAGACGGCTTCCCCTGCCCAGCAGCCCGCGCCTTCCACGGACGCTGGCGCCCCTGCGGAAGGACCTGCCCCCCAGCAGGCTTCCCAGGCTCCCGCAGAGGAGGGCACGGACCTGCCCTTTGAAGGCTGAGCGCGGGAGGGAGCAAGGGAATGTCAACAGAGATCGTCAAGGATATTATCTGCCCCCAGTGCGGAGAGCCGCAAAAGTACCGGCTTTACGCCAGCATCAACGCCAAGGAAAACCCAGAGCTCAAGCGCCGCATTTTGGATGAAACGCTGTTTGATTGGCGCTGCAACCGCTGCAACTATTTTGCGGCAATGGCCCATTCCTTTTTGTATACCGACCCCGAGGCAGGGTATGTGGTGTGTGTAGCTCCCGGGGGGGAAGCCGCCTCTATGGAACCCACCCCAGAGGTGCAGTCCTTTACCAAGCGCCGGGTAAAAAATTTGGCAGAGCTGAAGGAGAAGATCCTCATTCTCGACGCGGGCTTTGATGACGTGGCTGTGGAGCTGGTGAAGAACGCCCTGTGCACAATCATCCAGCGCACATACCGGGTGGAGCGGCTGCACGCCTATTTCAGCCGAATCAATGGGGAGGAGATGGAGTTTGCCATTTTCCTGCCCCGCAAGCCAGAGCCTGTGTACCATTCCACTAAGCTGGAGGTATACCGCCAGTCCCAAGAGGTGCTGCGCTCTCTGGATTTTGTGGACCCCCAAGGCTTTGTCACGGTCAATGCCAAGCTGGCCCGCCAGCTGTTGGAGGAGTACCAGAATATTTGATGGAAACTGCAGAGGGAGGGTCCGCGTGGGCCCTCCCTCTTCTGCGGCGGAAGACTTCGGCAAATTTCGTCCCAATTCCCAGGGGAATCGGTTTCCTTTAGCCTGGGGAAAGCCAGACCGGATATACTAAAGCGGACAGCCGCGCCATAAAAAATAAGGTTTCCCCCGTGGGGAAATTTACAAATTTTTTCTGGACAAGCGCTGTGAAAATACTATAATAAAGAGGATAGGCGATCCCTGGCCTAGCCAAAGGCCAATGGGCGTCCCGCTGTGCCGGGTTCCCTTTGGTGCCACTTCATTTATGAAAGGATTGGTCCCGCTTGAAGTCTCACAGTTCTTCCAAATCTCACAGTACCAAGAAAAAGGTAATTATCCTCTCCTGCGTGATCGCGGGCCTGGCCGTGCTGGCGCTGGCAGCCTATTTTATCGCCAGGGGCGTGGCCAGCTCCTTTATCCAGTCGGAGATTTCCACCCGGGAGGATTGGAGCATCTCCACAGGCGATGTAGCCGACCGGGAGGCCTCGCAGCAGGTCACGGTTTACACCGGCCCTGTGGAAGCCAGCATTGAGATCACCCAGATTGTCCCGGATGAGTACGAGGAGGAAGGCTTTACTTACTACGATGAGGAAGTCCAGGACCGCCTGGCCTACACGCTGTTACAGCTTACCCAGGAGGAAAATTACACCCTGGAATCTCCCCTGGCAATCCTGAACCCCTTTGGCACCGGCTCCAACGGACTGTACCTGTACTTTGGCACCAACAACCCCACCAAGGTTCAGTACACCGTCTCGGTAGAGGATGAATCTATCGCCGATTACACCGCCTGGGCCAACAACGCCGGGGAGGATGGCTTCAGCCGGGTGCAGGAGTTCCTGCTTATTGGCCTGGTGCCCGGGCAGGAGAACACCGTCACCCTCACCGCCTATAACCGCCAGGGCGCCCAAACCCAGTCCGCTTCCTTCACCATCGACATGCCCGAACCCACCTCTGGCTACGATGTAACCCTGGAAACCGTGGACGGCGACAGTGCGCAAGAGCTCTCCAACGGCCTGTACTACGCCATGGGCATCGGCGGCCAGTACGGCTACACCTTCTTCTATGACAACGACGGCGTCATGCGCTATGAGATGGTGCTGGAGGGCTATCACTCTGACCGCTTCCTGTGGGATGATGACGGCAGCCTCATCACCTGTGTGGGAAGCACCAAAGTGGCCCGGCTCAACCGCTTTGGCCAGGTCACCCAGGTTTACGACCTGGGTACATACGAGCTTCACCACGACATCAACTGGGGCCCCGAGGGCACCATCCTGGCCTTGGCCACCGATTTAGAGGGGGAAACCGTGGAGGACCAGGTGCTCCAAATCGACCTGGAGAGCGGCGAGGTCGCCCACATTGTGGACTTCACCCAGGTGTTCCAAAGCTATTTTGAGAACACCCGCCCGGTGCAGGCCACCGACCCCTTCGGCCTGTGGAGCGAGGGGGAATGGGACTGGCTCCATTTGAACTCCCTCCAGTATGACGAGAGCGACAACTCCATCATCGTCAGCTCCCGAGAGACCTCCACCATCATCAAGTGCGCCCTGGGGGAGGAGCCCCAGATCGTGTGGATGGCCGGCAACCCCGATTTCTGGGAGGGCACGGACTTTGCCCAGTACAGCCTGGAGGCCCAGGGGGATTTCTCCTACCAGTACGGCCAGCACGACGTGGAGCTTATGTCCAGCGAAGAGGTTGAGGCCCTGGGCTTTGAAGCCCCGGAGGAGGGCCAGCTCTACCTGCGGGTCTACGACAACAACTACTACGCCATGTCCAGCCGGGATGACTTCCAAGTGGAAGTGCCGGAGGATGTGGGCACCGCCAACATGGAGGACGGGGTGGACTCCCACGTCTATTACTACCTGGTGGATGAGAACGCCGGGACCTTCACCCTGGTGGATTCCTTCGACCTGCCCTACTCCAGCCTGGTCTCTAATGCCCAATGGCGGGGGGACAGTTACACGGTTAACAACGGCGTACACCAGTGCTTCGAGGAGTACGACCAGCAGGGCAGCCTTATCCGTCAATACAAGTATACTTGTACCGCCAACGGTTACCGGGTGATGAAGGATGACTTTGAGGGCTACTGGTTTCTCCAGCAGTAACAGTTTTGATCTTGTATGTCACAATCCAGAAAGGAGCGAACCACTGTGAAACTGCTTTCTGTAACGGTGCCCTGTTACAATTCCCAAGAGTATATGCGCCACTGCATCGAAACCCTGCTCCCCGGCGGGGAGGAAATCGAGATCTTGATCGTGGATGACGGCTCTAAGGACAACACCGCCGCCATCGCGGATGAGTACCAGGAGAGATACCCCGCCATCGTCCGGGCCATCCATCAGGAGAACGCCGGCCACGGCGGAGCCGTGATGAAGGGCTTGGAGAATGCCACAGGCCTCTATTTCAAAGTGGTGGACAGCGACGACTGGGTGGACCCCCAGGTCCTAAAGGACCTGTTGAAGCTGCTGCGCCGCTTCAAGCAGACCAACCAACTGGTGGATATGGTGGTCAGCGATTTTGTGTACGACAAGGTGGGAGCCAGGCACAAAAAGGTGATGCGCTATCCCCGCGCTATCCCGAAAGACCGGGTTCTGCATTGGGAGGATGTGGGCAATTTCCCCAAGGGGCATTACCTGCTGATGCATTCGGTGATCTACCGCACCCAGGTGCTGCGGGACTGCGGCTTGGACCTGCCCCTTCACACCTTTTATGTGGACAACCTGTTCGTCTATGTGCCCATGACCCGGGTGAAAACCCTGTACTATGTGGACCGGGTGTTCTACCACTACTTCATCGGCCGGGAGGACCAGTCTGTGCAGGAGGCGGTGATGATCCGCCGGATCAACCAGCAGTTGAAGGTGAACTGGCTCATGTTCCAGCAGGTGGACCTGGACCAGGTGGAGAACCAGCGCCTACGCCGGTATTTGCTGAATTATTTGGAGATTGTCACCACCGTTTCCTGTGTGCTGTTATACCGCTCTGGCACGCCGGAGCATTTAGAGATGGAGCGCCGCTTTTGGCAGGACATGGAGCGGGACTATCCCCGCCACTATGCCCTGCTTTCCCGCCGGATGTTCGGACGGGTGCTGGGGGCCCAGAACGCGGCGGCCCAGCGTTTCACCTTGGCCGTTTACCGCCTAAGCCAAAAAATATTCGGCTTCAACTAGCGCGTGGCCGCGCGGGACAAGACGCGAACGGCGCTTAAAGGCGCCGGAGCTGGCTGAGAGACGCTAGCCCAAAAGCCCGCGCTTGGGAAAAGTAGGGACAAGTAAAAGTTTTTAGTCAAGTTTTTTTCAAAAAACTTGCGAGGTGTGGAGCAGCGCTCCACGGCCTTAACCGGCGCAGCCGGTGGAAGAAAAGCAGGGCAGCGCCCGCACGGCGCTGGTGCCCGGTGGGCACCGTTCAGCGCTGACCGAGCCGGCAGGCGAGACCGCGCAGCGCATAGGGCGAGGCCCGGTCGCGGTGGCACCCCCAGAGGGAGACATCCGTCCCCCCTTTTTTGGGAGTATGGGAAGGCAGGACCTACGGTCCCGCACCCCCTTAGGGCCGTGGGACGCTGTCCCACACCCTGCCACCTTTGAAAAGGTGGACGAAACTTTTACTTGTCTCCACCCAACTTGAGCGGAGGGACCCGCCCTTGCGGAACGCAAGAAGGCGGCTTGTCCAGTCCGGCCACGGACGGCTTGAGAGAGGGAAATGGACGAATCACCCCGAAAACCCAGGAAATAAGCCATTTTTATGACTTGCCCACATGGGCGAATCACTACGGGAAATGGTCAAGACACCTGTATGATTCGTCCACATGGTCAAATCATAGAACCCGCATAAAACCTGACTTTTTTGATGATTCGTCCATTTTTTCATCTCAAGTAGAGGGGGCGCTCCTTGCGAAGAGCGGGCAGGAAGACGGCCACGGACCCAGGTACCGGGGGAAAGGAAGTGCTAGAATGAAATACGATTATTTGATTGTGGGGGCGGGCCTCTACGGCGCGGCTTTTGCCCAGCAGATGACCGCCGCGGGAAAGCGGTGCCTGGTCATTGACCGGCGGCCCCACATCGCGGGCAATGCCCACTGTGAGGTGGTGGAGGGCATCCAGGTGCACCGGTACGGGGCTCACATCTTCCACACCTCCGATGAGGGCGTGTGGGAGTATGTGAACCGGTTTGTCCGGTTCAACCATTTTGTCAACTCCCCCGTGGCCATCTACCGCGATGAGCTGTATAACCTTCCCTTCAACATGAACACCTTCTCCAAACTGTGGAACATCCAAACCCCCGCCCAGGCCCAGGCGGAAATCCAGCGCCAGGCGGCCCGCCACGCCATTGATGAGCCCCAAAACCTGGAGGAGCAGGCCCTGAAGCTGGTGGGGGACGACATCTATCAAAAGCTCATCAAGGGCTACACAGAGAAGCAGTGGGGAAGGGACTGCAAAGAGCTGCCCCCCTTCATCCTAAAGCGGGTGCCCCTGCGCTTTACCTTTGACAACAACTATTTCACCGACCCCCATCAGGGCATCCCCCTGGAGGGGTACGACGCCTTGGTGGAGCGGCTGCTTACGGGCAGCGATGTGCTCCTCTCCACCCCCTATGAGGAATTTATCGCCGCCCACCCGGACGCCGCCTGGAAAACTGTGTATACCGGCACCATCGACGGGTTCTTCCACTATTGCTACGGCCCCCTGGAATACCGTTCCCTCCGTTTTGAGACTCAGGTGCGGGATTGCCCCAATTACCAGGGCAGCGCCGTGGTGAACTACACCGCCCGGGAGGTGCCCTACACCCGTGTTATCGAGCACAAGCACTTCCAGTTTGGCGCCCAGGAGAAAACCGTCCTCACCTGGGAGTACCCCTCCCCCTGGCAGCCGGGGGAGGAGCCCTATTATCCCGTCAACGACGAAAAGAACCAGGCTTTGCTGGCCCGGTATCAGGAGTTGGCCCGCTCCCGGCCGGAGGTGCTCTTCGGCGGCCGCCTGGGCAGCTACCGTTACTACAACATGGACCAGGTCCTCCGCGCCGCCCTGGACGCCGCCGCCCAAGAGCTGGCTTGATTCTATTTTGATAGCGGTGGAAATGGTCTAAATGGAGGAGATTATATGAAAAAAATTTGTTTCCTTTTGATTCTATCATTATGTTTTACCCTTTCCGCATGCAGTGGAAAGGGCAATATTCAACCTTCTTTAGATATATCTTCTTCTAACGTTGCTGAGGAAGCAGGGAAAGAAACGCAAACATACATGGAGGAAGAATCTGAGGTTGAAGAAAATCTGTCACAAACTGAGGAAATACCAGCTAGTGATTCTGAACCTAAATATTTTGAATCGGATGAAGTTGTAGACCAGTTTTTTGTTGCCTACAATGCGATTGCAGAAGTGACCATCCCCGCAGAGAAAATTGAGAAAGGGAATATTCAAACCAAAGCATTGGCCTATATTGATGATTTGTGTTTGGAGATTGCCAATGCGAAAGATTTCCTTTCTGTTTCAATGAGTGCTTCTGTTGAGAATGAAGAAACAAAACTGTTTGCTGTTTTTCGGGATTCCATAAAGGCTATGAGGGAAAATCTAGCAAACGAGGATATTCAATCAGCCTGGGAAGCAATCCATGAGACCGGTTATCTTGTAGAGGATTATGACTTTAATGGTATTAGCATTACATATGTTCCCTCTAAAGAGCTTTCCTGGGGAACTTCTGATTTGAGAGTGGATTTGGAAATTCCGTTGAACTGACGAGTTGGAATTTTTTCGCTGGCAAATGATACTGTAAGATAGATAGCAACAGGCTCTCCCTCTTGCAAATGGCTGGGAAATGTGCTATCATAGAAAAGCATGAGCGCCGTCCCACAAGGACGGCCCTGCGGACCATTAGCTCAGTTGGTCAGAGCAGTCGGCTCATAACCGATCGGCCCGGGGTTCGAGTCCCTGATGGTCCACCAGCAAACCACCGCACCCAGCGTGCGGTGGTTCTTTTTTTGCTGTGAAAACAGCAAAAAATGTCGGTGGAAGGAGAACTCCTTGCGGGGAGGGCTGGCTTGTTTTATGAATGAGCGCCGGGGACTCGAGCCCGAGAGGGGAATCATTTTTGCCGGTAGAAAAAGGGAAAAGCCCGCTTCAAAACGGATGAACGGCTTTACAAATTCGCTGTAAGCTCCTATAATGAAGCCGAACTGTCATCTTTGGGAAGGAGAGTTGAAAAGCGTGAGTGTGCCCAAGAATTTGCCCTGTTTCGCCGGCGCCTCCAGGGAAGAGGCCATGGAGCTGCTGTGGAAATGGGAGTACGGCTGCCCGCTGCCCCTGCCGGACCAGCTGGAGTTTCGAGAGGTGCGCCAGGAAGAGGGGGCCCTGGCAGGAAAGGCCGTTCACCGGTGGATGGAGGCGGAGGCCCGCTGGAAGGAGGGTTCCTTTACCTTCCCCTTCCATGTGATGTGCCCCAAAGCCCAGGCGCCGGTACCGGGGGTGGTGTTGCTGAACTTCACCCCCGCTGTGCCGGATTTTTACCTGCCCTCCGAGGAGCTGTGCGACCTGGGGCTGGCGGTGGCCTCCTTCTGCTACGAGGACGTGTCCCCGGACGATGGGGACTTCCAGTCCAAGCTGGGGGCGGCCCTCTCCATCGACCGGAGCCGTCTGGACGCTCCCGGCAAGCTGATGCTGTGGGCCTGGGCGGCCCGGCTGGTGGGACAGTACCTGGGCTCCCTGCCGGAGGTGGACCCGCACTGGCTGGCGGTGGCGGGGCACTCCCGCCTGGGAAAAGCGGCCCTGCTGGCCGGCGCCCTGGACCCCCAGTTCCAGGTGGTGTTCTCCAATGATTCCGGCTGCGCCGGGGCGGCCCTGTACCGGGGCAAGACTGGGGAGACCTGGGCGGATATCGGCCGGGTGTTCCCCTTCTGGTTCTGCCCACCCTTCTCCCAGAAAGTCCCAGCGCCGGAGGACCTTCCCTTTGACCAGCACTTCCTGCTGTCCCTCATGGTCCCCCGGCGGCTGTATGTGGCTAGTGCCGTGGAGGACTTGTGGGCGGACCCCACCGCTGAATTCCGGGCCTGCGTAGCGGCCTCCTCCGCCTATGAGGCCCTGGGCCTGCCGGGGCTGGTCTGTCCGGAGGGGGCGCCCCAGGTGGGGCAGGCCTATCATCAGGGGCGCATCGGGTACCACCTTCGCCCGGGCGGGCACTTCCTCAGCCGGGAAGATTGGCGGCTGTTCGCGGCCTACCTGCGGGCCCAAAAAAGCGTGCCCTAAAGACCTGCGCAGAGAGAGGAGCGCCGCTATGACACAGGAGGAATTGAATGCCCAGCTTGCCGCCCTGGCAGAGGAGCTGCGGGGGATGGGCGTCCCCATTTCCCGGGAAATATCTCCTCAAGTAGAGGTCAACTCCCGGGCCCAGCGGCGGCTTGGGTGCTGTATTCAAAAAAAGGGCGCCTTCACCATCCAGGTGTCGGCCCGGCTGCTGGGCCAGCCGGAATTGCTGCGAAATACCCTTCTCCACGAGCTGCTCCACACCTGTTACGGCTGCCAAAACCACGGAAAACGGTGGAAAGCCTATGCCCAGAAGGTGGGGCAGGCTTTGGGCGTGGATATCCGGCGGACGGCGCTGGTGGAGGAATCTTGGGTGCCCCTGCGGCGGGAGGAAGTGAAATACCTGCTGCGGTGCCAAAGCTGTGGGAGGGTTATCCCCCGGCGCCGGAGGTCTAAGGCCGTGGAGCACCCAGAGCGTTACCGCTGTGCCTGTGGCGGGAAGTTGGAGCGGGTACAGTGAAATACTGCGAAGCGCAAAAAAGGATTGCTGGCTTTTTGACCGGCAATCCTTTTTCACGCTTTCCGCTGTTATCTTTTATGCTTCAATTTTGGTGAACCAGTTTTTTAAAGTCCGCCGCGGTGGTGTGGGAGCGGTACAGCTGTGGCTCTTCTGCTACATCCTCTCCCAGATAGTAGAAGTCGATGTAATCCCCGTTTACATCCACTACCGCGCCCACGGTGCCGCTTCCGGCCTGATTGATCTGCAGGAAATAATCCGGGTAGTAGGCAAACAGGGAGAAATCCTTATCCAGGGGCTCGGCGTCCTCCAGCACCTGGCAAAAGCCTTCAATGCGCTGCGCCTTCTGGGAGGAACTGGCGTTCAGGTGGAGCAGCTTGGTTTGGTTGCCATAGCCCTGCAGCAGGTCCAACGTCTGGGCGTCCGGACGGGAGCAGCCTGCGCACAAAGCCAAACTGGCCGCCGCCAGCAGGGCACATAGGACTTTTTTCATAGGAATCTCCTTTCCCGGGCCGTTTTCCCTTATTGTACCCAGTTTCCGCGGAATTGTCAAACTGTGATGCCGAATAGCTCTTCCGCGTTCCGGCAGGCGATGCGCTCCCGCTGGGCCGGCGTCAGGTCCGCCGCCTCCAGCAGGGCCTTTTCTGCGGGCACGGTGCTCCAGGGGCAGTCAGTGGCGAAGAGCACTTTGTCCACCCCATGCAGGTGGATCAGCTCAGAGAGCTCCTGGGCGTTTAAAAAGTGAGAGGCAAAGGCCGTGTCAAAGTACACGTTTTTCTTCCCCGCCAGGTGTTTGGCGGCTTCCTGGGGCATATCCATGCCCCCCATGTGGGCGGCAATGATAGTCAGCCGGGGGAACAAATCCGCAATCTTCCCCAGCACGTCCGGGGGGCAGTGGACCAGGTTGGGGGAGAGGGGGTCCCGCCCGGTGTGGAAGGCAATGGGAAGCCCCAGCTTTTCCGCCTCCTCATAGATGGGCAGAGCGGCCTCATCCCCGATGAAGAACTCCTGGTAGTCGGGGTGCAGCTTAATGCCGTACAGGCCCATCCCCTTAACGCGGCGCATCTCCTCCAGGGCGTTCTCCGCGAAGGGGTATACGCTGCCAAAGCAGTAGATATTGCCGTGCTGGGATTCCTGGGCAAAGTTGTTCACTGAGGTCTGCTGGTGGGCGGTGGTGGCGATGTGCAGGGCCATTCCTCCGGCGCAGCCCCAGTCCTCCAGGTTTTGTACGGTCCCAGAGCGGGTGCCGTCGCTATAGGTTTCGCATTTGCTGATCTCCCGCAGCTTGGGCAGGGCTTTGCCCGCCAGCTTGTCCGGGAAAAAGTGGATGTGCGTATCAAAATATTTCATGCGATCAAGTTATCTCCTTTCTGGCGCGTGGCCGCGCGGGACAAGCCGCCTTCTTGCGTGACCCAAGGGCGAGTCCTTCCGCAAAAGTTGGGTGGAGACAAGTAAAAGTTTTTAGTCAAGTTTTTTTTCAAAAAACTTGCGAGGTGTGGAGCAGAGCTCCACGGCCCTAAGGGGGGTGCGGGACCGTAGGTCCTGCCTTCCCAAGCGTCAGCAAAAATGGGGGGACGTATGTCCCCCTTTTTTGAAGTAGGGGAAGGCAGGGGCTTGCGCCCCTTGCAACCCCGGAAGGTCTTGGGGTTTCACCCCAAACCCCACAAGCCTTTTGAAAAAGGCTTGAGCGAAAACTTTACTTGTCTCCACCCGGCCAAAGCGCGGGCTTTCCAGTTAGCGGCCCTCAGAAAGCCCCGGCGCCTTTAAGCGCCGTGCGCGTCATGTCCTGCGCGGCCACGCGCCGCGGCTCGTCCAGTCCGGTCACGGACCGCGTCTTGAGTGCCCAGGCACTGGGCAAATGAAAAGAGACTTTCCGCCAAAGCAGAAAGTCTCTTGGTGAGACACAAAATCAGTCGGAAGTATAGGGCAGCAGGGCCAGGTGACGGGCACGCTTGATGGCGACCGTCAGGGCGCGCTGATGATGGGCGCAGGTGCCGGTGACACGCCGGGGGAGGATCTTGCCTCTCTCGGAGATGAAACGGCGGAGCTTGGCCACATCCTTATAGTCGATATACTCCATATGATCCACGCAGAAGCTGCAGACCTTCTTGCGGCCCTTGCGTCCGCGGCGGACTTCTCTTTCGGGTCTATCTGCCATAGCCAAAAAGCCTCCTTTGCTTTTTCAAATAAGGGGGAGAGGGGACATTTCCTTAAAAGGGCAGGTCGTCGTCTCCCAAAATCTCCTCGAAATCCTCGGTGCTGCCGCTGGAATAGGCGGGAGCAGGCTCGTTAAAAGCAGCAGGCTGGCTGGGCGCGGGGCGGTCAAAGCTTTGGCCATATTCCCCGCTGGAGGCCGTGTCCCGTTTAGAGCCGGTAAAGCTCACATCGTTTGCCACAATCTCCACAGCCTTGCGCTTGTTGCCGTTTTTGTCCTCATAGCTCCGGGTCTGGATGGTGCCGTTCACCGCCATCATCTGGCCCTTTGTGAAATACTTGCACACAAATTCCGCCGTCTGGCGCCATGCTACCACGTCGATCCAATCGGTTTGGCGCTCGGTGCCGGCCTTAGAGTAGTTCCTGTCCACCGCAAGGGTAAAAGAGGTAACAGAAAGGCCGCTGGCGGTATGTCTCAATTCCGGGTCGGCCGTAAGCCGGCCCATCACAACAGCAACATTCAGCATGATCTCAAGGTACTCGCTTTCACTAGATTACTCTGCGGAGCTTTCCACTGCCTCGGCGGCGATGGCTTCCACGTCGATGTTCTTCTCTTCGGTCTTCTGGGCCTTCTGGGCATTCACATGCCGGGGGTCCCGCTTGATGATGATGGTCCGCAGAATGCCGTCAGTAATCTGATAGCGGCGGTCCAGCTCGGCGGTAAACTCCGGGCTGCTCTGGAAATTAATCAGAGTGTAGTAGCCCTCGGTCTGCTTCTGGATGGGATAGGCGAAGCGGCGCTTCCCCCAATCGTCAACACCTTCAACAGTACCGTGCTCTTCGATGAGAGCCTTGAACCGGTTTACGAGCTCCGCGCTGCCCTCTTCCCCCAGCTTGGCGGAAGTGACGATAACGGTCTCGTACAAGTTCATTCCCTCTGCCATTTGTATTGCACCTCCTTTTGGTCTTTTGGCCCCGGGCTGTTTTGTCCCGGAGCAAGGATTGAAAGTCAACGGGAAATATTATATCATAGATCTTTGAAAAGTCAAGGAAATTCTGCGAATACCGGCTTTTTTTTACCCCTCATACGCGCCCATGCACAGCTCCATCAGGTGCACAGCGCGCGCACCGCCCAGCAGCAGGCCAGAGGTGCACCGGTTGCAGTAAGTTGCCGCGAGCGGGGCGGTCAGTTTGGCGGCCTGCTCCGCCATCAGCCGCTTTTGTTCCTCCTGCGGGAATTCATACAAGGGCACGCCGGGGCGGCTGGCCGCCAGGGCCGCGTTCTCCGGGGTTTGGGGTTCGAAATGGAGATTCCCGCAGAACACAGACTTTTCCCGGTTCTCCTCCAGCTCCAGCACCTTCACGCCCATCTTGGCAAGGCATCCCCGTGCCGCGTCGAAAACCTCCGGATGGCGGCGGTCCCGCCAGCAGTCCTGCACGTTTACCGTCAGCCCGCGGTAGTCGGGCCAGGGGAAATCCGCCTGCTCCAGCAGCCATACAAACAGGTTCTCCGGGATGAGCTGGTTGCCTGGCTTTTGTTCCAAAGTCTCCCGGCAGGCCTGGCAGAAGTACAGGGCTTTGTCCCCGGCGGGATAGGGGGTGTTGTCCACCCGGCAGCAGCCCGCCACCGGCATCTTTTCTTTTAAATAGGACCGCAGCCGCCGGGCCGCCTTGGGGCTGGCCTTGGTAAAGTTGCAGCTGGGAAAGTAAATGGCGCCCATGGCAAACGCTCCTTCCAAAACAATTGCCCCCAGAGGGGCTTGCCTTCTCTGGGGGGCAAAGGGTTACAGGGTCTTGCACAGCTCTTTCAAATAGGCCCGGAAGTCCTCGCCGATCTCCGGATGCTGCAGGGCCACCTCCACGCTGGCCTGCATAATGCCCAGCTTGTTGCCCATGTCATAGCGGGTACCGGTGAAGTCTACGGCTACCATGCCGTCACGGCGGGCCAGGGCTTTCATGGCGTCGGTCAGCTGGATCTCGCCTCCCGCCCCGGGAGGAGTCCTGTCCAGAATGTCAAAGATCTCCGGGGGCAGCACGCACCGCCCCAAAATGGAGTAAAGGGAGAATTCCTGCCCCGGTTGGGGCTTCTCCACCATATCGGTGCAGCGAAAATAGTTCTCCCGGATAGGCTCCACTTTCAGGGAGGAGTACTTGCGAATGGCCTCTGGGGAGACTTCTTTTACCCCTACCACGCCCAGGCCGAATTCCTCCCACGCCCGGATGAGCTGGCCGCAGGCCGGGTCCTCCCCCAGGATGACGTCGTCCCCGTAGAGCACGGCAAAGGGCTCATCCCCTACAAACTCCCGGGCGCAGCCGATGGCATGGCCCAGGCCCTTGGTCTCCTTCTGCCGCACATAGAAGATGTTGGCCAGCTTGGAGATGCTTACAACCTGGTCTAAAATGGCCTCTTTGGCGGGGTCCCCCGCCAGGCGGCGCTCCAGCTCGGGGGCGCGGTCAAAGTGGTCCTCCAATAGGCCCTTGCCCCGGTTGGTGATGATGAGGATGTCCTCAATCCCAGCCGCGGCAGCCTCTTCCACAATGTATTGGATGGCGGGCTTGTCCACAATGGGGAGCATTTCCTTGGGCATCACTTTGGTGGCGGGCAGCACCCGGGTGCCCAGCCCCGCCGCGGGGATCACCGCCTTGCGTACCTTTTTCATATCGCTCTCCTCCTTCTTTCAGGCTTCCTCTGGGGGTTAAAGCAGCCACAGGGGAAGGTTTAAAATAATCAGGTAGCACACCCCCAGGCAAATGGCAAGGGGGGCGTTTACACCGCCCTTGGCGTCCAGGGTGTTGTTTGGGTCCCCGTCGTTCCCGGCGGCCTTCACCGCCTGTGCCGTACGGATGCAGTGGCGCATATACATTTTGTTGGCCCGAAAGCCCACAATGACCATGACAATCAGCATGGCGCCGGCAAGCAGCAGAGGCAGGCACATCAGCAGCATCTGGGTGGGAGAGGCAAGCTGCGCCATAGCCATGTATTGGGCGTTGGTGGGGTACATCATCTGGGTGGAATCCATCCCGATCTGCCCCATCAGATCCACTAAGACTGGATAGGCCCCCAGGTAAAGGGAGCATTGAAACGCCGTGTACAGGGCAAACATCAGCACCGTGACCAGTGTTCCATATTTGTACTGCTTGCGGAAGAGCATCCAGGGGCCGGAGAAGAGAAACGCCGTAAAGTTGAACTTGTTTTTGCCCGTGTGCTTTATGTGGCGGAACACGGGCATATAATAGGCGGTGTTCTGCTTCACCAGCTTAGAGGCGTCCCCAAAGGTGACGCCGGTGTCCAGCACCTCCGCAGGGGAGACGCCGCCCATGGGGTCAAACGAGAAGGGGGGCACTGTGCCGCCGTAACCCGTAAAAGGAGGGGGCGTGCCCTGGTTCTGATAGGCCTGGCCATAAGGGGCTGCGCCCTGGCCCCGGCCGGGGTTGGTGTTGTTGTACTGCCGCGGTTCCCCCGTGAGAGAGGCCCCGCACACACTGCAGAATAGGGCGCTGTGAGCGTTCAGGGTGCCGCACACAGGGCACTCCCGGTCCTTGATCTCCGCGCTGGGGTCGGGGGCTTTGGGTGGGGCGGGCGGCTCCCAGGCCTTGCCCGCCTTGTGCAGCTCCTCAAAAATGCACTGGCCCTTTTCCTGATAACACGCCCGATGGTACGGAGCCCCGCACTCTGGGCAGACGACGATGTCGTCCCCAGAGCGGAAGGGTACCCCGCACACGGGGCACTTTATCCCTGTATAGTCCATCTTGAGTGGTCCTTTCCATAAATGAGAATTTCAGTGTTTTTTCTTATTTTACACGATTCTTCTGAAAAGCGCAACGAGAACTGGCGGAATTTTCACTCTGTTAACAAGTTTTACGGATTCTTCAAAAGCGCGCCGGGGTGCGGGCGCCGGACGCCCAAAAGGGGAAAAGAAAAAGCGCCCGGGGCCGCCCGGGCGTTTTCGAGAGGGGTTGAGAGGGATTATTGAAGGAAATCCTTCATCGCGCGGCCATACAGCTGGGAGAGCAGGTACAGATCCTCAATGCTGGGGGTGGTGTGGCCGGTTTCGTAGTAGGTGTAGGTGGGGCGGCTGACGCCCAAAAGCTGGGCCACCTCCTCTTGAGAGTACCCCTCTTCGCCCCGGAATTTCCGCAGGTTTTCCCGCAGCCGCTGGCGCAGCTCCTCTTTGGTTGCAGGTGTCATTTTGTTCCCTCCCTTTATTGCCAGATTAGCACACCCCGTCCAGCAATGCAATCCCACGGTTTTGCGTTTCTTATTTGCATTACATCCATGTCATGCACAATGTAATGCAGACTTTTCATGCATCCTGCGTTACAATAATTGGGAAGAATCTGGAAAGGCTGGTGTATGAGGGCGTGAGAGAATTTCGTATCCCCAACCGTATTCCAAAAGCCCCCACCAGCACCAATAAATCCGTCCGTTTTCCCAATGAAGTGATCGAGCAGGTGGAAACAGCCATTCGAGACACAGATTGCACCTTTTCCGCCTTTGTGGTGGAAGCCGTCCGCGTGGCTTTAGAAAATTTGGAGGAACAGCAGGAAGAATGAGATCAGCCGCCCCAAGGAGCGGCTGTTTTTCTGGCCGGATATTCCCAGCGCGGCGGCACAGGAGCTGCGCTTGACAGGGAGGGGGCTTCCCGGGTATAATATCTGTAACTATGGATTTTTGGAAAGGTTGTCCGTCATCTATGCTGCAATTTGAAGAACTGAAACGTCAGCTGGAAGAGCAGGAAAAAGCCCTGGAGGACCTGGGCCAGGCCCTGGGCCTGGAAAAGCTGCGGGAAGAGGTGGAAATGCTGGAGCATAAGTCCGCCGAGCCCGGCTTCTGGGACAATATGGAGCAGGCCCAGAAGGTCACCCAGCGCATGGCCTCCTTAAAGGATAAGGACCAGGCCTATCAAAAGCTGGTGGACCGTGCCGGGGACTGCATGGCCCTCATCGAAATGGGGGACGAGGCCGAGGACCTCTCCCTGGTGGATGAGGCCAAGGAGGAGATCGAGGCCATCACCGGCGAGATCGCCTCTATGAAGCTGTCCACCCTGCTCACCGGCGAGTACGATAAGAACAACGCCATTTTGACCTTCCACGCGGGTTCCGGCGGCACCGAGGCCCAGGACTGGGCCGAGATGCTGTTCCGCATGTACAACCGCTGGGCGGAGCGCCACGGCTTTAAAGTCACCACCCTGGATTACCTGGATGGGGACGAGGCCGGCCTGAAGAGCGCCTCCATCATGGTGGAAGGCGAGAATGCCTATGGCTATTTGAAGAGCGAGGCGGGCGTACACCGCTTGGTGCGTGTCTCTCCCTTTGACGCCGCGGGCCGCCGCCACACCTCCTTCAGCTCCCTGGAGGTCATGCCTGAAATGGAGTTGGACAACACCGTGGAGATCCCCCCGGAGGACATCAAAATGGAGGTCTACCGGGCCAGCGGCGCGGGTGGCCAGAAGGTCAATAAGACCTCTTCCGCCGTGCGCCTGATCCACATTCCCACGGGCATCACCGTCTCCTGCCAGGTGGAGCGCAGTCAGTACCAGAACCGGGAAGTGGCCATGAAAATGCTGGTGGCCAAGCTGGTGGAGATCAAAGAGCGGGAAAACCTGGAGAAGATCTCCGACATCAAGGGCGAGCAGAAGGAGATCACTTGGGGCAGCCAGATTCGCTCCTATGTGTTCATGCCCTACACCATGGTCAAGGACCACCGCACCGGGTATGAGACGGGCAATGTCAACGCTGTGATGGACGGCGACCTGGACGGCTTTATCAACGCCTACCTCACCGCCCAGAGCCAGGGCACCCTGGGGGAGAATATCGAATAAGCCCGGAAAAGTTCAGACAGAAGCAGCCTTCCCTTGGGAGGGCTGTTTTTTTGTCACTTCCCAGCCCTGCCGCCCATATACTGAGGGGGAAAGGGGAGTGTGCCTATGAGCGACCACATCTATTACTATGGGCGGTGCTGTTGCCCTGGTCCCCCCGGCCCCACGGGAGCCCAAGGTCCCCCCGGCCCCGCGGGAGAGCGAGGCCCTGCGGGCCCCACCGGGTCCACAGGCCCGCAAGGCCCCACCGGCATCACCGGCCCGCAGGGCCCTTCCGGGGCTACGGGGCCCGCTGGGGAGCCTGGCCCCGCAGGAGAGCGCGGGCCCACAGGCCCCACTGGGGTACCCGGCCCTGTTGGTCCTACGGGGGCAACGGGAGCGCCGGGGGCCGCCGGACCCGTAGGCCCCACAGGGGCCACGGGAACGGTCCCGGCGGACAGCGCCGCCTCTTTTTTTAATTATCAGGCCCAGTTCACACCGGGGCAGCCTGTGGACCTTTTCCCCGGCGCAACAGACCCCACAGGGGCCATCGCCCAGGCGGGCAGCCAGGCTGTCGCCCTGGCAGCGGGCCGGTACTTGGTCAGCTGCAAGGTCTCCGCCACCCTGGTGCAACCGGGCTATATCCAAATAACCCCCAGCTACAATGGGACTCCCCACCTAAATGAAGGGATTTACTTCGCCACCACAGCCAACGGGTCCAGCGCGGTGGGGTCGGCCCATTTCATCATTCAGGCGCCCAGCGCCACCACTTTCTCCCTGACCTACTCCGGCTCACTGTCCGCTTCCAATGGCGAGGTAAACCTCACTTTCCTGGGCCTGCGGGTCTAAGCGGTTTTCCCACTGCGGGCAGGGCACCGGGGACTGGAGGGAAAAACTTTTGGCAAAAATTGGTAAAATTCCTCGAAATCCCCCGGGCCATCCCTTGCTTTTTTGCCCGAGTTCGTGTATAGTAAAGCCAAAGCCCCGCATGTATGGCCGAGGGAGTGGGCGGGGCCGGGAAAGGGGGCTCTTGGATGAACACGATGGGCATTTTTTGGCTGGGCGTTATGATCCTGGCCGCTGTGGTGGAGGCTGCTGTGCCAAGCCTTGTCTCGGTGTGGTTTGTGCCGGGGGGCCTGGCTGCCCTCATCGTCAGCCTGCTGGGCGGCCAGCTGTGGCTGCAGGCGGCGGTGTTCCTGGCGGTGTCCGCCATCGCCCTGGCCCTGACCCGGCCCCTTTCTAAGCGGCTGCTGAACCGCCGCCGGGAGCGCACCAACGCAGACCGGGTGGTGGGGGCCGCGGGCCTGGTTACCCAAGATGTTGACAATGTGCGGGCTACGGGCCGCGTCTCTGTGATGGGGAACAGCTGGTCCGCCCGTTCCGTGCAGCCCGAGGGGAAAATCCCCGCCGGCACCCGGGTACGGGTCCACGCCATCGAGGGGGTCAAGCTGCTGGTCACGCCGGAGGCCGCCCCCGCCCAAGAGGAGAAGGAGAGGTAAAACATGTTTGATCCCGCTGTGTTTGGCACCCTGTTTATTGTGGTGGTGCTCATCGTGTTCGTGCTGGCCGTCATCGTGGCCAACATTAAGATCGTCCCCCAGGCTCACGCCTTTGTGGTGGAGCGCCTGGGCGCCTTCCATGCCAGCTGGGGCACCGGCCTGCATGTGAAGATCCCGTTTTTGGACCGGATCGCCAAAAAGGTCAGCCTGAAGGAGCAGGTCATCGACTTCCCGCCCCAGCCGGTCATCACCAAGGACAATGTCACCATGCAGATCGACACAGTGGTCTATTTCCAGATCACAGACCCCAAGCTCTATGCCTACGGCGTGGAGAACCCCATTTCCGCCATTGAGAATTTGACCGCCACCACCCTGCGGAACATCATCGGCGAGATGGAGCTGGACCACACCCTTACCTCCCGGGACGTAATCAACTCCAAAATCCGGGTGGTGCTGGACGAGGCCACCGACGCCTGGGGCATCAAGGTCAACCGGGTGGAGCTGAAGAATATTGTGCCTCCCAAGGAGATCCAGGACTCCATGGAGAAGCAGATGAAGGCCGAGCGGGAGCGCCGGGCCAAAATCCTGGACGCCGAGGGTGAAAAGCGCAGCGCCATCCTCATCGCCGAGGGCCAGAAGGAGTCCGCCGTGCTGAAGGCGGAGGCCATCAAGGAGACCAAGATCCGAGAGGCTCAGGGCGAGGCTGAGGCGGTGCTCACCGTGCAGAAGGCTGTGGCCGACGCCATCAAGCTGATGAACGAAGCCAACCCCTCGGATGGGGTCATTGCCATCAAGAGCCTGGAGGCCTTTGAGAAGGCCGCCGATGGCAAAGCCACAAAGATCATCATTCCCTCCAATATCCAGAGCCTGGCGGGCCTTGCCACCTCTGTCAAGGAGCTGATGACCGATGTCCCCCCAGCAGAAAAAGGGTAAAAAGAGGAATCCTGTCAGAAGGGGGAGAGCGCTCGGGCGCCTCCCCTTTTCTTTTTTTGGACCGGCGTTCTCAAAGAGAAACATCGCGCTCAGTTTTAGTGCTATACTAAAAACTGTAAGAGAATGGGCGCGCTTTGCGCCGGGAATTAGGAGGGGAGTGCAGTGAAAAAGAAAGGTGCCGCCTGGAAGGGAGTCCTGCTGTGCGCCGCCGCCTTTGCCCTGCCCCTGTGCCTGGGCGCCGGCCCGGCGGCGGGGCAGAAGGGCCCGGTGGGGGAGGGGGAGATCAGAATAGATCCCGGCATTATGCTGCCGGGGCCGGATGCCCCCACGCCAGAGCCCCTTCCAATCACCCCGCTGCCGGGGTTTGGAGAGGAAAAACCCGCCCCGGAGGAGGAAGCGCCCCTGCTGCCCCTGGGATAAGGGGCCAAAAAGAGAGGACAGGCCATGGGCCTGCCCTTTTCTTTTTTCAGGGGATGGGGGTGGAAACCTTGCGCTTTTTGTAAATTCAGTGTATACTTTTCCTGAATGGCACCACGGAGCAGTGGGGCCCGTTTGTTTTTGGAAAGGATGAGTTCACGAATGAGCAAAAAGGTAGCAGTCATTATGGGCAGCGACAGCGACTTCCCCACCGTGGCCCCGGCCGTCAAGCGGCTGAAGGGCTTTGGCATCCCGGTGGAAGTGCGGGTCATGTCTGCCCACCGGACGCCGGACGCGGCGGCGGAGTTCTCTAAAACCGCCAGGGATAACGGCTTTGGCGTCATCATTGCCGCGGCGGGGAAAGCGGCCCACCTGGCCGGTGTGCTGGCGGCCCATACCACCTTGCCGGTAATCGGCATTCCGGTGAAGTCCTCCACGCTGGATGGCCTGGACGCTTTGCTTGCCACCGTGCAGATGCCCTCGGGCATTCCCGTGGCCACCGTGGCCATCGACGGGGCCGACAACGCCGCCATCCTGGCCTGCCAGATGCTGGCCCTCTCCGACGAGGGGCTGGCGGCCCAGCTGGCCCAGATGAAAGAGGAAATGGCCCAGGGCGTGGCCAAGAAAAACGCCGCCCTGCAGGAGAAAGTGGCCGCCCTGTAAAGCGGCACTGCACATGCTTTGGATTCGCCCCCTTTCTCTGCGGGGCGGGAAAGGGGAACGCTTATGAAAAAAACGGTCCTGCGCAAATACGCCCAGCTGGCTGTGCGCCGGGGGGCCAATGTAAAGAAGGGCCAGGGCTGTGTCATCTACGCCCAGGTAGAACAGCACGAGTTCGCCCAGATGGTGGCTGAGGAGGCCTACCGGGCCGGCGCCAAGTGGGTGGAGCTGCGCTGGGAGGACCAGGCCTGCACCAAGCTGAAGTACCGCCATGAGAGCCTTTCCCAGCTCTCCCAGGTGGCAGAGTGGGAAAAGGCCCGCATGCAGCATTATGTGGACACCCTGCCCGCTATGATCCACATTTCCTCCGCGGACCCGGACGGCCTCAAGGGCGTCAACGTGGAGAAAATGCAGAAGTCCGGCGCCGCCCGGGGCATGGCCCTCAAGTCCTATCACGACGCCCTGGATAACAAGTACCAGTGGTGCATCATCGCGGTGCCCTCCAAAAAATGGGCCAAGAAGGTCTTCCCCGGGGAGCGCACCAGCGCCGCGGTGGAGAAGCTGTGGCAGGCCATTTTGGAGACCGTGCGCGTCACCGAGGACAACGACCCCATGGCAGAGTGGGAAGCCCACGACGCCAAGCTGAAATCTCACTGCGAGAAGCTCAACGCCCTGGATTTGGACTACCTCCACTACCAGGCGCCCAACGGCACGGACTTTACGTGCTGGCTCATCCCAGGGGCGCAGTGGCACGGCGGCGGGGACACGCTGCCCGACGGCACCTTCTTTGACCCCAACATGCCCACGGAAGAGGTGTTCACCTCCCCCATGCGGGGCCGCTGCGAGGGGACGCTGGTGTCCACTTTGCCCCTGTCCTACCAGGGCAACCTGATCGACAAGTTCTCCATCACTTTTGCAAACGGGCGGGTGGTCTCCTGCCAGGCGGAGCAGGGCCAGGCCCTGTTAGAGCGCATGGTGGCCATGGACGAAGGCGCCGCCATGCTGGGCGAGCTGGCTTTGGTGCCGGTGGAGTCCCCCATCTCCCAGCAGGGCATTCTGTATTACAACACCCTGTTTGATGAAAACGCCGCCTGCCATGTGGCCCTGGGCCGCGGCTTTAATGAGGTTATCCCCGGTTTTGACACCATGAGCGGTGAGGAGCTGAAAGCCAAGGGCATCAACGATTCTATCATCCATGTGGATTTTATGATCGGCTGTGAGACACTGAACATCACCGGCTACACCCGGGACGGCCGCGCCGTGCCGGTATTCACCAACGGGAACTGGGCCCTGTAAGGCGCCTTTCCGACAAAAGAGAAGGAGGATTTTCCCTATGACCGAGGAAAACAAGCTGGCCGCATCGGAAACCGGCCATCTGAACAGTTACAGCGACAGCTATAAAGCCGCGGGCGTGGACGTGACCGCCGGGTATCAATCGGTAGAGCTGATGAAGCAGCACGTCAAGCGCACGGTCATTCCCGGCGTGGTCTCCGGCATCGGCGGGTTCGGCGGCCTGTTCGCTCCGGACCTTTCCGGCATGGAGGAGCCGGTGCTGGTCTCCGGCACCGACGGTGTGGGCACCAAGCTGAAAATCGCCATGCTGCTGGATAAGCACGACACCATCGGTATCGACGCCGTGGCCATGTGCGTCAACGACGTGGTGTGCTGCGGCGCTAAGCCCCTGTTCTTTTTGGACTACATCGCCTGTGGGAAGAACTTTCCGGAGAAGATCGCCCAGATCGTAGCCGGCGTGGCGGAAGGCTGCGTTCAGTCCGGCTGCGCCCTCATCGGCGGGGAGACCGCCGAACACCCCGGCATGATGGCTCCCGACGATTACGATCTGGCGGGCTTCACCGTGGGCATTGTGGACAAGAAGAAGATTGTGGACGGCTCCCACCTGCAGGCCGGGGACGTGCTGTTGGGTGTGAAGTCCTCCGGCGTGCACTCCAACGGGTTCTCCTTGGTGCGCAAGGTCTTTGGCATCGGCGCCATGGATATGCCTAACGTGGGCGGTGACGGCCTGGTGGGAGCCGCCATGAACTTGACCGCCTCTGTGGCCAAAATGTTCGCCCAGGACCAGGCCATTGTAAACACCTACTACGACGAGTTGGGCGCCACCCTGGGGGAGACCCTGCTCACCCCTACCCGCATTTACGTCAAGCCCCTGCTGGCGGCCATGGAAGCTGCGGATATCAAGGCGGTCTCCCACATCACCGGCGGCGGGTTCTACGAGAACATCCCCCGCATGATGAAGCCGGGCCTCACCGCCAAAGTGGAAAAGGCTAAGGTGCCGGTGCTGCCCATCTTCCAGCTCATCCAGAAGGCCGGGGATATCCCGGAGCGGGACATGTTCAACACCTTCAACATGGGCATTGGGCTGTGCGTGGCCGTCTCCAAAGAGACCGCCCAGTCCGCCCTGGACGCCTTTGCCGCCGCCGGGGAGGAAGCCGTCCTCCTGGGCGAAGTGGTGGAAGGGGACGAGGGGGTCGTGCTGTGCTGAACATCGGCGTGCTGGTGTCCGGCGGGGGCACCAACCTGCAGAAGCTCATCGACGCCCAAGCTGCCGGACAGATCAAAAACGGCCGGCTGCGGGTGGTCATCGCCAGCCGCCCGGACGCCTACGCCCTGGAGCGGGCGAAAAAGGCCGGCATCGAGGCCGTCACCCTGCGGCGGAAGGATTACCCGGACGTGGACGCCTACAGCCAGGCCCTCATCGACGCCCTGAAGGAGCGCCAGGTGGATTTGGTGGTGCTGGCGGGCTTTCTCACCATCACCGGGGACAACTTTGTGGAGGCCTTCCGCAACCGCATTATCAACGTGCATCCGGCCCTGCTGCCCGCCTTTGGGGGCAAGGGCTATTATGGGCTCCATGTCCACGAGGCAGCCTTGGCCCGCGGGGTCAAGGTCACCGGGGCCACGGTCCACTTTGTCAACGAGGTCTGCGACGGCGGGCCCATCATCCTGCAAAAGGCGGTGGAGGTAAAGGAGGGGGACACCCCGGAGATCCTCCAGCGCCGGGTGATGGAGGAAGCCGAGTGGATTTTGCTGCCCCAGGCGGTGTCCCTGTTCTGCCAGGGCAAGCTGTCCGTGGAGGACGGCGTGGTGCACATCGCGGAATAAGAGAGACAAGTAAAGTTTTTGATCAAACTTTTTTCAAAAAGTTTGTCAGGGTGTGGGATGAAATCCCACGACCTTGTCCTTAAACCGGCGCAGCCGTAAAAAGAAAGGCAGGGCGGCGCCCGCATGCGCCCAACGGGCGATAGGGCGAGGCCCGGTTGCGGAGGCAGGCGGTTGAGATCCCCCGCCGCTCGTTTCACACGCTTTGGGGAGATCTCAGGCAGGATAGGAGATAGTCTCCCGCCGTCGAGGACGGCGTTAAGAAGTCTCGCCTGCCGGCTCGGTCGGCGCTGAACGGTGCCCACTGGGCACCAGCGCCCCCGGCGAGGGGTCCTGCGTGCCAGTGGCACGCGTCCAGGACCGACCGGAGCGGAAGCGGAGACTCTTAGAAAAACATCCCACTGGGATGTTTTTCGTATCTTTCCTGCGCTTGCTGATGCGAAAAAGGCCGCAGGGGCTTTGCCCCCGCACCCCCACAGCTTTTGAAAAAGCTGGCAAAACTTTTACTTGTCTCTACCCAACTTGTGTGGAGGGACCCGCCCTTGCCGCAGGCAAGAAGGAGGCCTGTTCTGCGGGACCACCCGCGCGCCTTCAGCGTTGCACATTTCGGAAGAAACAGCTCATTTTTAGAGAGGAGCATCACCATGAAACCAGTGGATATCAAGCAGGACCTGGCGGGCAACAGCTACCCCGGCCGGGGCATCGTCATCGGCCAGAGCGCCGATGGGAAAAACGCCGTCATCGCCTACTTCATCATGGGCCGCAGCGTCAACAGCCGCAACCGCGTCTTTGTGGAGGAGCCCGACGGCATCCGCACCGAAGCCGCCGACCCCGCCAAAATGGAGGACCCCAGCCTCATCATCTACCACCCGGTGCGGCAGATGGGCCGGGGGCTTATCATCACCAACGGCGACCAGACCGACACCATCCGGGACTTTCTGGAAAAGGGCCTCCCCTTCGAGCAGGCCCTGCGCACCCGGGAATTCGAGCCCGACGGCCCCAACTGGACCCCCCGCATCTCCGGGCTTTTAAGCCCCGACGGCAGCTATAAGCTGTCTATCCTCAAGGCCGCCGACGAGGCCGGTACCGGCTGCCTGCGCCAGACCTTCGAGTACCCGGGCCAGCCGGGCCTGGGCCACTTTATCCACACCTATAAGCAGGACGGCGACCCCATCCCCTCCTACGAAGGGGAGCCCACCCCTGTCTCCATCGAAGGGGATATCGACGCCTTCACCGCCAGCCTGTGGGAGAACTTAAACGAAGACAACAAGGTCTCTCTGTTCACCCGCTTTATCAACCTGGAGACCGGTAAAGCGGAGACCCGCATCGTCAATAAGAACCAGTGATTTTTCGGAAAGGATGAGAGGAACATGGCAAACGAATTGGCCCTGAAGTACGGCTGCAACCCCAATCAAAAGCCCTCCCGCATCTTTATGAAGGATGGCGCGGAGCTGCCCGTCACCGTTTTGAACGGCAAGCCCGGGTATATCAACTTTCTGGACGCGTTGAACAGCTGGCAGCTGGTGAAGGAGCTGAAAGAGGCCACCGGCCTGCCCGCCGCCGCCAGCTTTAAGCACGTCAGTCCCGCGGGGGCGGCGGTGTATGTGCCCCTGTCCGATACCTTAAAGAGAATCTACTTTGTGGACGATCTGGAGCTCTCCCCCTTAGCTTCCGCCTACGCCGCCGCCCGGGGCGCCGACCGCATGTCCTCCTACGGGGACTGGGCCGCCCTCTCCGACGTGTGCGACAAGGAGACTGCCCTGCTCTTAAAGCGGGAGGTGTCCGACGGCGTCATCGCCCCCGGCTACACCGACGAGGCCCTGGCCATCCTGAAGGAGAAGCGCAAGGGCGGCTACAATGTGGTGCAGATTGACCCCGAGTACAAGCCCGCCCCCATCGAGCACAAGGACGTGTTCGGCGTCACCTTCGAGCAGGGCCGCAATGAGCTGAAAATCGACGAAAGCCTGCTGCAAAACCTGCCCACCCAGAACAAGACTCTCACCCCCGAGGCCAAGCGGGATTTGATTGTCTCTCTCATCACCCTGAAGTACACCCAGTCCAACTCTGTGTGCTATGTGAAAAACGGCCAAGCCATCGGCGTGGGGGCCGGCCAGCAGAGCCGCGTCCACTGCACCCGCCTGGCGGGCAACAAGGCCGACAACTGGTACCTGCGCCAGTGCCCCAAAGTGCTGAACCTGCCCTTTAAGCCGGGCATCCGCCGGGCTGACCGGGACAACACGATCGACGTCTACATCGGCGACGAGTGCATGGATGTGCTCCGGGACGGCGCCTGGCAGCAGTTCTTCACCCAGAAACCCGAGGAGTTCACCCGGGAGGAGCGCCGGGAGTGGCTCTCCGGCATGACCGGCGTGGCCCTGGGCAGTGATGCCTTCTTCCCCTTTGGGGACAACATCGAGCGGGCCCACAAGTCCGGCGTGGAGTTCATCGCCCAGCCCGGCGGCTCCATCCGGGACGACAACGTCATCGAGACCTGCGATAAGTACGGCATCGCTATGGCCTTCACGGGCATCCGGCTGTTCCACCACTGAGCCTACAGGAGGAAGGGGGCGAAGCCCATGCGCAAGGCGATTTTTTGGGGGTTCCTGGGCACCTTGGCGGAGCCCGGCGCCCCGTCTCCCAACCCGTTGGACCCCGGCCAGTACCGTGTCTATCCCGACGCTGCCGCCACCTTGGCCCTGTGCGCCTATAAGGGCTATCAGAACTACATGCTGGCGGAGAGCTTCCCCCGCCTGACAGAGCTGCTGCCCAAGCTGCACCTGGAGCGCTTCTTCCCTGGCCGGGTGGTTTCCGGCCGGGTGGAGCTGGCAGGAAACCACGGGGAGGGCTTGTACCGCCGGGCGGAGCTTGCCGCCCATTTTCCCGGCATGATTTGGCTGGTCAGCGGCGATTCCCAGGAGCTGGCCGGCGCCAAGGCCGCTGGCTGGCGCACCATTCAGGTTCACGGGAAGGACGGGGGCGCGGACTTTGCCTGCCCCACCTTGACGGCTGTGTGGCATCTGTTGTAATGGAGAAAGGATGAGACCCAATGAAGATATTAGTGATCGGCAGCGGCGGGCGGGAGCACGCTATCGTCCGCAAGCTGAAGGAGAGCCCCCTGGTAGAGGCCCTGTACTGCGCCCCGGGCAACGGGGGCATCAGCCGGGATGCGGAGTGCCTTCCCGTGAACGCCATGGACAAGGAGGGCATGCTGGCCCTGGCTAAGGAGAAACAGGTGGATTTGGTGTTCGTGGCCCCGGACGACCCTCTGGCCGCGGGCATGGTGGACTTTATCGAGGCCGCGGGCATCCCCTGCTTTGGGCCCAACGCCGCCGCCGCCCAGATCGAGGCCAGCAAGGTGTTTTCCAAAAACCTGATGAAGAAGTACCGCATCCCCACCGCGGGGTATGAGGTCTTTGCCGACCCCGCCGCCGCCCTGGAGTACATCAGAGCTCAGGGAAAGTACCCTGCTGTTATCAAGGCCGACGGCCTGGCCCTGGGCAAGGGGGTCATCATCGCCCAGAATGAGGAGGAGGCCAAGGCTGCCCTGCACTCCATCATGGAGGACAAGATTTTCGGGGAAAGCGGCGCCCATGTAGTGGTGGAGGAATTCCTCACCGGCCCGGAGGTGTCCGTGCTGGCCTTCACCGACGGCAAGACCCTCAAGCCCATGGTGTCCTCCATGGACCACAAGCGCGCCTACGACGGGGACAAGGGCCCCAATACCGGCGGCATGGGTACCATCAGCCCCAACCCCTTCTACACCGATGAAGTGGCCCAGCAGTGCATGGAGACCATCTTCCTGCCCACCGTGCAGGCCATGAGCGCCGAGGGACGCCCCTTTAAGGGCTGCCTGTACTTTGGCCTGATGCTCACCCCGGAAGGCCCCAAGGTCATCGAGTACAACTCCCGTTTCGGCGACCCGGAAACCCAGGTGGTGCTGCCCCGCTTGAAGACGGATTTCGCCCAGATTGTCCAGGCCGTGGCCCAGGAGCGCCTGGCGGAAGTGGATATTCAGTGGGATGAGCGGGCCTGCGCCTGCGTGGTGATGGCCAGCGGCGGCTACCCCGGCAGCTACCCCAAGGGCATTGAGATCCACGGGCTGGATGCAAACGGCCAGGCCGAAGGCGTCACCGTGTACCACGCCGGCACCAAGCTGGAGGACGGCAAGTTCCTGACAAACGGCGGCCGGGTGCTGGGCGTCACCGCCCTGGGAGACACCCTGGAACAGGCCCTTTCCCGGGCTTACGCCGGGGTGGAGGCCATCTCCTTCGAGGGCGCTATGTACCGTAAGGACATCGGACGCACCCACCGGAAATAAGGCCTTTTTGCAGAAAAATGCAGGAATAAGCGAAGAAAATTGCACCGGACCCCTTGCCTAGCGCAGGGGGTTCGTACTATAATAGGCAGGTATACACTAAAAAAGAAGAGGTGGATTCTCCATGAAGATCAGTTTTTCAACTCTGGCCTGCCCAGATTACTCCTGGGTGGACATCTACTCCATGGCGAAAGACCTGGGCTTTGGCGGCATTGAGATCCGCGGCCTGGGAGAGGACATTTTCGCTGTTAACGCCCGCCCCTTTACGGACGAGCGACTGCCTAAGACTTTAGAAAAGCTGCGGTCCCTAGGACTGGAGATCCCCTGCCTGGCCTCTGGCTGCGGCCTGAAATATAAAGAGGACTTTGATAAGAATATCTCCGAGATCACCCAGTACATCGTGCTGGCCAAGAAGCTGGGCACCCCCTACATCCGGGTGCTGGGCGACCGCTACCCCCAGCCCGAGGGAGAGGTGGATGACGCCTTTGTGGCAGAGGCGCTAAAGCTGCTGGGCACCATCGCCCAGGGCTTCGGCGTGTGCCTGCTGGTGGAGACCAACGGCGTGTACGCCGACACCAAGCGCCTGCGCGCCCTGCTGGATAAGGTGAACATGCCCTCTGTGGCGGCCCTGTGGGACATGCACCACCCCTACCGCTACGCCGGGGAGTCCCCCAAAGAGACCGTGGCCCATTTGGGCAGCCTTATCAAATATGTCCATGTCAAGGACAGCGTTATGGTGGAAGGCCGTCCCCAGTACCGCATGATGGGCGAGGGCGACCTGCCCATCCCCCAGATGCTGGACGCCCTGGTGGATATCGGCTATGACGGGTACATCTCCCTGGAATGGGTGAAGCGCTGGGCCCAGGAGCTCTCCGACGCCGGCGTGGTGTTCCCCCAGTTTGCCAACTATATGCACGACTATTTCGCCACCCTCTCCATGAAGGAAGGGGAGCTGCAGGACAATCACAGCCATACAGGCAAGTATGTCTGGCCCAAGGAGACCCTCATCGACGCCACCTTCCCCGATGTGCTGGACCGCATGGTCAAGGAGTTCCCCGACCAGCCCTGCTTTAAGTACACCGAGCTGGATTACACCCGCACCTATTCGGAGTTCCGGGACGACGTGGACCAGTTTGCCCGGGCCCTCATCGCCATGGGGGTGAAGAAGGGGGACCATGTGGCTATTTGGGCCACCAACGTGCCCCAGTGGTACATCACCTTCTGGGCCACCACCAAAATCGGCGCGGTGCTGGTGACGGTGAACACCGCCTATAAGATCCACGAGGCCGAGTACCTGCTGCGCCAGTCCGACACCCACACCCTGGTGATGATCGACGGCTTCAAGGATTCGGACTATGTGGGCATCATCCAAGAGCTGTGCCCCGAGCTCCAGGACAGCCTGCCCGGCAAGCTCCACTCCAAGCGGCTGCCGGTGCTGCGCAATGTCATCACCATCGACAGCCGCCAGAAGGGCTGCTACACCTGGGAGCACGCCATGGGCCTGGGCGACTCCGTGCCCCCCACAGAGGTGGAGAACCGCCGCCGCCAGATCCGCCGGGACGACGTGTGCAACATGCAGTACACCTCCGGCACCACGGGCTTCCCCAAGGGGGTCATGCTCACCCACTACAACGTGGTGAACAACGGCAAGGCCATCGGCGACTGCATGGACCTCTCCACCGCCGACAAGCTGATGATCCAGGTGCCCATGTTCCACTGCTTCGGCATGGTGCTGGCCATGACCGCCGCCATGACCCACGGCACCACCATGTGTCCCATCACCGCGTTCTCCCCCCGGAAGGGCCTGCACTGCATCAACCAGGAAAAGATCACCGCTTTCCACGGGGTGCCCACCATGTTCATCGCCATGCTGGAACACCCGGATTTTGAAAAGACCGACTTCTCCCACATGCGCACGGGCATCATGGCTGGGTCTCCCTGCCCGGTGAAGGTGATGCAGGACGTGGTGGAGAAGATGCACATGCCGGAGATCTGCATTACCTATGGCCAGACGGAAGCCTCCCCTGGCTGCACCATGTCCAAGACCACTGACTCTTTGGATGTGCGGGTCAACACCGTGGGCGGCGCCATGTTCGGCGTGGAGTGCAAGATCGTGGACCCGGAGACCGGCGAGGACCTGCCCGACGAGGTGGACGGCGAGTTCTGTGCCCGGGGCTACAACATCATGAAGGGCTACTACAAGATGCCTGAGGCCACCGCCGCCGCCATCGACCAGGACGGCTGGCTCCACACCGGCGACTTGGCCCGCCGCACCCCCGAGGGTAACTTCAAGATCACCGGCCGCATCAAGGACATGATTATCCGGGGCGGCGAGAACATCTACCCCAAGGAGATCGAGGACTTCATCTACACCCATCCCAAGGTCCGGGACGTGCAGGTCATCGGCGTGCCCGACGAGCAGTACGGCGAGGAGATCATGGCCGTGGTCATCCTGAAGGAGGGGGAGACCTCTTCGGAAGAGGAGATCAAGACCTATGTGCGGGACCACATGGCCAAGCACAAGGTGCCCCGGTACGTCACCTTTGTCAAAGAGTTCCCCATGAACGCCGCGGGCAAGATTTTGAAATACAAAATGCGGGAAGACGCCGTAGAGATGCTGAAGCTGCAGAAGGCCGCCTCCATCGAGACAGCGTAATGCCCTGCGTAGTGGTTTAAAGGCGCGTGGCCGCGCAGAACTTCCGCCCTTGCGGAACGCAAGAAGGCGGCTTGTCCTGCGCGGCCACGCGCTTTCCCGCTCATTTCCTTGGAATAGAATGGACAGAAGAAAATCGAATGAAGAGAGGAAGTCTCCTATGAACGCACCCATAACCTTCGCTATCGCCGGGTTCGGCGACCGGGGCAGCACCTACGCCTCCATGCAACAGCTGTTCCCCGGCCAGATGAAAGTGGTGGCCGTGGCAGACCTGGACCCCCGCAAGGTGGAAAAGGCCCGCAGGCTCTACGATATCCCGGAGGAGAACTGCTTTTCCAGCGCTGAAGAGATGCTGGAAAATCCCAAACTGGCCGACGTGATGGTGGTCTCCACCATGGACCGGCAGCATGTGGGCCACGCTATCCCCGCCCTGCGAAAGGGCTACAACGTCCTGCTGGAAAAGCCCATCTCCCCGGAGCTTGCCAAGTGCAAGGAGATCTTAGAGGTCTCTGAGGAGTGCCCGGGCAAGGTGGTGGTCTGTCATGTGCTGCGGTACACCGTGTTCTACAACACCCTGAAGGACCTGATCGCCAGCGGCCGCATCGGGGACGTGGTCTCCATCTGCGCCAACGAGAACGTGGGCTATTGGCACCAGGCCCACTCCTTCGTGCGGGGCAACTGGCGCAACTCCCAGCAGACCAGCCCCATGATTCTGCAAAAGTCCTGCCACGATATGGACATCCTCACCTGGCTGGTGGGCAAGCCGTGCAAGTCCGTGTCCTCCATCGGCAGCAACACCCTGTTCCGGCCGGAACGCGCCCCGGAGGGGGCGTCCCTGCGCTGCCTGGACGGCTGCAAGGCCAAGGAGACCTGCCCCTTCGACGCGGAGAAGATCTACGTCACCAGCCCCAAAACGGGCTGTTTGCAGGGCACCAGCTGGCTGGCCGGGGTGCTCAGCTTAGAGGCCACCCAGGAGAGCACCTATCAGGCCCTGCGGGAGGGCCCCTACGGCCGGTGCGTCTACCATTGCGACAACGACGTGGTGGACCACCAGCAGACCAATCTGCTCATGGAGGATGGCTCCACCATCAGCTTCACCATGTGCGCCTTCACTGAGGACTGCTACCGGACTTTCAAGGCCATGGGCACCAAGGGGGAGATCGAGGCGGACATGAAGTCCAACCTCATCCGGGTGCGGGAGTTCGGCAAGGGGGAGGAAACCATCGACGTGGGAAAGCTCTCCAGCGATTTGAAGGGCCACGGCGGCGGCGACAGCGGCATCGTGAAGGACTTTTTGGAGATGCTCCTCACAGGCTCTCAGCCCAACGACCGCACCACCACCCTAGAGCACAGCATGGAGAGCCACTTCATCGCCCTGGCGGCGGAGGAGAGCCGTCTGCACGGGGGCCAAGTGGTGGACCTGGAAGAGTTCCGCGCCCGCACCTGATCTCACACAATAAAGTTTCGTGCCCTCCGGCAGCAGCCGGGGGGCACTTTTGTTACCATTTGTAAACAAAATTTAACACGGAAAACTTTGTAATTTCATGGAGAAATGTTTACGAATTCTTTTCAAAATGGTATAATTTAGATAATAAAAACCGGTTTTTCCTTTGTGATGTGAAGGGATGATACCCCTGTGCTGAGCGGCTTTCTTCAAAAGTAAAGCGAAAGGCGGTGCGTCGAATGGACGGCCCCTACTAAAAAAGGACACCTGAGCGCTCGGGCTTCGGTGTCCTTTTTCGTTTTACCTCTGCCTCAGTTCCCGTTCCGTCTCCTGGCGCAAGGTCTCCTCCGCCACGCTCTCCAGAAAGCGGTACACGGGGAACAGCAGCCGCAGGTCCTGGGCCAGCCGGTGGGGCAGCTCTTGGGAGAACAGCAGGGGAAAGTCGTGGCTGTCCGCCTCAAAGCTGATGTTCCGCCGCTCCAGCCAAAGCTGTTCTTCGGGGGCCCGGGCCCCATACCGGGGCCGCTTGAAGCAATCCCCCTCCATGTGGAAGATGGTTTGCCCCAAATAGGCCTGCTGGGCCGCGTCAAAAGCCGGGTCCCCGGCCAGGATGCGGCTGCGCAGATTGTTCATGTAGGCGGTGGAGGCGTGGTAGAACCCGCACCCATAGGAGAAGCCCTCCTGGTTGATCTCAAAGTACATCCCAGGATGGTCGGTGCCGTGCATTCGCCCGCCCCGCTTGAAGATGATCCACATGTGGTCCCGGAAGAGGGAGGGGTCCTTGGTAAAGCGGGTGTCCCGCCGGATGCGGCAGATGGTCTTGTTGGGCTTTGGCTCGGTGATGAACTCCGGGTCCAGCTCCAGCATGGTGGGGGTCAGGTCCACCACCAGCTGGCGCAGGGGGTCCCGCACCAGGGCCTGATAGTCGGGCTTGTGCTGGGAGAACCACTCCTTGCTGTCGTGCAGGCGGTTCTCAAAGAGAAAGTCCAGGGTCTTTTGGGAAAATGGCGTGTCCATACAGTTTCCTTTCCTGTGCCAAAGAAGGCCCGCGCGTTCTCTCTGGCGCGGGCCTTCTGGATGTGCTTTTGTGCGGTGCCTCAGTTCAAATCCATCACCTTGGCGCTGACGCCCTCCAGGGCGTTGAAGGCCGCTGCCATCTTGTCGATGGTGGCCTGGTCCCCGCAGGCCTGGAGCATGATGACCCCGTCGTCAGAGCAGAAGTCCTCGCCGGTCTCATGCAGGCCCACCCGCAGCTTGATGTTGCAGCCGTACTCAGTGAGGGTCTTTTGCAGGTTCAGGGCGTTGGCGTGGCGGTGGTCCACCCGCAGGCCGATGATATAATAGCAGTTCATGGAAACGACCTCGTTTCTTTGCCGGATTTCCCCAAAAGGGATTGTCTTTAGTATACCACCTTTCGCCCTTAAACACAAGAAAGCGGCCGGCCAGCAGGGTGTTTTTTTGAAAAAACGGGCTGTGCCGGAAAAATTTGAAAAAAACTCTTGACGGGGGGAGGGCAATCCTGTAAAATAGGATTAGTTAGTTAAGACTAATCTCAAGGAGAGTTCACCCCACTTGCGCTGAAAAGCGCTTTTTTCTCCCCAGTGTGTTAGTTTAAACTAACCTAAATGAGGACCTGCCTGCGGCGGGGGCCGGGGCAAAGGCGGCAGCCCTGCCCGGGGCGCCCCGGCAGAGCGGGCGGAGTAGAGGAGCATCCCTGTTTTTATAGAAGGAGGAACCCATGAGTGTTGTCATCGTAGGAGGAAACGAACGCATGGCCGGCCAGTATGAAGACATCTGCCGCCAGCACGGCTGCAAGGCCAAGGTTTTTACCAAGGAGAGCGGGTCCCTGAAGAGGAAGCTGGGAAGTCCCGATTTGTTGATCCTGTTCATCAGCACGGTTTCCCACAAAATGGTCATCAGTGTCACCCAAGAGGCCCGCAGGAACCAGGTCCCTGTGGCCCGGGTGCACACCAGCAGCGCCACAGCCCTGCGGGCGGCCCTGAGCCAGTGGGCCGCCGCCTCCTGAGCGCCGTGTTGGAGCGGTATCTCATCGAGCAGGGCGCCGCCACCCTGGCGGGCCTAAAAACTGCCAGTTTATTCTGCCTCCCCTTGGAGGACCCGGATTGGCGGGCTCAAACCGCTGGGTGGGACCGCTCCCTGGCGCAAAAGGGCCTGCGGCTGCTGCCTTTGCGATGTCAGGCGGGCCGGGCGCTGCTCTATCTTTACAGGCCCTCCCAGCTGCAGGCCGACCTGGATTGCCCCGGGGTGGGGAAGCTTCTGGCCCGCTACGGCTATGGGAGCACCCGGGCAGAAGATGCCCTTTCCCGGCTGTGCCAGCGGTTGGAAGAACAGGGGGGCTTCCCCCATGAGATCGGCCTGTTTCTAGGCTATCCACTGGGCGATGTGGAGGGTTTCATCCGGAACCGGGGCCAAAACTGTAAGTGCGCGGGATGCTGGAAGGTCTATTGCAACGAGCTGGAAGCTCAAAAGCGCTTTGCCCGCATCCAGAAGTGCCGGAAGGTCTATGCCCGGTTGTGGGCCCAGGGGCGCTCTGTGTGGCAGCTGACAGTGGCCGCCTGAAAATAGAAAAATATGGAAAGGAAGTTATTCCCATGAGCAAAATCGCGGTAGTCTATTGGAGTGGTACAGGCAACACGGAGAGCATGGCAGCCATGGTGGCCGCCGGAGCCAAGGAGGCTGGGGCAGAGGCTGTCCTGCTGACGGCGGCCGAGTTCGGCCCGGACCAGATGGACGGCTACGACGCCATCGCGTTCGGCTGCCCCTCCATGGGGGCAGAGCAGTTGGAGGAGTCGGAGTTCGAGCCCATGTTCTCCGCCTGCGAGGCCAAACTGCCGGGGAAGAAGATCGGCCTGTTCGGTTCCTACGGCTGGGGCGACGGCGAATGGATGCGTACCTGGGAGGAGACCTGCCGGGGCGATGGCGCCAACTTGGTCAGCGAAGGGGTCATCTGCAACGAGGCCCCAGATGACGAGGCGGAAGCCGCCTGCCAAGCTTTGGGCAAGGCCCTCGCCTGATTTCCAGGCTATATGAGAAGGGGAGGGCCGCCTGCAAAACAGGTTGCGCTCTTTCCTGTTCCCAATGATTGACATTTCCGGTGGTGTGTGTTAAAATAGAAAGCGGTTAGGAAATTCTAACCGCTTTTTATTGTCCTTTCGTTAGTGTATCCTAATTAGATAAAGCTACTAGAGGGCTGAATCCTGAAAAGGGAAAGAGGGGTTTTATGGAGGGGTTCCTTCCAACGGCGGTCATCTGCCTTGTGTTGCTGATGATTGTGGTTTTTTCTGTGCGCAGCTATTTAAAAAAGCTGAAAAGCGGATGCTGTGGGGCGGGGGGCGACGAGGTAAAGCGGGTTCGCCCCGCCGACCGGGACGCTTCCCACTACAGCTATGCCAGGCTGGTGCGGATTGAGGGCATGCATTGCCAGAACTGCGCCCGCCGCGTCGAAAATGCCTTTAACAGCCAAGAGGGATTTTACGCCAAGGTGGACCTGGCAAAAAAGACGGCCCTGGTGCGCACCAAGGTTCCGGTAAGCGACCAGCAGCTGAAGCAGGTGGTGCGGAGGCTGGGATACAGCCCTGTGGCGGTGGAGCCCGCCTAAGGCCCTTGCCTGTTGGGCGCAGGGGAGAGCGGGGCCGTTTCTCATCCCGTTTGAAACTGTTGCGCAATATCGCCATCGTTTTGCGGAGAAGGAAACCTTTCAGCTTTCCAGGGGAGCCTGTGGGCTACGGATGGACTCCTCAGCCGGATAGCGGGGGGTGGGGATGAATAGCGCCCTTGGGCTTTGCCTGGGGCGCTTTTTCCTGCCCGCTTGCTTTCCACAGGCGTCGGGAGTACAATAAGAGAAAACTGCCGGAAGGAGGGGGAAGATGGCAAAACCAAGCCGTCCCGGCCAGGGGGAGCGGCGTATCTGCCTGCCCCGGGACTACACTGTGGTGGATACGGAGACCACCGGCCTGTCCACGGAGAGCTGCGGGCTGATCGAGGTGTCGGCCCTGCGGGTGCGGGGCGGGCAGGTGGTGGGGGAGTTCTCCACTTTGATTCGGCCCCCTTGGCGCCAGGTGCTGCGGGATGGGGAGTGGCGCGAGGGCTATGTGGACGATTTTATCCAGGGCCTTACGGGCATCACCGACGAGATGCTGGAGGGCGCGCCTCTGCCCATAGAAGCCCTGCCCCTGGTGCGGGATTTTTTGGGGGAGGACCTGCTGTTGGGCCACAACGTGGGCTTTGACGCGGCGTTTCTGTACGACTCCTTCCAAAAGTACCTGAATTGCCCCCTGAAAAACGACACTCTGGACCACCTGGCCATCTCCCGCAAGCTGCTGCCGGATTTGCCCCACCACCGGCTGGGGGACGTGGCGGCGGCCCTGGGGGTGCCCTACGAGGGGGCTCACCGGGCCCTGGCGGACTGTCTCATCACCTACGGTTGCTATGAGAAGCTGCGGGCCCTGGCCCTTTCCCGGGGCACAGAGGAGGACTTCCAGCGCCTGTTCGAGAAAAAGAAGCCCCCAAAGCCCCGGTATCCCGGTGTGCCCGGCCATCCCTTCTACAAAAAGCGGGTGGTGCTCACCGGCAGTCTGGCCACCCCGGAAAACGCGGACCGGGTGGCCCGGGCCGGGGGCCGGGTGGAGAAGGAGGTCACGGCAAAAACAGATTTCCTGGCCGTGCCCGCCCCTGGGGACAAGCCCCTGCCGGGCAAAAACGGCGGGCCCGCCATCCTGCCCCAAGGGGCCTTCCTCCGGCTGCTGGGGGAGGGGGAGCCCTCCGCCCATTGACGGCCCGCCGGGGGCCGTGTATAATGGGAGCAAATGAAAAAGGAGGCTGGAGCCTATGGATGGCCAGTTTGGCGCGGTGATTGTGGCGGCGGGGAATTCCACCCGCATGGGGGGCGCCATCCCCAAGGTGCTGGAGAATCTCAATGGCCGGCCGGTGCTGCTGTACTCCTTTCTGGCCCTGGCCGCCTGCCCGGAGGTGGGGGAGCTGTGCGTGGTCTGCCGGGAGGAGGACAGGCCCCGGGTGGAAGGCCTGCTGCGGGACATGACGGACAAGCCCTTCACCGTGGTAGCCGGGGGCCGGGAGCGTCAGGATTCCGTCTTAAACGGCGTCAGCGCCCTTTCCCCAGAGCGCAATTACCTGCTCATCCACGATGGGGCACGGCCCTTCGTCACCCCGGAGCTGGCCGGCGCCGTCTGCCGGGACGCCGTCGCCTATGGGGCCGCCACGGCGGCGGTGCCCAGCAAGGACACCTGCAAGCTGTCCGACGGGGAAGGCTTTGTGGAGTCCACCCCGCCCCGGGAGCGGCTCATGGCCATCCAGACCCCCCAGGCCTTCGAGCGGGAGATGTACCTTTACGCCGCCCGAAGGGCCCAGGCCGCGGGCCTCTCTTATACGGATGACTGCCAGCTCATCGAGGCGGCGGGGGGGCAGGTGCGCCTCACCCCCGGGGACTATCGAAACATCAAGCTCACCACCCCGGAGGACCGCCAGGCCGCCCGGGCCTATCTTGGAAAGGGGGAAAAAGCCATGCGTGTGGGAAGCGGCTACGATGTGCATAAGCTGGTGGAGGGGCGCAAGCTCATCCTGGGCGGGGTGGAGGTGCCCTTTGAGAAGGGGCTGCTGGGCCACTCCGACGCGGACGTGCTGGCCCACGCCATTGCCGACGCCCTGCTGGGGGCCGCGGCCCTGGGGGACATCGGCAAGCTGTTCCCGGACACGGACCCTGCCTATGAGGGGGCGGACAGCCTGGTGCTGCTGGAGCGGGTCTGCGCCCTGCTGGGGGAGAAGGGATTCTCCATCGGCAACATAGACGCCACCCTCATTGCCCAGCGGCCCAAGCTAGCTCCCTTCATCTCCCAGATGCGGGAAAACCTGGCCAAGGCCTGCGGGGTGTCCCTCTCCCAGGTGAGCGTGAAGGCCACCACGGAAGAGGGCCTGGGCTTCACCGGCAGCGGAGAGGGCATGGCCGCTTCTGCCGTGTGCCTGCTGGAAAACTGAACCACTGCTGTGGAAAGGGCTTCCCAAAAGGGGAGGCCCTTTTTGCTGTGCACCGCCAGAGGGCCCCCGCATAGAATGGGATAAGTGAAAAAATCCGTGCAAGACAAATGAGGTGATCGAATGGGCAAGCCTTTGCTTGTGGTCAGCTCCGTAACCTACGCCATGAAGGGCCGGGAGCTGCTGTTCCGCCACGGCATTCGGGGCTATGTGGAGCGCATCCCCAAAACGCAGGAAACCGGCTGCGGTTACGGCATCTACGTCCCCCAGGGCGCGGACGCGGCAGAGCGCATTCTGCTGGAAAACCATGTCCGGGTCCTGCGGCGCATGGAACATGAGGAGGACCTGGTATGATCTATTTGGACAACAGCGCCACCAGCTATCCCAAACCCCAGGGGGTCCGCCAGGCGGTGCAGCGGGCCATGGTGGAGGAGGGCGCCAACCCGGGCCGCAGCAGCTATGGCATGTGCTTTCGCACCACGCAGGCTTTGTATGGGGTGCGGCAGCAGACGGCGGACTTTTTTGGGGCGGCGGGGCCGGAGTGTGTGGCCTTCCAGCCCAGCTGCACCCAGGCGCTGAACGTAGTGCTCAAGGGGTGCTTGAAGCCGGGGGACCATGTGGTGGCCTCGGACCTGGAGCACAACGCCGTCATGCGGCCCTTAGAGGCCCTGAAGGCCCGGGGAATTACCTGCACCCTGGCCCGGACCGTCCCCGGAGACAACGACGCCACCCTGGACGCCTTCCGCAAGGCCCTGGGCCCCAAGACCAAGCTGGTGGTGTGTACCATGGCCTCCAATGTGTTCGGCGTCCGCCTGCCGGTGGAGCGCATTGCCGCTTTGGCCCACCAGTACGGGGCCAAGGTCTGCGTGGACGCCGCCCAGGGGGCGGGGCTGGTTCCCATCAGCCTGGAGGAGAGCGGCATCGACTACCTGTGCTGCGCCGGGCACAAGGGACTGTACGGCCCCATGGGCACGGGCCTGCTGGTGCTCCGCCGGCCGGAAGAGCCCCTAGCCACCCTGGTGGAGGGGGGGACGGGCACCCAGTCCCGCAGCCTGGAGATGCCTGCTGATCCCCCCGAGCGCTACGAGCCCGGCACCTTAAATGTGCCGGGCATCCTGGGGCTTGCCGCGGGGATGGAGTTTGTCCGCCGCCGGGGGGCGAAGCGCCTGTGCCGGGAGGAGCTGGAAAAGCTGCGCTACCTGCACAGCCGTCTGGCCCGCATGGAACATGTGGAGCTGTACACTCCCTCCCCAGAAGCGCCCTGGTTTGTGCCTGTGCTGTCCTTCAATGTGCGGGGTCAATCCAGCGAGGCGGTGGGAGAGCGCCTGGCCAAGGCAGGCATCGCCGTGCGGTGCGGGCTGCACTGCGCGCCCCTGGCCCACGAGAAGTTCGGCACCCTGGAGACGGGCACGGTGCGGGTTTCCCTTTCGGCGTTTACCAGAAGGGAGGATTTGGACGCCCTGGCTGTCCAAGTGGCCCGCATGGGCCGGAAGGCGTCCCACGGGGCCCACGGGGCCCACGGGACTGGGGAATAATTTTGGAGAATCTGAGAAAAGGCTTTTATTTGCCGTTTTTTTATGCTAAAATGACTAAGGTAAACTGTTGGTACCTGGCAAAAGCCGCGGGGAACAGAGGCCCGCGGCTTTTTCGCGTAATATGGAAGTTGTGAAGAAAGGGGTGACGGCAGTGGCTTCCGCCATGGAATATATTTCGCAGGCCTGGGGAACGATTATGGACCTGGCCCGCCATTTCACGTTGAAGGACGCCTTGGATGTAGCCATTGTTACATTGCTGCTGTACAGCGCCATCAAGCTGGTGCGGGAGACCCGCGCCGGCCAGCTCATCAAGGGCATCATCCTGCTGGTGGTGCTGTTCCTCATCTCCAGCCAGTTTGATTTGCTCATGCTCAACGCCATCCTGCGGGCGTTTCTCTCTTCGGGCATTGTCATCGTGGTTATCCTGTTCCAGCCGGAAATCCGCAAGGCCCTGGAGCAGGTGGGCCACAGCAAGGTGGCAAAATCCCTGGCCAGCGCGGTGGGCGTGAAGGACAAGGAAGAGGGCAAGGCTGCCACGCGCAAGGCCATCGAGGGCGTGGTGGACGCCACGCAAATCCTGCAGCAGCTGCGCATGGGGGCGCTGATTGTCTTTGAGCGCCAGACCAAGCTGGGGGAGATCGTCTCCACCGGCACTGTGGTGGAGGCCGCGCCCTCTGCCCAGCTCATCGCCAATATCTTCTTTAACAAGGCCCCCCTCCATGATGGCGGCATGATTATCCGGGAGGGGCAGGTTTACGCTGCGGGCTGCATTTTGCCCCTGACCAGCAACGAGAATGTCAGCGCCGAACTGGGCACCCGCCACCGGGCTGCCCTGGGCATGAGCGAGAACTCTGACGCGGTGGTGGTGGTGGTCTCAGAGGAGACAGGCCAGATCTCCATTGCCATGGCGGGCAAGCTGACGCGCAATTACAACCGGGTCACCCTGCGGGAGGTTCTGGAGCGGGAGTTGATCGGATCCCCCGAGGATGCCTCTGGCAGCAAGCGCATTTTGGGCAAGCTGGGCTTTGGGTCCGGCACGGCCAGAAGGGGGGAATGACGGGTGAGTGAGCAAAAGAAACGCCCGGCAGAGCCCGGCGGAGAGAAGCGGCATCGCTTTTCCATCGGCAAAATTTTCTTTCACAACACGTTTGTGCTGGCTTTTTCCTTTGTGGTGGCGGTGATTTCCTGGTTTATGGTGTCTGCCAGCAGCTCCGACCGGGGCGTCACCATTTCCAATGTTCCCGTAGAGGTGCGCTATTCCGCCGCGGCCCAAGAGGAGGGCCTGCAGGTGTTTCACATGTCCGATGAGACTGTGGACCTGCAGGTGCTGGGCAACAACCTGTTGACCACCTCCCTCACCGCCAGCGATTTTGAGGTCAGCGTGACCCTGAACCCTTCCTCCACCACCGTAACGGGCAATACCCTGCAGAAGATGACAGTGGAGGTCCAAGCGGTCAAGTCCAACTCCTTGGCAAGCTATGAGATCACAGGGGTCTCCCCTCAGGAGATCACCGTGGAATATGACCGTTCCCTTGAGGTGAACCTGCCGATTGAGAGCAACATCCAGTACAGTTCGGACAGCGGCTTTTACGCCGGCACGCCCATCCTTTCTGCGGACAACGTGACCATTTCCGGGCCGGAGTCCTCGGTCAGCCGCATCAGCCGGGTGGCGGTGAACTATCAGGTGGAAGACCCCCTGCGGGAAGAGGCCAGCTTTACCTGCCCTCTGACGTTCTACGATGAAAATGGCCAGGAGCTGTTGGACATTTCCGGCATGTACCTGACTATGAATGTGGAGTCCGTGGATGTGAGTATTCCCGTCATTCCCGTGAAGACGGTGGATCTGGTGGCCGCCACGGTGCACCAGCCTACGGGCTTCTCCAGCGACCGCATCCAGATTGAGCCGTCGCAGATCACCATAGCGGGGTCCAGCGAGACCCTCTCCTCCATCAATAAGATTCAGCTGGATACGGTCATCGACTTTGCCCAGCTGGATGTGAACGGGACCAACACCTTTACTTCCAATATAACCCTGCCCTCTGGGGTGCGGAATATCGGGTCCTCGGGCGAGATCTCCGCCCAGGCCAGCGCCACAGTGACGGTGAACCTGAATGGCTATACGGAAAAAACCGTCACGGTCAGCAACGCCAATGTGCAGATTGTCAACGCCACCTCGGACATGGAAGTGGAGCAGGCCACCACGGCCCTTTCCGTCACGGTGCTGGGGCCAGAGGCCCAGGTGGCCCGCCTGACGGGGGACAATGTCTCCGTGTTGGTGGATTTGACCAACTTCCAGGATCAGACCGGCACGGTGGAGGTGCCAGCCACTGTGGCGGTGACAGGCACGCAGGCGGATTCCTGCTGGGTGACGGGGGATTACACCATCTCAGTCACCATCTCAGAGGCCACCACTTCTGCCACGGCGCGCGTGGCCAATGCGGGTGCCCGCCAGAGCAGCAAGGAGGACGCGGTAGCCGCCACTCCGCAGGATTGACAGCCCGCTGAAAAGGAATAAACAGCGCTTCGGGACTTTTTTCCTGGGGCGCTGTTTTCTTTGCAAATTTCCGCCAGAGGGTGTATAATAATAAACCAGTTTGTTTCCAGACTTGTTTTCGGAGAAAGGGTGAGTGCCATGGACGTCCGTGTGGGCGACGTGCTGCGCATGAAAAAGCCCCATCCTTGCGGCAGCCAGGAATTCACCGTGCTGCGGGTGGGCATGGATTTTAAGATCCGCTGCAACGGCTGCGGCCGGGAAGTGATGCTTCCCCGCCTGAAATGTGAGAAAAATATCAAAAAGGTGCTGCGTCCCCAAGAGGAGCAGTAGCAGCCTTTCCCTGCTTAGAACCCCACTACGATTGGAAAGGCTGTGTTGTATATGTTTGAGAACCTGAAAGTGTTTGAAAACCGTTTCGAGGAACTGAATCTGAAACTCTACGATCCCCAAACCGCGGCGGACCGGAAGCTTTATACGGCCCTGATGAAGGAGCACAAGGAACTTGCCCCTATTGTGGAGGCCTATCAGGCTTGGCGGCAGTGCCAGCGTGATTTCGATGGCGCCAAGGAGCTGCTGGAAGAGTCCTCCGACCGGGAGCTGCGGGAAATGGCCCAGCAGGAGTTGAAGGAGAAGGGGGCAGAGCTCTCCCGCTTGGAAGAAGAGCTGAAGCTTTTGCTCCTGCCAAAGGACCCCAACGATGAGAAGAATGTTATTGTGGAGATCCGGGGCGGCACGGGCGGTGAAGAGGCAGCCCTTTTCGCCTATGACCTGTACCGCATGTACTTGGCCTATGCGGAGGGGAAGGGATGGAAAACAGAAATTGTCTCCCTCAGCGAGACGGAGCTGGGGGGCTTTAAAGAGGTCAGCTTCCTCATTGATGGGGAGGGGGCCTACTCTCGTTTAAAGTATGAAAGCGGCGTCCACCGGGTACAAAGAGTCCCCGAGACGGAGACCCAGGGGCGCATTCACACCTCTGCCGCCACGGTGGCCGTTTTGCCCGAGGCGGAAGAGGTAGAGGTGGATATCGACCCCAAGGACCTGCAGATTGACACCTTTCGCTCCAGCGGTGCGGGAGGACAGCACATCAACAAGACCTCCTCTGCCATTCGGATTACCCACCTGCCCACAGGCATGGTGGTGGAATGCCAGGATGAGCGCAGCCAGTACAAGAACAAGGACAAGGCCCTGAAAGTGCTGCGGGCCCGCCTGCTGGACCAGGAGCGAAAGAAAGCGGACGCCCAGGTGGCCCAGGAGCGCCGCAGCCAGGTGGGCTCCGGCGACCGCTCCGAGCGGATCCGCACCTATAACTTTCCCCAGGGCCGGGTGACAGACCACCGCATCGGCCTGACGCTCTATAAGCTGGAGGAAATCCTGGGCGGTTCCCTGGATGAGATCATCGACAGCCTCGTCGCAGCGGACCGGGCCGCCCAGCTGGAAGAGGCCCAGCAGGCATAAGGAGGGATGAAAATGGAGACCTTAGTTTTAAGCGACCGCTGCCCCGGCGATATCCAGGCAGCCGGTGCCATCCTGCGGCGGGGCGGCCTGGTAGCCATCCCCACAGAGACGGTGTACGGCCTGGCTGCCAACGCTCTGGACGGAGAAGCCGTGAAAAAGATTTACCGGGCCAAGGGCCGCCCCTCGGATAACCCTCTGATTGTCCACATCAGCGACCCGGCCCAACTGCCGCCCCTGGTACAAGAGGTGCCGGAAAGCGCCAAAAAATTGGCCGCCGCCTTCTGGCCCGGCCCGCTTACCATCATCCTGCCCAAGTCGGACCGCATCCCCCGGGAGACCAGCGGCGGCCTGGATACGGTGGCGGTGCGCTGCCCCTCCCATCCCACGGCCCGGGCGGTCATCGACGCGGCGGAGGTGCCCCTGGCGGCCCCTTCCGCCAACCTGTCCGGCCGGCCCAGCCCCACCACCTTCCACCATGTGCAGGAGGACCTGACCGGCCGGGTGGACGCCCTTTTAGACGGCGGCGACTGCGACGTGGGGGTGGAGTCCACCGTGCTGACTTTGGCCACTCCGGTGCCCCGCCTCCTGCGGCCTGGCGGCGTCACGCTCTCCCAGCTGCGGAATGTGCTGGGAGAGGTGGAGGTGGACCCGGCGGTACTGCACCGCATGAAGGCGGGGCAGAGGGCCGCTTCCCCTGGCATGAAGTATAAGCACTACTCCCCCAAAGCGGAGGTGGTCATTGTGGATGCCGCCCCACAGGAGTATGTGGAGTACGTCAACCAGCGGGGGGACGGCTGGGCCCTGTGCTTTGAGGAGGATGCCCCCTTTCTGCAAGTGCCCGCTCTGGCCTATGGAAGCCGCTATGACAGCGCCAGCCAGGCCCACCGGCTTTTTGAAGCCCTCCACGGCTTGGACGAGGCGGGGGTTGTGAAGGCTTACGCCGCCATGCCGCGAAAGCGCGGGGTGGGCCTGGCTGTGTATAACCGGCTCATCCGGGCGGCGGCCTTTCAAGTGATCAACCCCAAGGGGCGGCACATCCTGGGCCTGACGGGCCCCACAGGGGCCGGCAAGTCCACAGCGGCCCAGGTGCTGCGGGACAGGGGCTGGCTTGTGGTGGACTGCGACCAGGCCACCCGCAGCCCCCTGGTCTATGATGGCCCCTGTTTGGCAGAGCTCTCCACTGCCTTTGGGCCCCAGGTGCTTCGGGATGGGATGCTGGACCGGGCCGAGCTTGCCCGCCGCGCTTTTTCTTCAGAGGAGGCCCGCACCCGTCTGGGAGAGATCACCTTCCCGCGGATTCTCCGCTATGTGCGCAAGCTGTTGGAGGAGGGGGAGGCCCAGGGTTATAGGCAGTTGGCCCTGGACGCCCCCACCCTGCTGGAAGCGGGGCTGGATTCCATCTGTTCCCGCGTGTTGGTCGTGAACGCCCCCAAGGAGGATCGGCTGGCCCGCATCCTGCGGCGGGATGGTCTGACCCCAGAGGCGGCCCTGCGCCGGTTGGAAGCGCAGCCCTCTCCGGAATTTTACGCCAGCCGGGCGGACTTCCTGGTGGAGAACGGCCCCGGCACGGACATGAAGGCGGCCTTGGCCCCCTTCTTGGAGGAATTGGAACAAGAATTGGAGAACCCGAGCCTATGAAGAAAGGTTGCCTCGTGGCCCTCGTGCTTGCCATTTTCCTGGCGGCGGGGGCAGTGCTTTTCGGTCCCCGGCTGGTAGAGGCGGGTATGAAATTCCTGTACCCCCAGCGCTATGCCGGCCTGGTGGAGCGGGAGGCTGCCCAGTTCGAGCTGGACCCGGACCTGGTCTACGCCATCATTAAGACGGAGAGCGGTTTTGATTCCCAGGCGGTCTCCTCTGCCGGTGCCAAGGGGCTGATGCAGCTGACCCAGGAGACCTTTGACTGGATTGCCTCCCTCTACCCCACTGAAGATGGAGGAGCCGACGTGTTCCAGCCGGAGGACAACATCCACTGCGGGTGTGCCCTGCTGCGGCTGCTGCTGGACCAGTACGGCAGCTTGGAGGTGGCCTTGGCCGCTTACAACGCGGGTATGGGCAATGTGAGCCAGTGGCTGGAGAGCGGGGATTACTCCCACGATGGGGAGACCCTGCACACCATCCCCTACCCGGAGACAGACGCCTATGTGGAGAAGGTCCAGCGGGCCTATCAAATTTATCAGAAGCTCTACCCCTGAACCCCATTGCTTTCTCTCCCATTTCATGGTAGAGTAACGGTGGGGGGATGGACGTGAAAAAGACGGTTAAAGTCCTTTTAAAGTGTCTTGCCTGTCTGATCCTGCTGGCTGGGGTGAGTTTAGGGGGATTTTTTCTGGGAAAAGCCACCGTTCCCAAACCCCTTTCCTGGACAAAGACAGATGCCTTTGTTGCCACAGTGGTGGATTATCAGGGGGATTTCCTCCTGGTGCAGGGCGCGCCTATCAACGATGGGGCTCACCAGGGGCAGTTTTCCTTTTCTACCGAGGGGGTGCCCTTGTGGTGGCATGGAGTTTCTCTCTCCTTTGCGGATCTGAAACCGGGCCACACCCTGAAGATCGTCTATGACAAGACGGCCCAAGAGCCAGGTTCCACAGTGCTTTCCCACGTGTTGTATGTGGGAGGAATGGACCATGAGCTGTGAGGGGAGGGGGTCGCTGTGAGGAAAAAACGGGCGCTGGGTCTGTGTCTGTTTCTCCTGCTTCTGGTGGGAGCGGGAACGGGCGGCTTTTTATGGGGCCGCCAGGCGGGCCGCATTGAGAATCCCTCTTCTGTTCCTTTGGAAACGGAGGAGTTCGGCTCCGAGCGCATTCAGTTGATGGAGCAGTACTATTCTCAGTATTACTCCCGGTTGGAGCAGGGAGAGCCTCCTCTCTATGAAAACCTGTTCTGGTTCGATGTGAGCACAATAATCGGGGAGATCGAGGAGACGGGCCTGGGCACCCTGGGGGATGCCTTTTCTGTAAAATGCCTGGACGCGGCGGGAGAGTACGACCCCTTTCAAGGAGACTATGAGGTGGAGCCCTCGGATTGGGAGAGACCCCCCGTGCTGTATGAGGGAGAGGCCATCTCTTGGAACGACCTGCGGCCTGGCGACCGGGTAAAGGTGGTTTATTTGAACAGAGGGCTTGTGCCCCTTGTAGACATTGGAGTGGAAGCCGTCCGAGTGGAAGTGCTCAAACGGGCTGCTTCTCCCCAAGCAGAGTGAAAGCGCTCTCTGGAAGAAGCGAAAACATACAGGTAGATAACAAATGATCGAGTATATTGAGTATAAAGAAAAACAGGAGGTAATCACAATGATTCGTGAGACTGAAAATCTGGACCCCAAGGCTTTGGCCAAGGAGCTTCTCAACGACCGCACCCACGGCGCTGCCAAGGCGGGGGCCGGGGAGCTGGAGAAGGCGGACGCGTTCGCCGAGGGCTACAAGGCCTTTATGAACGCCGCCAAGACCGAGCGGGAGACCGTCACCTGGGCCGTGCAGGCCGCCGAAGCCGCCGGCTTCGAGCCCCTGCGCCCCATGAAGATGTACCAGCCCGGGGACAAGGTGTACTACAACAACCGGGGCAAGGCATTGTGCCTGGCGGTTATTGGCAAAAAGGGCGTGAAGAGGGGTGTGCGCATTGCCGCGGCCCACATCGACAGCCCCCGCATCGACCTGAAGCCCATCCCTCTGTATGAATCCAGCGAGATGGCCCTGCTGAAGACCCACTACTACGGCGGCATCAAGAAATATCAGTGGACCGCCATCCCCCTGTCCATGCACGGCAAGATCGTCCGCAAGGACGGCACCGAGATCACCGTCAACGTGGGCGAGAAAGAGGGCGATCCCCAGTTCACCATCACCGACATCCTGCCCCACCTGGGCAAGGACCAGATGGGCAAGACCCTGGGGGAAGCCATCAACGGCGAGGACCTGAACATTTTGGTGGGCAGCCTGCCCCTTACCGATGGGGAAGGGGAGCAGCAGTTCAAGCTGAACATTATGAACATCCTGCACCAGCAGTATGGCATTGTGGAGAGCGACCTGATCTCCGCGGAGATCGAGTTCGTGCCTGCCTTCAAGGCTGTGGATATCGGCTTCGACCGCTCTATGATCGGCGCCTACGGCCACGATGACCGGGTGTGCGCTTACCCCGCCCTGGAGGCCATCTTCGACTGCGGCGTGCCGGAGTACACCGCCGTCACCGTGCTGGCGGACAAGGAGGAGATCGGCAGCGTGGGCAACACAGGCCTGTGCTCCGAATTCTTAAACTACTTTGTCACGGATTTGGCCGGCGGCGAGGGCTGGATGGCACACCATGTGTTCTCCCAGTCCACCTGTCTCTCCGCGGACGTGACGGCCGCGTATGACCCCACCTATGCCTCTGCCTTTGAGGCGGGCAATTCCTGCTATTTGAACCGGGGCGTGGGCGTGGCCAAATACACCGGGTCCCGGGGCAAGAGCGGCTCTAACGATGCCAACGCCGAGTTTGTGGCCCAGGTGCGCAAGATCTTTGACGACAACGGTGTTATCTGGCAGATTGGCGAGCTGGGCAAGGTGGACCAGGGCGGCGGCGGCACCGTGGCGCTGGATATCTCCCGCCTGAACGCCGATGTCATCGACGTGGGTGTGCCCGTGCTGTCCATGCACTCCCCCTTCGAGGTGGTCTCCAAGCTGGACGTGTATATGGCCTACAAGGCTTTCAAGGCTTATTTCCTGGCGGAATAAGCTGGTTTTAGGGGAATGGGAAGCGGTGGCAGCTTCCCATTTTCTGCTTTTTTGAGATTCTGTTTGATTTCTTTATTTAAAAAGGGGGAAGGTACATGGACTTTCGCACACAGCGCCGCACCCTAGAGGTGCTCTCGGATCTGTTTCAGCGCAAACCACAGGTGGGGCGGGTGCGCTTCCGGCCGCAGAGGGCTGGGGGCAGGGGGGTGGGTTACACAGGGATGCCCTTGCCCCGCAGCAGCCCAGAGCGGGAGGGGCTTTCCTCCCGCCAGCTTTTAGAATTTCTCCGCCGGGCCCAGGTCCATCCCACCATCAACCCCCATACCCTGATGGTGCTCCGCCATGGAAAGGTGGTGTGCTCCTGCTCCTTTGCCCCTTACCGGGAGGATGTGTGGCATGTAACCCACTCCATGTGCAAAAGCCTTACCGCCCTGGCAGTTGGCATGTTGGTGGGGGAGGGGAAGCTCTCTTTGGAGGAGCACATCTGCGATATCTTTCCTGGCAGGCTCTCTCCTTTGGCAAACCCCTTGGCCTTCCGGCGGATGAAGGCTGTCACAGTGCGGCACCTGCTGACCATGAGCAGCGGCGTCAACTTCAACGAGGCCGGGGCCGTCACCAGCGAGGACTGGCTGGGGGATTTCTTCTCCTCTGGCGTGGGGTTCGAGCCCGGCGCCAAGTTCGCTTACAACAGCATGAACAGCTATGTGCTCTCCTGCATTGTCCGGGAGCGCTCCGGCATGGGCTTGACGGAATTTCTGCGGCCCCGGCTCTTTGCCCCCCTTTCCATGGGGCGGCTCCACTGGGAAAAGAGCCCTCAAGGCGTTGAGAAAGGGGGATGGGGGCTTTATCTGTTCCCCGAGGACATGGCCAAACTGGGCCAGCTCTTTCTGCAGGAGGGCGTATGGGACGGCCGCCGCCTGGTGCCCCGGGAATTCTTGGAGGAGATGTGCTCCCCGCAGATGGCCACTCCCCCCGAGATGGGGGAGCAGGGCTACGGCTTCCAGCTGTGGATGGGCAAGCGGCCCGGCTCCTACCTGTGCAACGGCATTTTAGGGCAGAATATCATCGTCCTGCCGGACGTGGACATGGTGGTGGTCACCACCGGCGGGAATGACTGCCTGTTCAAGACTTCCACCACCATCTCCCTGGTGGAGGAGTTCTTCGAGGGCAAAGAGTTCCAGCCCGGCGGCGCCCTTCCCCCCAACCGGAAAGCCTATGGGGAGCTGAAGGCTTTCTGCGCCAAGGCCCGCAATCTTCAGAGCACCTTCCCGTCTCCCCAAGAGGCCCCCGGCCGGCAGAGGCAGCGGTTCCCCTTTCGCTCCCCGGAGCGTCGGCTCCCTCTGGAATGCCGCCTGCTGGACGGCAAGGAGTACTGCCTGGAGCCAGAGGGCGCCCGGCTGCTGCCCCTGTTCACCCAGCTGCTGCAAAACAATTTCACCCCCGGCATCCGCTCCCTGCGCTTCGGCTTGGAGGACGGCCAGTTCACCATGACCGTGGGGGAGGGGGAGGAGAAAAGCCAGCTCCTGCTGGATTTCGCGGGGACGGGCCAGCCCTGCGAAGTGGCGGCCAACGGCGAGCGGTATCTGGCGGCGGCCAGCGCCTGCTTTGCCCGGGATGAGGATGGCAACACGGTTTTAAAGGTGCTGTTGCCGTTTTTGGAGCAGTCCAGCGCGCGGGTGATGAAGCTGTTTTTCTTCCCGGGTGGAAAGGTGGAGCTGCGCCTTTCCGAGGTGCCCAGCTTTGAGGCCATTCTGCAGGATACCGGCCTGCTGGAAAACAAGGCCGCGGCGGGTTGGCTGAGCCGGATGGCCCTGCGCCATGACCCCACCTTGGCGGAGTACACAGTCCGCCGTGCCGTGGAGCCCCGGGCCAGGGGAAGCCGCCGGGAGATGCCCCCTGGGGAAGAGGGGTGAAGGGGTGAAGGAGTGACAGAAAAAACAGGTTTTTTTCGCGGCCCCATTCTTTTTCTTGCGGGGCTGTGATATAATGAAACCTACAGGATTATGAAGTGATCCGGCCGCCCGTAAGGGCGCAGCCGTTTTGTATAGATCGCGAGGGAAGCCTTTTGCCAAAGCACAGCAGAAAGCGGCAGGTTCTGCACCGCACGGACCGCCGCGTCGATTTAGGCCCTGCGGGGCGCAACCTTTTTATTTCCCGGGACAAGCAGCTCCAATCCCGGCAGGTCCGCCGTATCAAATGGGGAATGCGTGTGGTGCTCGCTTTGGGCGTCTTTGTGGGCGCAGTGGGCCTGGGAATTTTCGCGGCATTCTATATAGTGCCTTACTTCCAGTCTGAAATGCTTTTAGAGAGCTCCTCTTCCCAGGCGGAGTCTTCCGCCAGCCAGGTGGATTTGACAACCTATGATGAAATGGGCTTGCCGGTGTACTCCAATGAGATCAGCCTGTTTGTCATCAACCGGGATAACCCGGCAGATGCCTCTTATGTCCCTGACACGGTGGAGGTGGAGGGGGTGCAGGTGGAGGCCCACATGGCCAATGCCCTGCAGATGCTGGTGGAGGCCGCGAAAGCCGACGGACTGGCCCTCACTTTCACGGAAGGGTATGTTTCCTATGGGGAACAGGAGCAGCGCTTTCAAGCGGAGGTAGAGCGCTTGATGACAGAGGAGGGCCTGACCACCGTTATGGCCAACACCCAGGCACGCCTCACTGTGCCCATGGCCGGGGAGTGCGACCAGCAAACCGGCCTGTGCGTCCAGCTGGAAGGGGACCCGGAGACCTTTCCCGATTCCCGCACCTGCTCCTGGCTGCGGAGCAATATGGGGAAGTATGGCTTTGTGTTCCGTTATCCCGAGGATAAAGAGGACTACACCGGCTGCACGGGAAATTTGACCGTGCTGCGCTATGTGGGCAGCGAGAACGCCACTGCCATGGCCCAGCGCTCCCTGTGCCTGGAGGAGTACATCACCTACCTGGCCCGCCAGTGAGAAAGGCCCCTGCCCCAGGAATTTCACAAAGAAAAAACTTCCTCTTGCATTTTCCGGGAATGTGTGCTACAATATCTTGCGATTGATTTGAAATATCCCATCCGTAAAGAGGTGAAACTGAAGATGAAGCAGAATATACATCCCGACTACCAGGAGACCACCATCACCTGCGCCTGCGGCAATGTGATCCACACCCGGTCTACCAAGAAGGACATCAAAGTCGAAATATGTTCCAAGTGCCACCCGTTCTTTACGGGCAAGCAGAAGCTGGTGGATACCAGCGGCCGCGTGGATATGTTCAAGAAGCGCTACGGCCTGCAGGACAAGTAAGTGTTCCTGTGCCAAGCGGCATGGACGGAATAGCGGGCCTTGTGCCCGGGGGATGGGCGGTGCGGTTTCGCGCCGCCTGTCTTTATTTTTAGAGAAAGGGGGAGAAGCGCCGTGGAATACATCACCGTAGAACGGGAGGCCTCGGATGAGTTCATTGAAAAGAAGTCCCGGTTCATCGGCGCCTGCCGTCCGGTGAAGACCGAGGAGGAGGCCCTTCGTTTCATCCAGGAAAAAAAGTCCCGCTATTGGGACGCCTCCCACAATGTGTTCGCCTACATTCTGCGGGAGGGGAACACCGCCCGCTTCTCTGATGACGGGGAGCCCCAGGGCACCGCGGGCCTTCCGGTGATGGACACCATGAGGAAGGCTGGCGTGGTGGACGCTGTTGTGGTGGCCACCCGCTACTTCGGCGGCATCCTTCTGGGGGGCGGCGGGCTTATCCGGGCTTACTCCCACACCGCCTCCATCGCCTTGGCGGCCGCAGGGAAAATCCAGATGCGGGAGTGTCTGCTGCTTTCCGCCTCCTGTGATTACTCGCTGTACGGCAAGGTGGCGGCCTTGGTTCCCGAATGCGGCGGTGTGGTGGATGACACCCAGTTTTTAGAGCGGGTGAGCCTGTCCTTCCACCTGGCGCCGGAACAGCTGCCCGCTCTGGAGCGAAAGCTGGCCGACGCCACCAGCGGCCGCTGCTCCGTTCAAGAGGCGGGCAGGCGGTTCTTCCCCTTCGCGGTGGAGTGAAGGTTTTTCAAATTTTTTCAAAAGGGGCAAGCATTTTCCCAGAAAAGTGCGTATAAGACAGTAAGGAACCCCTATACAAGGAAGGGGAAGCCTTGCAAAGAAGGACGTGAGCTAACCGAATTGGAATTGGTGAAAGGATGGGACAGGCTATGACCATTCGTGAGCAGACCCAAGCCATGGAACGAGAGATGCTGGCGCCCTGGGCGGCGCTTTCGTCCAACACGCGGGGCCGCCAGCGCCCTGAGGAAGAGTGTGAGATGCGCACCCCCTACCAGCGGGACCGGGACCGGATTATCCACTGTAAGTCGTTCCGCCGTCTCAAGCACAAGACCCAGGTGTTTCTCTCCCCGGAAGGGGACCACTACCGCACCCGGCTGACCCACACCTTAGAGGTCTCTCAGATCGCCCGCACCATTGCCCGGGCGCTGCGCCTGAATGAAGACCTGACAGAGGCGGTGGCGCTGGCCCATGACCTGGGGCACACTCCCTTTGGCCATGCGGGAGAGCGGGCGCTCAACGCCTTGCTGCCCCACGGCTTCCGCCACTACGAACAAAGCCTGCGGGTGGTGGAGCGCCTGGAAAAAGACGGCCGCGGGCTCAATCTCACCTACGAGGTGCGCAACGGCATTTTGTGCCACACCACCGGCCTGGAGGCCGACACTGCCGAGGGGCGCATCATCCGCTGGGCGGACAAGATCGCCTACATGAACCACGATATCGACGATGCCATCCGGGCGGGCGTCCTGCGGGAGGAGGATATCCCCCAGTCCATCACCGATGTGCTGGGCAGCTCCAAAACGCAGCGCATCACCTCCCTCATCCGCTCGGTGGTGGAAAACAGCCACGAGGGGAAGATCGCTATGGATGAGGTCACGTACCGGGCCTATGAGGAACTCAGCGACTTCATGTACCAGGCGGTGTACTTAAACGAGTACGCCAAGCGGGAGGAGCGCAAGGTGCCCCATATTATCCACAGCCTGTTCAACCACTTCCGGAACCCGGATTACCTGCCGGATTACATGAAGCACATCGCCGAGGAGGAGGGCGTGGAGACCGCATCCTGCGACTATGTGGCCGGCATGACCGACCACTACGCCGTGGCCTGCTATCAGGACCTGTTCATCCCCAAGGCCTGGAACTTGGGCCTGTAAGCCCCAAAAACACCATTGCAGAAAAGGAGGGAGCCAGCCCATGCCGTTTCCACCGGAATTTCTCCGGGAGCTGAATGACCGCAACCGCATTGAGGATATAGCGGCCTCCTATGTAAACCTGCGGCGCCGGGGCAAGAACCTGGTGGGGCTGTGCCCCTTCCACAACGAGAAAACCCCCTCCTTCTGTGTTTATCCAGAGAACAACTCCTTTTTCTGCTTTGGCTGCAATAAGGGCGGGGACGTGATCGCGTTTATCATGGGCGTGGAGAACCTGGACTTTACCGAGGCGGTGCGGTTTCTGGCCCAGCGGGCGGGCCTGTCCCTGCCCGAAGAGGGGGCGGACCTGTCCATGTCCCGGCTGCGCACCCGTATATTGGAGATCAACCGGGAGGCCGGCCGCTTCTACTTTGGCATCCTCTCCACCCCAGAGGGAAAGCCCGGCCTGGACTATTTCAAGGCCCGGGGGCTGGATGGGAAAACGATCCGCCATTTTGGCCTGGGCTACGCCCCGGAGGGCGGCTATGCCCTGACAGACCACTTGAAGGCCAAGGGCTACACCCAGGAGGAGCTTTTGCAGTCGGATATGGTGCGGCTCTCCAAAAAAGGCTATCTTTACGACCGCTACCGGGGCCGCGTCATGTTTCCCATTTTTGACCTGCGGGGCAATGTGGTGGCCTTCGGCGGACGCATCCTTACCGATGAAAAGCCCAAGTATATCAATACATCCGACACCCCGGTGTACCACAAGAGCAGCGGCCTGTTCGCTATGAACTTCGCCAAGGACTCCGGCTCCCGGCAGCTGATCCTGGCCGAGGGCTACATGGATGTCATCGCCCTGCACCGGGCGGGCTTCACCAATGCCATTGCCTCCCTGGGCACTGCCCTCACGGAGGAGCAGGCGCGTATCATCCGCCGCTACGCCGATGAGGCTGTCATCTGCTATGATTCTGACGAGGCGGGCCAGCGGGCTACCCAGAGGGGTATCCCCATCTTGAAAAACGCGGGCCTGTTGGTGCGGGTGGTCACGGTGCCGGGGAATAAGGACCCGGATGAGTTCTTCCGCTCAGACCCCCAGGACGGCCCCCTGCGCTTCAAGCGTCTGATTGAGCAAAGCGGCAACGACACGGAGTACCGGCTCTCCAAAGTGCAGGAAAAGTACGACCTCTCCTCCGCGGACGGGAAAAAGCAGTACCTCCAGGAGGCTGTCAGCCAGGTGTTGGCGCCCCTGCGGGACCCCATCGAGCTGGACCTCTATGCCGGCAGGCTGGCGGAGGAGACCGGCGTGGGGAAGGAGAGCGTTATGGCGTCGGCCAAGCGGGCGGCTGCCGGGGTCAACCGGCAGCGCCGCAGGGAGCAGCTGAAGGCCCAGCAGCAGGTGGCGGCAGCCCGCACTGTGGGCAACCCGGAAAAGCAGCGGCACATGCGGGCGGCCCTGGCGGAAGAAGGTATCTTGGCCTACCTTTTCGCCCACCAGGAGAAGGCGCGGCAGCTGGAAGAACGCCTTCCTCCGGAAAAATTCGTCACCCAGTGGAACCGCAGAGTATACGCTCTTTTGCTGGGCAAGACTAAACAGGGCGAAACCACCCTCTCCGACCTCTCCGGAGAGCTGACCCAGGAGGAGCTTTCCGAGCTGGCGCGGATCCTCGCCCAGCGCCGGGAGGTGCCTCCCTCTTGGGAGGATGTGGAGGGCTACTGCTCCATCTTGGAGAACGAGGGGGGCTTTGCCGATCCCGCCGCAATCCGAAATGCCTCAGAGGAGGACCTGAGGCGCTATTTGGAAGAACTGAAACGCAGAAAATAAGGGAACCCATTTGTTTGGAAATAGGAAAGGAATGGTTAGAGACATGGCGGCACAACCGGATAAGAAAACAGTCATCAAGGACCTTTTAGAGCTGGGGAAGAGCAAGGGCCAGCTCTCTACCAAGGAGATCCTGGACGCTTTGGGGGAACTGGATTTCGACCCGGAGCAGATTGAGAAATTCTATGACACCTTAGAGACCCAGGGCGTAGAGATCGTAGAGGACTTTGATGATATCACCATCGACGACGAAGAGCTGGCCAAGGCAGAGGGCCTGGACAACCTGGACCCCAGCGTGGGCGCTGACGGCGTTTCCATTGACGACCCGGTAAAGGTCTATTTGAAGGAAATTGGCCGGGTGCCGCTGCTGACCCCCGACGAGGAGGTGGACCTGGCGGTGCGCATCACCAATGGGGATGAGGCCGCTAAAAAGCGCCTTTCTGAGGCCAACCTGCGGCTGGTGGTCAGCATTGCCAAGCGCTATCTGGGCCGCGGCATGCAGTTCCTGGACCTGATCCAGGAGGGCAACCTGGGCCTGATCAAGGCTGTGGAGAAATTCGATTATACCAAGGGCTTCAAATTCTCCACCTATGCCACCTGGTGGATCCGCCAGGCCATCACCCGCGCCATTGCCGACCAGGCCCGCACCATCCGCATCCCTGTCCACATGGTGGAGACCATCAATAAGGTGAAGAAGGTTTCCTCTCAGCTGCTCCACGCCAATGGCCGGGAGCCCAGCGCCGAGGAGATTGCCGAGGAGCTGGATATGCCCGTGGACAAGGTGCGGGAGATCATGCGGGTGGCCCAGGAGCCTGTCTCCCTGGAGACCCCCATCGGCGAGGAGGAGGACAGCCACCTGGGGGACTTTATCCCCGATGACGACGCCCCCGCCCCGGCGGACGCCGCCTCCCATACCCTGCTGAAGGAGACCCTGGGCAGCGTGCTGGATTCCCTCACCCCCCGGGAGGAGAAGGTGCTGCGCCTGCGCTTTGGCCTGGAAGACGGCCGTTCCCGCACCCTGGAAGAGGTGGGCAAGGAGTTCAACGTCACCCGGGAGCGCATCCGCCAGATCGAGGCCAAGGCCCTGCGGAAGCTGCGCCACCCCAGCCGCAGCAAGAAGCTGAAGGACTTTTTGGATTGAGTGTCCCAGGCCCTATTGGGAACGGACAGGAGCAAGCGATTCTATGGTAATGACATTAGAGGCGGATTACGCGGTCCGCATCGTAGAGTACTTGACCAAGCACAGGGAGCGCCGGGATGCCCGCAGTATTTCAGAGGAGACCCAGATTCCCCTGCGGTTCGCCCTGAAAATCCTGCGGGAACTGGTGCGGGAGGGGATGGTTTGCTCCTTTAAGGGAGCAAAGGGCGGATATACCCTTGCCAAATCCCCCGAGGACATTACCCTGCGGCAGGTCATCGAGCTGGTGGAAGGCCCCTACATGCTCAGCCGCTGCCAAAAGGAGGAATACAGCTGCGGGCGGGAACACTGCCGCCTGCACACGATATACGAAAAGATTTCCGAGGACGTCCGGCGGGAGCTGGGCTCCTACACCTTCGCGCAGATCTGTGAAGCGTCCCCTTGTGCCTGCGGGGAAGGGGAGAGGCAGGATGGCTGCGGCGGCGGGCCACAAGCCGGAACAACATAAAAAAACACACCCTGGCGCGGGTGTGTTTTTTTTATGTGCCGGTAGGAAAGAGGGGCAAAAAAGGAAAAAATCCGCCGCAAGGGCGGAAAAAACGCCAAAACCACTTGACAAAAGATTTTGGTTGCATTATACTAATATACTGCATCATCATGGGTAGGAGTACCCCAAACTCATTTTTGTAAAGTATAGCACAAGGTTTCGTAAGAATCAAGTGTGTAATGGGAAAAATGTGTTTTTTTGTGGAAAATGCTTCTGCTCTAGGTCGGGCCGCGCCCCGGGGTACAAGGCGGATGCCCTGTGTGTGCGGGTGATACAAAACTAAAAGGATTGGAGTGGCTGAACCAAATGGTGAATGTGAAACCGGTTCAATTGGGCAAGAATACTCGAATGAGCTTCGGCAAGATCGAGGAAGTCCTGAAAATGCCGAACTTAATCGAGATCCAGAAGAACTCTTACGAGTGGTTCCTGCACGAGGGGCTGAAAGAGGTGTTCCAGGATGTCTCGGGCATCACGGATTTCAACAACAACCTTGTTCTCGATTTTGTGGACTACAAGCTTGATGACAAGCCCAATTACAGCGTGTCCGAGTGCAAGGAGCGGGACGCCACCTATGCGGCCGCTCTTCGGGTGACCGCGCGCCTGCTGAACAAGGAGACCGGCGAGATCAAGGAGTCCGAGGTCTTTATGGGCGATTTCCCCCTGATGACCGAAAGCGGCACCTTTGTCATCAATGGCGCCGAGCGCGTCATTGTCTCCCAGCTGGTTCGTTCTCCCGGCGTGTACTACAAAATGGATTATGACCGCTCCGGCAAGGAGCTGTTCTCCTCCACCATCATCCCCAACCGGGGCGCCTGGCTGGAATATGAAAACGACGTAAACGATGTGTTCTATGTGCGCATCGACAAGAACCGCAAAATCCCCATCACGGTGTTCATTCGTTGCCTCGGCCTTGGCACGGACCAGGAAATTCTGGACTTCTTTGGCGACGATGACCGCATGCGCGCCACCATTGAAAAGGACACCTGTAAGACGATGGAAGAGGGCTTGTTTGAGATTTACCGCAAGCTGCGCCCCAGCGAGCCCCCCACCATCGAGAGCGCGCAGGCCCATATCCACGGCCTGTTCTTCGACCCCCGCCGGTACGACCTCTCCCGCGTGGGCCGCTATAAATACAACAAAAAACTGCGCCTGGAGGGCCGCCTGGTGGGCCAGGTGCTGGCCCAGCCTGTGGCCAACCCCTCCACGGGGGAAGTGATGGGCGAGCCCGGCCAGACTGTCACCAAGGAAATGGCGGACGCCATGGATGACGCCGGCGTCATGGTGGCCGTGGTCACCGTGAACGACAAAGAGGTGAAGATCATCTCCAACGGCATGGTGGATATCCAGAAATATGTGGGGTTTGACGCCAAGGCCGAGTGCGGCATCAACGAGCGCGTGTGCTATCGTGTGCTCTCTGAGATTCTGGAATCCGCCCAGGATGAGGAGGAGCTGAAGGACGCCCTGCGCGCCCGCAAGGCCGACCTGATCCCCAACCACATCACGGTGGATGACATTTTTGCCTCCATCAACTATATGAACTGCCTGGCCGTGGGCCTGGGCACCACGGATGACATCGACCACCTGGGCAACCGGCGCATCCGCTCTGTGGGCGAGCTGCTGCAGAACCAGTTCCGCATCGGCTTCTCCCGCCTGGAGCGTGTCATCCGGGAACGCATGACCCTGCAGGCCCAGGACCTGGAGACCCTGACCCCCCACAGCCTGATCAACATTCGTCCGGTGGTGGCGGCGGTGAAGGAGTTCTTCGGTTCTTCGCCCCTGTCCCAGTTCATGGACCAGAACAATCCCCTGTCCGAGCTGACCCACAAGCGGCGCCTTTCCGCCCTGGGTCCCGGCGGCCTGTCCCGCGACCGCGCCAGTTTTGAGGTCCGCGACGTACATTATACCCACTATGGCCGCATGTGCCCCATCGAGACCCCGGAAGGCCCCAACATCGGCCTGATCTCCTACTTGGCCACCTTTGCCCGTATCAACGAGTACGGCTTCATTGAGACGCCCTACCGCCGGGTGGACAAAGAGACCGGCATTGTCACCAAGGACGTGGTCTATATGACCGCCGATATGGAGGACCAGTTCATTGTGGCCCAGGCCAACGAGCCCTTGGATGAGGAAGGCCGTTTTGTCCACAGCAAGGTGATGAGCCGCCATCGTGACGAGTTCGTGGAGGTGAATGCCTCCCAGGCTGATTACATGGATATCAGTCCCCGCATGGTGGTCTCTGTTGCCACGGCTATGATCCCCTTCCTGGAAAACGATGACGCCAACCGCGCCCTGATGGGCTCTAACATGCAGAAACAGGCTGTGCCTCTGCTGCGCACCGAAAGCCCCATTGTGGGCACCGGCATGGAGTACAAGGCGGGCGTGGACTCCGGCGTGTGCGTGCTGGCCAAGCGGGGCGGCGTGGTAAAGTCTGTCAGCGCGGACCTGGTGCGGGTTACCTCGGATAACGGCGATATTGATGACTACCAGATTATCAAGTTCATGCGCTCCAACCAGAGCACCTGCATCAACCAGGTGCCTGTGGTCAGCGTGGGCGACCGGGTGGAAGAGGGCGACGTCATTGCCGACGGCCCCGCCATTAAGAACGGCGAGATCAGCCTGGGCAAAAACGCCCTTATCGGCTTTATGACCTGGGAAGGCTACAACTATGAGGACGCCGTCCTCTTGAATGAGAAGATCGTGCGCAACGATATGTACACCTCTATCCACATTGAGGAGTACGAGATGGAGGCCCGTGACACCAAGCTGGGGCCCGAGGAGATCACCCGGGATATCCCCAATGTGAACGAAGAGCTTCTGAAGGACCTGGATGACCGGGGCATCATCCGTGTGGGTGCCGATGTCCGTGCCGGCGACATCCTGGTGGGCAAGGTCACGCCCAAGGGCGAGACCGAGCTGACTGCTGAGGAGCGCCTGCTGCGGGCCATCTTCGGCGAAAAGGCCCGGGAGGTCCGGGATACCTCCCTGCGGGTGCCCCACGGCGAGTACGGCGTGGTGGTGGATGTGAAGGTCTTTACCCGGGAAAACAGCCACGATGAGCTGTCCCCCGGCGTCAATAAGGTGGTGCGCTGCTACATTGCCCAGCGCCGGAAGATCAGCGTGGGCGACAAGATGGCCGGCCGCCACGGCAACAAGGGCGTGGTGTCCCGCATCCTGCCGGAGGAGGAAATGCCCTTCCTGCCCGACGGCACCCCCTTGGATATCGTGCTTAACCCCCTGGGCGTGCCCTCCCGTATGAATATCGGGCAGGTGCTGGAGGTCCATCTGGGCATGGCAGCCAAGGCCCTTGGCTGGAAAATTATGACCCCCGTCTTTGACGGCGCCCATGAGGCCGATATCCGGGAGTGCTTCCGCATGGGCGGCCTGCCGGAGGACGGAAAGTTCTGGCTGCGCGACGGCCGCACCGGCGAGTATTTCGACAACCCGGTCACCGTGGGCTACATGTATTACCTGAAGCTGCACCACCTGGTGGACGATAAGATCCATGCCCGCTCCACCGGTCCCTACTCCTTGGTCACACAGCAGCCCCTGGGCGGCAAGGCCCAGTTCGGCGGCCAGCGCTTTGGCGAAATGGAAGTGTGGGCCCTGGAGGCCTACGGCGCTGCCTACACCCTGCAGGAAATCCTCACTGTCAAGTCCGATGACGTGGTGGGCCGTGTCAAGACCTATGAGGCCATCGTCAAGGGCCAGAACATCCCCAAGCCCGGCATCCCCGAGTCCTTCAAGGTGCTCATCAAGGAGCTGCAGTCCCTGGGCCTGGATGTGAAGGTGCTGGATAAGGACAACCAGGAGATTGACCTGAAGCAGAACTTTGATGAAGATGACGATATGGGCTTCCAGCATTTCGACGAGCAGAACGTGGCCGACGATCTGGAGGGCTACTCCATGGAGGATGAGAATGGAGAGCCCCTGCTGGAGGAGGACAGCTATACCGACGACGATTACAGCTTTGAAGACAGCGCTGATGACGAGTTCTAAGAAGGGAGAACAGAGTTTATGGAGTTTAACACGTTTGAATCAATCAAGATCGGACTTGCTTCTCCCGACCAGATCCGTGAATGGTCCCATGGCGAGGTAAAAAAGCCCGAGACCATTAACTACCGCACTCTGAAGCCCGAGCGGGACGGCCTGTTCTGCGAGCGCATCTTTGGGCCCATTAAGGATTGGGAGTGCCATTGCGGCAAGTATAAGCGCATCCGCTATAAGGGCAAGATCTGTGACCGCTGCGGCGTGGAGGTCACCCGCAGCAAGGTGCGCCGGGAGCGCATGGGCCACATTGAACTGGCGGCCCCCGTGTCCCACATTTGGTACTTCAAGGGGATTCCCTCCCGCATGGGCCTGATCCTGGACCTTTCTCCCCGGGTGTTGGAGCGGGTTCTGTACTTCTCCATGTATATCGTCACCGATCCCGGCAGTGTGCGCGAGCTGTCAAAGATGCAGACCCTCACTGAGAAAGAGTACCGGGACCTGAAGGAGAAATACGAGGACGATTTCGAGGCCGGCATGGGCGCCGAGGCCATCAAGAAGCTGCTGGAAGACATCGACGTGGAAAAGACCAGCCAGGAGCTGAAGGAAGAGCTGGAGACCGCCTCCGGCCAAAAGCGGGTGCGCATCCTCAAGCGCCTGGAAGTGGTAGAGGCTTTCCGGGTCTCCGGCAACCGCCCGGAGTGGATGATCCTGGACGCGGTGCCCGTTTGCCCCCCCGATATCCGCCCCATGGTCCAGCTGGACGGCGGCCGCTTTGCCACCAGCGACCTGAACGACCTGTACCGCCGGGTCATCAACCGGAACAACCGCTTAAAGCGCCTGCTGGAGCTGGGCGCCCCGGATATCATCGTCCGCAATGAGAAGCGCATGCTCCAAGAGGCGGTGGACGCCTTGATCGACAACGGGCGCCGCGGCCGCCCTGTCACCGGCCCCAACAACCGGCCTTTGAAGTCTTTGAGCGACATGCTCAAGGGCAAGCAGGGCCGCTTCCGCCAGAACCTGCTGGGCAAGCGTGTGGACTACTCCGGCCGTTCCGTTATCGTGGTGGGCCCCGAGCTGAAGATGTATCAGTGCGGCCTGCCCAAAGAGATGGCCCTGGAGCTGTTCAAGCCCTTCGTGATGAAGCGCCTGGTGGAGACCGGCGCCGTGGGCAACATCAAGGCCGCCCGCAAGTCTGTGGAGCGCGCCAAGCCCGAGGTGTGGGACGCTCTGGAAGTGGTTATCAAAAACCACCCCGTGCTCTTGAACCGCGCGCCCACCCTGCACCGTTTGGGCATTCAGGCCTTCGAGCCCGTGCTGGTGGAGGGCCGCGCCCTGAAGCTGCACCCCCTGGTGTGCACCGCCTACAACGCGGACTTTGACGGCGACCAGATGGCCGTGCATGTGCCCCTGAGCGCCGAGGCCCAGGCCGAGGCCCGCTTCCTGATGCTGGCCGCCAACAACCTGTTGAAGCCTGCCGACGGCAGCCCCGTCACCGTGCCCACCCAGGACATGGTGCTGGGTTCCTACTACCTGACCCTGGACAAGGACGGGGAGAAGGGCGAGGGCAAGGTGTTCCGCAACATGGACGAGGCCATGATGGCCTACGATGCTAAGGATATCACACTTCACTCTAAGATCAAGGTCCGCCGCACGGTGGACTTCAACGGCACGCCGGTCAGCGGCCTGGTAGAGACCACCATGGGCCGCATGATCTTCAACCGGCCCATCCCCCAGGACCTGGGCTATGTGGACCGCTCCACCCCCGAGGACGCCCTGAAGTTTGAAGTGGACTTCCTGGTGGGCAAGAAGCAGCTGGGCCAGATCATCGACCGCTGCATCAAGGTCCACGGCACGGAGCACACCGCTGAGGTGCTGGATGAGATTAAAGCCCAGGGCTACAAGTACTCCACCATCAGCGGCATCACGGTGGCCGTGTGCGACGCCACCATCCCTGAGTCCAAAAAGGATATCCTGGCCGCTGCCGACAAGGAGATCGACGAGATCCGCGCCGAGTACGCCGAGGGCTTCCTGTCCGATTCCGAGCGCTACAACGCGGTGCTGCGCACCTGGGAAAAGGCCACCAGCGACGTGACCGACGCCCTGCAGAAAGGGCTGGACCGGTACAACCCCATCTACATGATGGCCGACTCCGGCGCCCGAGGCTCCATGTCCCAGATCCGGCAGCTGGCCGGTATGCGCGGCCTGATCGCCAACACCTCTGGTAAGACCATCGAAATCCCCATTCGGGCTAACTACCGTGAGGGCCTGAACATTCTGGAATACTTCATCTCCTCCCGAGGCGCCCGGAAGGGCCTGGCCGACACCGCCCTGCGGACCGCTGACTCCGGTTACCTGACCCGGCGTCTGGTGGATGTCTCCCAGGAGGTCATCATCTTGGAGGATGACTGCGGCACCACCGAGGGCCTGGAGGTCTTCGAGATCACCAGCGGCCCCGAGTCCATCGAGTCCCTGAAGGAGCGCCTGGTGGGCCGTTACCTGGTGGAGGATTACTGCGACGAGAACGGCAATGTGCTCGTCTCCAAAGATAAGCTGATGAGTGATGAGGACGCGGACCTGATCGTCTCCCGCGGTACAGAGCGCATCAAGATCCGTTCGGTGCTCAACTGCCGCGCCAAGAACGGCGTGTGCCGCAAGTGCTATGGCGCGTCCCTGGCCAACGGCAAGCCCGTCACTGTGGGCGAGGCCGTGGGCATCATCGCCGCCCAGTCTATCGGCGAGCCTGGCACCCAGCTGACCATGCGTACCTTCCACACAGGCGGCGTTGCCAGTGAGGAGGATATCACCCAAGGTCTTCCCCGCGTGGAAGAGCTGTTTGAGGCGCGCCGTCCCAAGCATGTGGCAATCATCAATGAGATCGACGGCAAGGTCTCCTTCCAGGAGATCAAGAAAAACCGCCATGTGGTGGTCACCAACGAGGAGACCGGCGATTCCCGCTCTTACCTCATCCCCTTCGGCAGCCGCCTGACGGTGAAGGAAGGCGAGTATATCAAGCGCGGCAAGCGCATTACAGAGGGCTCTGTCAATCCCCATGACGTGCTGGCTATCAGCGGCACCCAGGAGGTCCAGGATTACCTCATCCAAGAAGTGCAGCGTGTGTACCGCATGCAGGGCGTGGATACCAATGACAAGCACATTGAGATCATCGTCCGCCAGATGCTCCGCAAGGTGCGGGTGGATGACGCCGGCGATACGGGCCTGCTGGTCAGCGCCCTGGCTGACAAGAACGAGGTGCTTTCCGCCAACGAGAAGATCCGGGAGCGCATCGCCAACGGCGAGACCGAGCTGCGCGAGGCCACTTATACCCCCATCCTGCTGGGCATCACCAAGGCCTCTCTGGCCACCGATTCCTTCCTGTCCGCCGCCTCCTTCCAGGAGACCACCCGTGTTCTCACGGATGCCGCCATCAAGGGCAAGGTGGACCACCTGATCGGCCTGAAGGAGAACGTCATCATCGGCAAGCTGGTTCCCGCCGGCACGGGCATGAAGTGCTACAGCGATGTGGAAATCCAGTCTGTGAATGGGCCGGATGACGAAGGCCCTGCCCCCGCTACCCACGAGGAGGAGAGGGAAGAGGATTTCCAGCCCGAGGAGGAAGACCTCTTCCAGGAGGACCTGGAGGATGAGAACCTCTCCACGGAGGACGCGGAGGAAGAGCCGGAGCTGGAAGAGCCCCAGCAGGCCGGCGCCTGAAAAGCCCCATAAATCGAGAAAAAACTTGACAGACCTAAAACCCTGGTGTTATAATAATAAACCGAGCGGTTTTCAGGTGAAACCGGCTTTTTCCTTGCCAAAACAGGCGGGGGAGAGGCGGGAATTTCTGTGAAAAGTTTAGGAAAACCGCGCTCCGGCTTAGCCGGGGCGCTTTCCTTTTCGCCCGCTCGAAACGATTGGTGCCAAGGCGAAAACGCCAGCACATAAATATTTTTAAGAGGAGGTGCAATATGCCAACCTTTAATCAGCTGATCAACAACGGCCGTTCCGTTGCTGAGAAGAAGAGCAAAGCGCCTGCCCTGCTCAAGGGCTGGAACTCCAAGAAGCGAATCGCTATCGACCAGGATTCCCCCCAGAAGCGCGGTGTGTGCACAACTGTGAAGACCCAGACCCCCAAGAAGCCCAACTCCGCCCTGCGGAAGATTGCCCGTGTGCGGTTGTCCAACGGCATTGAGGTCACGGCCTACATCCCCGGTGTGGGTCACAACCTGCAGGAGCACAGCGTGGTTATGATCCGCGGCGGCCGTGTGCGTGACCTGCCCGGTGTGCGGTATCACATCATCCGCGGCACCCTGGACGCCCAGGGCGTTGCCAAGCGCATGCAGGCCCGCTCCAAGTACGGCGCCAAGCGGCCCAAGGCCGGCAAGAAGTAAGCATCCGCTTGCTTTCACGCTTGATCGCAAAATATCGTATGGCTGAACCGCGTAAAACCGCGGAATATTGGCATATTACACTTTGATCCCCATGGGACCGTAATTTGCCGGATTGGCCAACGGGAGTTTTTGTGCTTTCGAGTACCGATGATATCATTTTATGAAGGAGGGAAGATCATGCCAAGAAGAGGCAATGTGGCAAAGCGCGATGTTTTGCCCGATCCTATGTATAATTCCAAGCTCGTCACCCGCCTGATCAACAGCATCATGCTGGATGGCAAGAAGGGCGTTGCCCAGAAGATTGTGTACGGTGCCTTTGAAATCGTGCAGGAGAAGACCGGCAAGGAGCCCCTGGAGGTGTTCGAGCAGGCCATGGAGAACGTGATGCCCAGCCTGGAGGTCAAGGCCCGCCGTGTGGGCGGCTCCACCTATCAGGTGCCCATGGAGGTGCGCCCTGAGCGCCGCCAGACCCTGGGCCTGCGCTGGCTTACCGCTTACTCCAGAAACCGTTCCGAGCGTACCATGAAGGAAAGACTGGCCGGCGAGATCCTGGACGCCTGCAACGGCGCCGGCGGCGCCGCCAAGAAGCGCGAGGATACACACAAGATGGCCGAGGCCAACCGGGCCTTTGCTCATTATAGATGGTAACGCAAGCAGGTATTTAAGGAGGAAACTATGGCCAGGCAGGTACCACTGGAACTTACTAGAAACATCGGCATCATGGCCCACATTGATGCTGGTAAAACCACCACGACCGAACGTATCCTTTTTTACACCGGCGTGAACTACAAGATCGGCGAGACCCATGAGGGTGCCGCTACCATGGACTGGATGGCCCAGGAGCAGGAGCGCGGCATCACCATCACCTCCGCCGCAACCACATGTTTTTGGCCCGACCGCAACGGCAAGCAGAACCGTATCAACATCATCGACACCCCCGGCCACGTGGACTTCACCGTAGAGGTGGAGCGCTCTCTGCGCGTGCTGGACGGCTCTGTCACTGTGTTCTGCGCCAAGGGCGGCGTGGAGCCCCAGTCTGAGACTGTGTGGCGCCAGGCGGAGGAATACAAAGTTCCCCGCATGGCCTATGTGAACAAAATGGACATCATGGGCGCCGATTTCTACCGCGTCGTCCAGATGATGAAAGACCGCCTGAAGTGCAACGCCGTCCCGATCCAGCTGCCCATCGGCAGCGAGGACACCTTTAAGGGCCTTGTGGACCTGGTGGAGATGAAGGCCTATGTCTACTACGACGACCTGGGCAAGGACATCCGCTGCGAGGAGATCCCCGAGGACATGAAGGAGCTGGCCGAGAAGTATCACACCGAGCTGGTGGAGCATGTGGCCGAGCTGGACGACAATCTGATGGACAAGTATCTCTCCGGTGAGGAGCTCACCATCAATGAGATCAAGGACTGCATCCGCAAGTCCACCATCGCCAACCACATGGTGCCTGTCACCTGTGGCACTTCCTATAAGAACAAGGGTGTGCAGAAGCTGCTGGACGCCATCGTGGACTATATGCCCGCCCCCACCGACATCCCCCCCATCAAGGGCATCAACCCTGAGACGGAGGAGGAAGAGGTGCGGCATTCTTCCGATGAGGAGCCCTTCTCCGCTCTGGCCTTCAAGATTGCCACCGACCCCTTCGTGGGCAAGCTGTGCTTCTTCCGTGTGTACTCCGGCACCATCGAAGCCGGTTCCACGGTTTACAACTCCGTAAAGGACAATAACGAGCGTATGGGCCGTATCGTGCAGATGCACGCCAACGACCGGAAGGATATCGACCGGGTTTACGCCGGTGATATCGCTGCCGCTGTGGGCCTGAAGAACACCACTACCGGCGATACCCTGTGCGATGAGAAGCATCCCATCATCCTGGAGTCCATGGAGTTCCCGGATCCCGTTATCCGCGTGGCTATTGAGCCCAAGACCAAGGCCGGCCAGGAGAAGATGGGCATTGCCCTTGCCAAGCTGGCTGAGGAAGACCCCACCTTTAAGGCATATACCGATGAGGAGACCGGCCAGACCATCATCGCCGGCATGGGCGAGCTGCACCTGGAAATCATCGTGGACCGCCTGATGCGCGAGTTTAAGGTGGAGGCCAACGTGGGCAAGCCCCAGGTTGCCTATAAGGAGACCATCCGCAAGAACGCTGATGTGGACACCAAGTATGCCCGTCAGTCCGGCGGTAAGGGCCAGTACGGTCACGTTAAGATCCGCATTGAGCCCAACCCCGGCAAGGGATACGAGTTCGTCAACGCTGTTGTTGGCGGCGCCATTCCCAAGGAGTATATCCCCGCTGTTGACCAGGGTATCCAGGGAGCCATGCTCTCCGGCGTGCTGGCTGGCTACAACGTGGTGGATGTGAAGGTCACCCTGTACGATGGCTCTTACCACGAAGTGGACTCCTCTGAAATGGCGTTTAAGATCGCCGGTTCTATGGCCTTTAAAGAGGCTATGCGCAAGGCGGATCCCGTGCTGATGGAGCCCATTATGAAGGTTACCGTCATCACTCCCGAGGAGTATATGGGCGACGTGATCGGCGACCTGAACTCCCGCCGCGGCATGATCCTGGGCATGGACGCCATCCCCGGCGCCCAGCAGGTCAACGCCGAGGTGCCCCTGTCTGAAATGTTTGGCTATGCTACGGACATGCGCTCTAAGACCCAGGGCCGTGGCCAGTACACCATGGAGCCCGCTCATTACGCGGAGGTTCCCAAGAACATTTCTGAGAAGATCATCTCCGAGCGGGGCAAAAAGTCTGAATAAGTCTCAAATTCCACTTGCTTTTTCCATGCTTTGTTGGTACAATGAAGCGTATAAAGCCGGAATATCTTTTCTTGCAAATAAAAGGAGGAAATCCCAATGGCAAAGGAAAAATTCGAAAGAACGAAACCGCACGTTAACATTGGCACCATTGGCCACGTTGACCACGGTAAGACCACTCTGACCGCCGCTATCACCAAGGTTCTGGCCATGAAGGGCGACGCCCAGTTCATGGACTACGCCAACATTGATAAGGCTCCCGAAGAGCGCGAGCGCGGCATCACCATCAACACCGCTCACGTTGAGTATCAGACCGACAAGCGCCACTACGCCCATGTGGACTGCCCCGGCCACGCTGACTACGTGAAGAACATGATCACTGGTGCTGCTCAGATGGACGGCGCTATCCTGGTTGTGTCCGCTGCCGACGGCCCCATGCCCCAGACCCGTGAGCACATCCTGCTCTCCCGTCAGGTGGGCGTGCCCTATATCGTGGTGTTCATGAACAAGTGCGATCAGGTGGACGATCCTGAGCTGCTGGAGCTGGTCGAAATGGAGATCCGCGACCTGCTCAACGAGTACGAGTTCCCGGGCGACGATACCCCCATCATCAAGGGTTCCGCTCTGGCTGCCCTGGAGAGCACCTCTACCGATATCAACGCTCCTGAGTATGCTCCCATCCTGGAGCTCATGGACGCTGTGGACGAGTATATCCCCACTCCCGAGCGCAAGTCTGACCAGCCCTTCCTGATGCCCGTTGAGGACGTCTTCACCATCACTGGCCGCGGCACCGTTGCCACTGGCCGTGTGGAGCGTGGCGTTCTGAAGATGAGCGAGGAAGTTGAGATCGTTGGTCTGGCTGACGAGACCCGCAAGTCCGTCGTTACCGGCATCGAGATGTTCCGCAAGCTGCTGGACTTCGCCGAGGCTGGCGACAACATCGGCGTTCTGCTGCGCGGCATTCAGCGTACCGACATCGAGCGCGGCCAGGTTCTGGCCAAGCCCGGCACCATTCATCCCCACACCAAGTTCAAGGGCCAGGTTTACGTCCTGACCAAGGATGAAGGCGGCCGTCATACTCCCTTCTTCAACAACTACCGTCCTCAGTTCTACTTCCGTACCACCGACGTGACCGGCGTCATCTCCCTGCCCGAAGGCACCGAGATGTGCATGCCTGGCGATAACGTGGTGATGGACGTTGAGCTGATCACCCCCATCGCTATCGAAGAGGGCCTGCGTTTCGCTATCCGCGAGGGCGGCCGTACCGTTGGCTCCGGCGTGGTCACCGCTATCAACGCCTAAGTTCTTTCGGAATCTTTTCTGAACACAGAAGACCGTCCCGCAAGGGGCGGTCTTTTTGTGTTGTGAAATCCGGCGCTTTTTATAAATTCTTTCTTGCTCATTTCTTAAAACCATTTCTTTTGCTGGAACTTCTGATATAATGAAACTGTAAGCAGAGGTGATTGTTGAGGAAGGAGGAACTCCTATGAGCGAACTGGCAACGGATACGAAACGGAAAAAACTTTCTTCCAGAGGGAAACAAGTGCTGGCCTATTCCATTGTGCTGGCGGTGTGCTATGCGGCATTTTGGCTCTTTGCCGGCGGTATGGGAGCCATGGGCTACTCGTTCCTTGTGCAGCTTTTCACCCTGCCCTTGGCAAATTTCATCATCGCCCTTTTGATGGGTTTGGACAAAAGCTGGAAGGGCCGCCAGTGGTGGCTGCTGCTGTACTTTGGCTTCGGCTTTTTTCTCATGCAGTACGGCACCTTCTCCCTGGCCAATATGCTCTCCAAGGGGAGCTTTAATCTGCCGGAGTGGGGGCTGTTCTCCACAGGCATGGCCCTGGCTCTGCCCGGTATGGCCCTGGGCTCTGTCATCCGGTGGGGAAGGGAGTTAGCCGCCCGCCCTGAGGGACTGCGCCGGGCGTGGCTGGTATACGGCCTGGTGTGGGGCGAGTGTGTCCTAGTCCCATATCTGGTCGCCTTTCTAAGTTGGGCCTGCACCTTTGTGGCGCTGTTTGTACCCATCCCTGAGGGCGTGTTCCTTTCTGTAGAGAGCATCATCCCGGCGCTGTTTTTGGCCGGCCCCTGCGGGGTGGCACAGCTGGCTGCCGCGGTGATGGGCTTCTTCCTGGGCAAATCCCCAGACTGGACCCGCCAGGTAAAATACCTGCCGTTGTTCGGGGCCGCATCCTTCCTCGGCGTGGGATTGGGGTTATCTTTCCTTCCCTGGGAGCTTTCTCCCCAAGTGGCGGCTGTTTTGATGCTCGCGTCCTTCCTGGTTGGGATGGTGCCGCCCTTGGTGGGCCTGGGCTTGGCCAGGGGGGCGCTGGCAAGCCGTATCCGGTAGAGGGTATATCGGAGATAGAAACTTCCTGTTGACAACGCTTTCACAGCATGCTATACTATTTGTCACACAATTGCATACTTCCTTATCAAGAGAGGCGGAGGGACAGGCCCTGTGATGCCCGGCAACCTAGGGAAAGCCAAGAAACCATGTGGTTTGGCTGACCAAAAGGTGCCAATTCCTGCGGTGTATACCGAAAGATGAGGTGAAAAAGGACCCTCGTTTTTCGAGCGGTCCTTTTCTTTTTCTCAAAAAAGAAGCTTGATAGGAGTGGAAATTTTTAGAAAGGGGAATTGTGATGACAAAAAAGCTCTTTACTTCCGAATCTGTAACAGAAGGGCATCCCGATAAGGTCTGCGACCAAGTCTCCGACGCAGTGCTGGACGCCATTTTAGAACAGGACCCCGAGGCCCATGTGGCCTGCGAGACCACCGCCACCACCGGTGTGATCCATGTGATGGGGGAGATCACCACCTCCTGCTATGTGGACATCCCCGCCATCGTCCGCCAGGTGGTGAAGGACATTGGCTACGACGACCCCAAGTGCGGCTTTGACGGCAACACCTGCGGCGTGCTCACCTCCATCGACACCCAGTCCCCCGATATCGCCATGGGCGTCAACCAGTCCCTGGAGGCCAAAAACGGCGAAACCGATGAGAACTCTCTCACCGGCGCCGGGGACCAGGGCATGATGTTCGGCTATGCCTGCGACGAAACCCCCGAGCTGATGCCGCTGGCCATCTCCCTGTCCCACAAGCTGGCCAAACAGCTGGCCGCTGTGCGCAAGGATGGCACCTTGAAATATCTGCGTCCCGACGGCAAGACCCAGGTCACCGTGGAGTACGGCGGGGACACTGTCAAGCGGGTAGATGCCATTGTCATCTCCACCCAGCACGACGAGGACGTGAAGATGGACAAGCTGAAGAAGGACCTGATCAAGTATGTGATCAAGCCCGTGGTGCCCGCCCAGCTGGTGGACCAAAACACCCGCATCTTCATCAACCCCACCGGCCGGTTTGTGATCGGCGGCCCCGTAGGAGACAGCGGCCTTACAGGCCGGAAGATCATTGTGGACACCTATGGCGGCTACGGCCGCCATGGGGGCGGCTGTTTCTCCGGCAAAGACCCCACCAAGGTGGACCGGTCTGCTGCCTACGCCGCCCGCTGGGTGGCTAAGAACATCGTGGCCGCCGGCCTGGCAAAGCGCTGCGAGATCGAGCTTGCCTACGCCATTGGTGTGGCCCATCCCGTCTCCATCATGGTGGATACCTTTGGCACGGGCAGGGTTAGCGACGAGCTGCTGGCACAGGCTGTGGAAAAGGTCTTTGACCTGCGCCCCACTGCCATTATTAAGGAGCTGGACCTGCGCCGTCCCATCTACCGGCAGCTGGCCGCTTATGGCCACATGGGCCGGGAAGACCTGGACGTGCCGTGGGAAAAGAAAAACCGCACCGAAGCCCTTCTTCGGGCCGTGGCGGAACAGTAAAACAGGGGCGGGCCTGGTGCCCGTCCTTTTTCTGTGTGACACGCCGCCTTTTCCCTGCATAGGATGTGTGTGGGAGGTGGTCTGATTGGAAATCGTGTTTTGGGGCGTGACGGCGGCCCTGGCGGCCCTGGGGCTTATTGAGCTGGTGCGGATGCTGGTTTTTTGGATCACCCGGCCCCTGCGCCCCGGTGCCATCACCCTGGTGCTTTCCATCGAGGATGGGGAGGAGTGCGAGCAGCTCATCCGGGCAGGGGTGGCCAGGCTCCAATGGATGGATTGGGGCCCCTGCCGCTTGGTGTGCGTCAATAAGAGGCAGGACCCCCAGGTGGAGGGGATCTGCAAAGTGCTGGAGCGGCGCTATCCGCAGCTGACCCTTTGCAAAACCCAGGATTTGGTGTATCATATATTGCAGAGCGATCAAGCGGATTAGCCGCTATGGGGGAACCGATTTGGAAGAACAGGGAAAGGCCCTGCTGGAGCTTTCCGGCTCCGTAGAGCACGTTATCTATCACAACGACAAAAACCAATACACCGTTCTGGAGCTGGCGGCGGGAGAGGGCCTGGTCACCGTGGTGGGGGCCTTCCCCTTTGTCAGCGAGGGGGAGGAGCTGCGCATCTATGGCACCTGGCAGAGCCACCCCTCCTTCGGGGATCAGTTCAAGGCAGAGACCTTTGAGCGGGCCCGGCCAGCCACCACAGCCGCCATGCTGAAGTACCTGGCCTCTGGCACAGTGAAGGGCGTGGGCCCTGCCCTGGCACGGCGCATCATCGACACCTTCGGCGACAAGGCCCTGGAAGTCATGGAGAAGGACCCGGAACGCTTGGCCCAGATCAAGGGCATCACCCCGGAAAAAGCCAAGGCCCTGGGGGAGGAGCTCAAGCGTGTTTACGGCATCCGGGAATTGATGATGTTCCTGGGGGCCTATGGTGTCCGGCCGGAAGAGACCGTGCTGGTGTGGAAACAGTTTGGGGAGGCCTCTATCGCCTGTATTCAGGAAGATCCCTACTGCCTGTGCGGGGAGGGGTTGGACATCAGTTTTGACATTGCCGACGCCATTGCTGAAAGCATGGAAAAGCCCCGGGACGATGAGGGACGGGTGCAGGCCGGTGTGCTGTATGTGCTGCGGCACAACCTGAACAACGGCCACACCTGCCTGCCTGCGGACAAGCTGGAAAAGGCTGCCGCCCAGCTCCTTTCCGTGGATTTAGAGGCCGTTCAAGACGCCTTGTACACCTTGTGCCAAGGCTTCCATACCGTGTGGGAGGAGTTCGGGGAGAGGGCGTATGTGTTCCTGCAAAAGCAGCATGCGGGAGAGTCCTACATCGCCGCGCGGATGAGGGCCATGCTCTCCATGTCCCCCCATGCCATCAGCGGGGCAGAGGAAAAGATCGCCGCGATTGAGAGCGCGGACGGCATCCGCTATGCGGACAAGCAGAAAGAGGCCATTCGGGCCGCCTTGGAGCAGGGCATCCTCATCCTCACCGGCGGGCCAGGCACCGGCAAAACCACCACATTAAACGCCATCATCCGCCTGCTGAAAGAGGCGGGGGAGAGGGTGTTCCTGGCCGCCCCCACGGGCCGGGCCGCCAAGCGCATGAGCGAACTGACCGGGGAGGAGGCCAAGACCCTCCACCGGATGCTGCAAGTGGACTGGGACGAGCACGACGAGCCGGTGTTCACCCGCAACGAGCGCAACCCGCTGGAATGCGACTGCCTGGTCATCGACGAGCTCTCCATGGTGGATTCCTACCTGTTTGAGAGCGTGCTGCGGGCCCTGCCCTTCTCCTGCCGGCTGATCCTGGTGGGAGATGCGGACCAGCTGCCCAGCGTGGGGGCGGGCAACGTGCTGGGAGACCTGATGGCCTCTGGGCTGTTCCCAACGGTGCAGCTCAAAGAGATTTTCCGCCAGTCTATGGAGAGCTTGATTGTCCTCAGCGCTCACCGCATTGTGGAGGGAAAGCTGCCAGAGCTGCGCCGCCATGACAGCGACTTCTTTTTCCTCCCCCAAGAGGAGCCGGCCAAGGCGGCCCAGCTGATGGTATCCCTGTGCGGGGTGCGCCTGCCACGAAGCTATGGGTTTTCCAGCCTTTCCGATATCCAGGTGCTCTGTCCTGGGCGAAAGGGAGAACTGGGCACGGTAGAGCTGAATAAGCTCCTGCGGGAGGCTATCAACCCCCCCGCCAAGGGGAAACGGGAGGTCAAGCTGAACGGCAGCCTGTTCCGGGAGGGGGACAAGGTGATGCAGGTCCGCAATAACTATGACCTCCCCTGGACCAGGGAGGACGGCACCAGCGGGCAGGGAATCTTCAACGGCGATATGGGGGTCATTACGGAAATTGACAGGCCCGGCGGGGCCATCCACGTCCATATCGACGACAAGGATGTGCTTTACGATTTTGAACACGCCTCCACGGAATTGGAGCCCGCTTATGCAGTCACCATCCACAAAAGCCAGGGCAATGAGTTCCCCGCGGTGGTGATCCCTGTGCTGCGTCCGCCGTTCCAGCTGTGCTATCGAAACCTGCTCTATACAGGCGTCACCCGGGCCAAGCAGCTGCTCATCCTGGTGGGCCAGCGGAGCGTTATCAGCGCCATGATCGAAAATGACCGCAAAACACGCCGCTATACAGGGCTCAAGTGGTTCCTGCAGCGGGAGGAATGATTTCTGGGAGGGAAGGCTGTCACACATGATAAAAGCAGTGCTTCTGGATGCCTATGGCACGCTCTTTGACACGGGAACGGGTTCTGTGCAGGCAGCCCAGGAGATCCTGGCCCGCAATGGGCGGGAAGACCTTTCCCCAGCGGAATTCTACGGCCAGTGGAAAGCCCTTCACCACCGGCTGATGGAGGAGCTCCCCTCCTTTCGCACAGAGGCCCGGCTGTATGCCCAGGGCCTGGCCATGCTCTACCGGCAATACGGTTTTTCCCGGAATCCGGCGGAGGATGTGAAGGTGATGCTCCGTTATCAGGGCACCCGCACCGCTTATCCAGAGGTGAAGGCGGTGGTGGAGTCCCTTGCCACCCAGTACCTGCTCTGTGTGGCTTCCACAACGGATACAGCCCCGCTCCTGCGGGATTTAGCGCGGGCGGGTTTGCGTTTCCAGCATGTGTTCACCTCAGAGGCTTTGGGGGCCTATAAACCGTCCCCGGCCTTTTACCAGCCCATTTTGCGGGCGCTGGCCCTTTCTCCGAAGGAAACCGTATTTGTGGGGGACTCGTTAAAAGATGATGTGATCGGTCCGAAGAAAGTGGGGATTCGAACTGTTTGGGTCAATCGAAAATCGCTTCTCGTGGGGGATGTGTTCCCAGATGCCATCGTATCCTCCTTGGAGGGGCTGCCCGGCGTCCTAGAGGCATGGAAGGAAACATAGATACATTTCCCAAAGAGGAAAAGGCTGCGGTTCCCGTTTTCCAGGGCCGCAGCCTTTTTGCCTTATTCATCCAGAAACTTAGCCATGATATATAGGTCCCGATAAGAGCCGTCCGCCATGTGGACCTCCCGGCGGAGGGTTCCCTCCACCTCAAATCCCATTCGCAAGTATAGCCCCAGGGCTGGGGTGTTGCTGGTGTCCACCTCCAGGCACAGCTTGGTGATGCCCTGGCTGCGGCACCACCCCTCCTGAATCTCCAGCAGCCGCCTCCCCAGGCCCTGCCGCCAGTAATCCTGGCGCACGGAGAGGCCCAGGCTGGCCCGGTGGCGGTACCGCCGCTTCTCGGTGGAGTAGGAACAGTTGCAGCTTGCGGCGATTTCCCTCGCCTCAGTCTGGGCCAGAAGGCTTAAATGGTACTGGGAAGGGGCCCATTCGGCCAGCAGCTGCGTTTCTTTCTCCAGGGAAAAGACCTTCTCGAACTCGCCGGCCTCCATGCTTAAAAAGGTGGTTTCCCGGTTCACCTGGGACATATACCGCATCACCGCCGGGGCGTCGGCGGCCTCTCCATTGCGGATGAGGAACACCTGCTTCTTTCCCTGAAAAAGCTCTTGATACCGCGCCATTTGGAACCCCTCCTTCTCTATTTTAGGAGAAAGTATAGTACAAGTGGGGAAGAAGCGCAAGGAAAAGATTTCCCCTGTTGAAAAAAGGGCAAGGATGTAGTATAATAACACAGAATAACGACCTTGGGAATTTGTGCTGAGTAAGGATGATTGTAAGGATGATAGGAACCGATATCGCTATCGACCTGGGGACTTCCCGGTTCAAAGTGTATCTGGATGGAAAGGGCATCGTGATCAGCGAGCCCTCCATTATTGCTGTGGACAACCTGACGGAAGAGGTTATCGCCGTGGGGGGCGACGCCTATAATATGCTGGGCCGCACCTCCGAGCGCATCACCGTGTCCCGGCCCCTGAAAAACGGCGTCATCTCGGACTTCTCCATGGCAGAGCAGCTCATCAGCTATTACTTAAGGCAGATCAGCCCCAGCCGGGTGTTCATGCCCCGGGTGGTGGTCAGCGTGCCCTGCAATGTCACCGAGGTGGAAAAGCGGGCCGTGGTAGAGGCCATCACCGCTGCCGGCGTGCGGAAAGTCTGCCTCATCGAGGAGCCTGTGGCCGCGGCCATCGGCGCGGGGGTGGATATTGCCGTGCCCCACGGCACCATGATTGTGGATATCGGCGAGGGCGCCACAGATATGGCGGTGATCTCCCTGAACGGCATCGCAGTGTCCAACTCCTGCAACATCGCCGGGGCGGATTTCAACGACGCCATCATCAAATATGTGCGCAAGAAGTTTAACCTGCTCATCGGGGACCGCACCGCGGAAGAGGCCAAGATCGCCATTGGCTGCGCCTATCCCCGCAAAAAGCTGATGGAATTCACTCTGAAAGGCCGCAACGCCATGACGGGCCTGCCGGAGACCACCGTGATGAACTCTGACGAGATGATCGAGGCCCTGATCGAGCCCGCCATCTCCATCATCCGCACAGTCCAGGAGACCCTGGAGGCCACCCCTCCGGAGCTTTTGGCGGATATCTTCACCGACGGCATCTACCTTACCGGCGGCTCTGCCAACCTGTACGGCTTTTCCACTCTGCTTGCCAAAAAGACCAAGATCCCGGTGGTCACCTTTGACGAGCCTGAGAACTGCGTGGTGCTGGGCGCGGGCCGGGCCATCAAGTATATTGACAAGATGGACCGCGGCCACGGCAAGCTGAATCCCCTGGTGGCCTACTCATAAAACTTAAAAATGGTACCTAAAAAGCGGGCTGGTGTGTTCCAGCCCGCTTTTGTCATGCCTGTTCCGCACGGAGCTCCTCCTCCGTCAGCACCCCTAAATGGAAGAGGGCGTTCTGCACGCCGTCCTCTCCCACGGGGGTGGTCACATAGCCTGCGGCGGCCTTGGCGGCGGGGGTGCCGTTGCCCAGAGCCACGCTGTGGGCCGCCCAAGAGAGCATCCGGGCGTCGTTGTCCCCGTCTCCAAAGACCAGCAGCTCCTCCCGCTGCCAGCCGTACCGGTCCGCCACCGCCTGGATGCCCACCTCTTTGCCGCCGCCTTTGGGAATGACGTCGAAACAAAGGGGCCCTGCACTGGTGATCTCAATGTGTTCCAGAGGAGCAAGGCGGTATTTCTCTTCCGGAGGAATGTACGCTAAAAATTGTAGAATAGGGTGGTCTTCCAATCTTGCAAGGTCATATGGCCCCTGTGGCGCAGGCAATCCAGCCATTTCGTAATGCTTTTGCATCACGTCAAAATACGTCACATAGAATTTCTGGTCCTGTTCAAGTAACAAGCATGGAAAAGGATCGGCATGGACCAATTCCACCAACTGGCGAATGTCTCTCGGATGATGAGAAACGCGATGCAATACTTCCCCTTTTTGGTCGGTAGCCAACTGACCATTAAATGTGATGAACCCGTCAAACGGAAAAATCGAATCGAGAAATCCCACCATTTCTAAGGGCCTTCCCGTTGCTACAAATAGGCGGACCCCCTTTTTGCGAAGAGCCTGTAAGCATTGCAACGTAGAAGGGGGGACCTCTCCAATACCTCCCGCCGCATGATGGATCAACGTGCCATCAATGTCGAAAAAGAGAGCCTTGATCACAGTGTATCACCCTTCTGGGAAAAGTTCCTCCTCCGTCAACACCCCTAAATGGAGAAGGGCGTTCTGCACACCGTCCTCTCCCACGGGGGTGGTCACATAGCCTGCGGCTGCCTTGGCGGCGGGGGTGCCGTTGCCAAGGGCCACGCTGTGGGCCGCCCAGGACAGCATCCGGGCGTCGTTGTCCCCGTCTCCAAAGACCAGCAGCTCCTCCCGCTGCCAGCCGTACCGGTCCGCCACCGCCTGGATGCCCACCTCTTTGCCGCCCTCCTTGGGAATGATGTCCAGGATGGTCCCGCCGGCAGAGGTGATCTCGATGTGCTCCAGAGAGGCCAGCCGCCGCTGTGCCTCCTCTTTGGGTATGTAGGCCAGGAATTGCAGGATGGGGTGCTCCTCCAGCCGGGCGATGTGGTAGCTGCCCGGGGCGGAGAGCCCCTCCTTTTGAAAGTGCTCCCGGATGATGGGGGTCTCTACCATAAAGAAGCTGTCTTTTTCCTCGATCACCAGGCAGGGGAAGGGGTCCGCCTCCACCAGTTCCGCCAGTTTGCGGATGTCCTGGGGATGGTGGGCCATCCGGTGGAGCACCCGGCCCTCCCGGTCCAGGGCCAGCTGGCCGTTCAAGGTGACGAAACCGTCAAAGGGGAAGAGGTCCTCCAAAAAGGTGACCATGGCGGGGATGCGCCCTGTGGCCACAAACAGCTTGATGCCCTTTTTCCGCAGGGCCTCCAGGCACCGCAGGGTAGAGGGGGGTATCCTGCCGCCCCCTTTCGGGGAGTGGTCCAGCAAGGTGCCGTCAATGTCAAAGAAAATGGCTCGAATCATCCACTCTGTCCTTTCCGTTTACGGGCGGAACGCCTCCAGCAGCTGGGGGTCCACGCCGTATTGTTCCGCGCAGTCTTTCACGCCCTCGAAAATCTCCTCCCGGGAGTAGTCCCGAGCCTCCAGTTCCTGGTCGGTAAAGCGGTTCAGGTGCTCGTAAAAGGCCAGGGCAATGGGCAAGGTGCCGGGGTCGGAGAAGTCCAGCTCCTCAAAGAGCAGGTTCTCCGCCGCGTTGATTTCCCCCCGGCCGCACAGGGCTTTCAGCTCCTCCAGCAGGGGAGGGCAGTCCCCCGCGGCGGCTTCCCACACTTCCGCGCAGCGGTCCGGCTCCCAGGCCTGGCTGCCCAGCACCCGGGCCAGCATCTGGCCCATGTCCCGGATCATCCGCACAATATAGTCCTCGGTGAGCATGGCCCCTCCTTACGGCTGCCGCGCCTTGTACTTTTCTACAATCAGGTTAGCGCACTTATAGATGTCGCCGCCGCCCAAAGTGAGGATCAAATCCCCGGGCTGGGCCTGCTCCATCACATAGTCCGCGATTTTCTCAAAGCTGTCAAACCACACGCTGCCGGGAACTTTCGCCGCCAGGTCGCTGGTGTGGATGCCCCACTTGTTCTCCTCCCGCACAGCCAGGATCTCCGTCATCACCAGGTGGTTGGGGATGGACAGCGCCTGGGCAAAATCCTCCAGCAGGTTGTAGGTGCGGGAGTAGGTGTGGGGCTGGAACACAGCCCATACAGCGTGGTACCCCATCCGCATAGCGGAAGTGAGCACGGCGGTGAGCTCGGTGGGATGGTGGGCAAAGTCATCCGCCACGGTGACGCCCTCAAATTTCCCAAGAACTTCAAAGCGGCGGTGCACTCCGGTAAACTTTCCCAAGGTAGAGCAAATGGCCTCCGGCGTCACGCCCAGGCAGTGGGCGGCGGCAGCGGCGGCAATGGCGTTGAGCATGTTGTGCTCTCCAGGCACAATCAAATTCACCCGGCCCAGCTTCTCCCCGTGATAGGTCAGGGTGAAGTCCTCGCAGGCGGTGTCCTCCTCGTTCATCTCGGTGGGGTAATAATCGTTGGTCTCCCTCATGCCGAAGGTGACAATTTTGGCGTTTTCAATGCCCTTCACGCTTTCTAAAGCCCTCTCGTTGTCCCCATTGACCACGATGAGCTGAGAAGTCTGGCTGGCAAACTGGTGGAAGGATTTCACAATGTTGTCCACGGTCTTAAAATAATCCAGATGGTCCGCGTCAATGTTCAGGATCACCGATACCGCCGGATGGAGCTGCAGGAAGGTGTCCACATACTCACAGGCCTCTACCACCATGGTTTCGCTGTGCCCAATGCGGGAGTTGGCCCCCAGCATGGGCAGCTTTCCCCCAATAATGGCGCTGGGGTCCATGCCGCCCTGGATGAGGATTTCCGTGAGCATGGCGGTGGTGGTGGTTTTGCCATGGGTGCCAGAGACCGCCACGGGGCGCTTGAATTTCCGGGCCAGCAGCCCAAGCATCACAGAGCGCTCCAGGGTGGGGATCCCCTTTTCCCGGGCAGCCACCAGCTCGGGGTTGTCCTGCTTGCAAGCCGCCGTGTAAACCACGCACTCCGCATCGCCAATATTTTCCGCCCGATGGCCCATGGCCACCGGGATTCCATAGCTTCTAATTCGCTCCAGGGTATCGGATTCGTTGATGTCAGAGCCGGTCAGCTCATAGCCCTTGTGGTGCAGAATTTCCGCCATTGGGCACATGCCAGAACCGCCAATGCCTACAAAGTGCAGTTTCCTCACATGGTCCAGAATATTTGTATCCATTATAAAAGCTCTCCTTACACGGGATAGTGTTTTCCTATAATTACTTTTATTATATGGCAAAACGCTCTTAAAATAAAGCCCTAATCACACATTTCCCAAAAGAAAGCCAGGATCTTCCGGGGGGAACCAAATTCTCCCCGCCGCCATACTATAAAAATGACCGGAAGCCTAGGGGAAAGGGGAGAGCGTTATGACATGCTTTGGCATTTTGGGGGGCGACCGGCGGCAGCTGTACCTGGCTCGGTCCCTGCGGGAGGACGGCCATCCTGTCTCTCTGTGCGGTTTGGAAAGGGGGGAGGGCGCCGAGGGGTTTCCCCAGCTCTCTCCAGAAGAGCTGGGGCAGCTCTGCCAAGTGGTTTTGCTGCCCCTGCCCGCTACCCGGGACGGCATCACCCTCAACGCGCCGCTGGCCCGGGCCCCCATCCTGTTGGACAGCGGCCTGGCCCAGAACCTGAAGGGCTGCACCGTATTGGCAGGCATGGCAGGCGGGCTGCGGAAAAGTTCCCCCCTGTGGGCAGCGCTCCCTGTGTTGGATTATTATGCCCGGGAGGAGCTGACCCTGGGCAACGCTTTTCTCACGGCAGAAGGAGCCGTGGCCCTGGCTGTGGAGCACAGCCCCGGCGCGCTGGGGGGCTCCCGCTGTTTGGTGGCGGGATTTGGCCGCATCGGCAAGGCCTTGTGCCTGGCGCTGCGTGGCCTGGGCGCCCAGGTGGACTGCGCCGCACGCAAGCCTTGGGACCTGGCGGCTATCCGGGCCCTGGGCTGCACCCCCCGTACCTATGGCGGCCTCGCAGCCCCCTACGATGTGATCTTCAACACGGTGCCTGCCCCGGTCATTGGGGAGGAGCTCCTCTCCCGCCAAGGGCCGGACACCTTGCTGTTGGAACTGGCCAGCGCCCCCGGCGGCATCGACCGGGCCGCGGCGGAGAAGCGCGGCCTCTTCCTGCTGGACGCCCCCTCTCTGCCGGGGCGCTTTTCCCCCAAGGCCTCGGGAGAACTGATCAAAGAGGCTGTGTACCACATGCTGCAAGAAAGGCGTGATCTCGGATGAAGACCATTGGTTTCGCCATGTGCGGCTCCTTCTGCACCTTTGAAAAAAGTTTGGCGCAGCTGGAGTTCCTGGCGCAGACATACAACATCCTGCCCCTCATGTCCCAAACCGCCTATGAAACAGACACCCGTTTTGGGAAAGCGGCAGACTGGGTGGCCCGCTTGGAACAGGCAGCGGGGCGGGAGGTGCTCCACACCCTTGTTCAGGCAGAGCCCATTGGGCCCAAGGGCCTTGTGGACGCCATGGTGGTGTGTCCCTGCACGGGCAACACCCTCTCGAAAATTGCCGCAGGCATCACGGATACCCCGGTGACCATGGCTGTGAAATCCTCCCTGCGCATCGGCATCCCAGTGGTGCTGTGCTGCGCCACCAACGACGCCATGGCGGCCTCCGGCCCCAATTTGCTGCGTCTACTGAATACAAAAAACGTGTACCTGGTGCCCCTTCGTCAGGATGACCCAGTGAAAAAGCCTGTCTCCCTGGTGGCGGATTTCTCCCTCTTGCCCCGAACCATCGCCCTGGCCCTGGAAGGCAGACAGCTCCAGCCCGTGTTCCTGCCCCCTCAAACCGGGGGATAAGCCAAGAAGGGAAAAGGGGCGCTTTCCACGGGACGCGGTGATTTTGCAGCCCCCGCGCCCGGCTGGTGCCCCCTCTTGGCGGGCGTAGAGCCTGCCTGGAAAACTTCTTTCTTTACAAGCTTCCCGTTTTGGGGTATGATAAGGGATATCATAGCCGGGCCCTTCCGGCTGTGGAGTATTTTTGAAGGAAAAGGACAGGATTTATGCTCTATTGTGCCAAATGCCGCGGCGTGTGCCCGGACGCCACTTCCAAATGCCCCAACTGCAAAAGCAGCAAGCTCCGCCCTGTAGCGGAGGAGGACTTGGTCCTCCTTCACCGCGCGGATCAATATACCGCCGGGCTGCTGGAAAAGCGCTTTCAGGAGCAGGGCCTTTCTTACCGGATGGAGCCCTTCCAGGGCGGGCGGATCTCCTATCTCTACGAGGGGGACGTGATGCCCACGGACAAAACTGTTTTGGTGGCTTGGAAGGACTATTCCGCCGCAAAAGAGCTTTCCACCCAGGTAAGCCGCCAGGTGGAGGAGGAGCGGGCCCAGGCCGGGGGAGAAGGGGAGACCTTTCAGGATATGCCCCGGAAGAAGAGAATCCTGGTACAGACCGTCTCCGTGCTGGCGTTCCTGCTGGTGGTCATGCTGGTGGTGTTTGGCGCGGACGCGGCGGCCAATTGGCTGAAGAGCCTGTTCTGAAAAAGGCGTGCATCCGGAAGTCTGCCTTTCCAGCAGAGAAGCCGGTTTCGTACAAATTTAAAACTTGTGGAAAGGAAAATGCGCTTATGAAAGACTATCAGCTGGATACCCTTTGCATCCATGCGGGCTATCAGCCGAAAAACGGGGAGCCCCGTGTGGCCCCCATTGTGCAGAGCACCACATACGTCTACGAGAGCTCCAAGGAGATGGGCGCCCTCTTCGACCTGCAGGAGGACGGCTTCTTCTACACCCGCCTGGCCAACCCCACCAACGATGTTGTAGAGAAAAAAATTGCCGCCCTGGAAGGGGGCGTGGGCGCCCTGCTCACCTCCTCCGGCCAGGCTGCCAATTTGATGGCCGTGCTGAACATCTGCCCCGCCGGGTCCCATGTGGTCAGTTCCAGCGCCATTTACGGCGGCACCTTTAACCTGTTCTACAAGACCATGAAGGAGATGGGCATTGAGACCACCTTTGTCTCTCCCTCCGCCACCGCGGAAGAGCTGCGGGCCGCCATGCGCCCCAACACCCGGGCCGTCTTTGCTGAGACCCTGGCAAACCCCTCTCTGGCGGTGGCCGACCTGGAGGTGTTCGCCCAGGCCGCCCATGAGCAGGGTGTGCCCCTGATTGTGGACAACACTTTCCCCACGCCCATCAATTGCCGCCCCATGGAATTTGGAGCGGACATCGTCACCCACTCCACCACCAAGTACATGGACGGACACGCTGTTCAGGTGGGCGGCGTCATCGTGGACTCCGGCAAGTTTAACTGGGACAACGGCAAGTTCCCCATGCTCACCCAGCCGGATGAGTCCTACCACGGCATTGTGTACACCCAGCATTTCGGCCCGGCGGCTTACATCGCCAAGTGCCGCACCCACCTGATGCGGGATATCGGCGCCCAGGCCGCTCCCATGAACGCCTTCCTCTTGAACCTGGGTCTGGAGACCTTGGCCCTGCGCATGGAGCGCCACTGCTCCAACGCCCTGAAGGTGGCCCAGTTCCTGGAGGCCGACCCCCGGGTGGCTTGGGTGGATTACCCCGATTTGGAGGGGAACCCCAACCACGCCCTGGCCAAGAAGTACATGCCTCACGGCACCTGCGGCGTGGTGTCCTTCGGCGTGAAGGGCGGCCGGGAAGCCGCCACCAAGTTTATGGACAGCCTGGAGATGGCCTCTGTGGTCACCCATGTGGCGGACCTGCGCACCTGCTGCCTCCATCCGGCCAGCACCACTCACCGGCAAATGAGCGACGAGCAGTTGAAGGAGGCCGGCGTGGCCCCAGACTTGATCCGTCTCTCTGTGGGCATTGAGAACCCGGAGGACATCCTGGCGGACATCGGCCAGGCCCTGGAAAAGGCCACCCACTGACCCTTTGCACGAACGAAAAAGAAAGCTCCCCTGGCTTCAGCCAGAGGAGCTTTTTGCGTGTGTGTTGTCATGGGGCTTCCCGCAGCAGGGCTTCAGCGCAGCGCAGGCCGTCCACCGCGGCGGAAACAATGCCCCCCGCGTAACCCGCGCCCTCCCCGCAGGGGTAGAGCCCCCGGGCCAGGGGGGACTGGCAGCTCTCGTCCCGCAGCACCCGCACCGGGGAAGAGCTGCGGGTCTCCGGGCCGGTGAGCAGGGCGTCGCCCTCGTCAAAGCCCCGGAGCCGGCGCCCCAGGATAGGCAGGGCTGCCTTCATGGAGTCGATGACGAACCCGGGCAGGCAGCCCCCCAAGTCCGCCGGGATCACTCCCGGCTCGTAGGTGGGAGAGACGCCCCCGAACGCAGTGGAGGCCCGACCCTCCAACAGGTCCGCCACCCGCTGGGCCGGAGCGGAGTAATCCCCGCCCCCCAGCTGGAAGGCCGCCCGCTCGATCTTCCGCTGGAAGGCCACCCCCGCCAGAGGGCCCTCTGCGCCGTAGTCCGCCGGGGTGACCCCCACCAGCAGGGCGGCGTTGCTGTTTTGCCCATCCCGGGCCCAGGGGCTCATGCCGTTGGTGACCACGCCCCCCTCCTCAGAGGCCGCCCCGGTGACGTACCCGCCGGGGCACATGCAGAAGGTATAAACCCCCCGGCCGTTTTCCAGGTGGCAGGAGAGCTTGTAGTCCGCCGCCCCCAGGGCCGGGTGCCCGGCGAAGCTGCCATACTGGGCCCGGTCGATGAGGGCCGCCGGGTGCTCGATGCGGGCCCCCACGGAGAAGGCCTTGGCCTCCATGGGCAGTCCCAGCCGGTGCAGCTCCTCAAAGGTGTCCCGGGCACTGTGGCCTATGGCCAAGATCACCTGGGAGCACTCCAAGATTTCCTCCCCCTGGGGCGTGCGCAGCCGCAGCCCGGCGAGCCTGCCATCCTTCAAGACAAACCCCGCCGCCTGGGTGGAGAACTGCACCTGGCCCCCCAGGGCGATGACCTGCTCCCGAATGGCCCGCACCACCCCCGGCAGCTTGTCCGTGCCGATGTGGGGCTTGGCCTCATAGAGGATTTCCTCTGGGGCGCCGGCTTTTACAAGTTCTTCCAGAACCTTGCGGATGCGGCTGTCCCCGGTGCCGGTGGTCAGCTTGCCATCGGAGAAGGTGCCCGCCCCGCCCTCGCCGAACTGGACGTTGGACTGGGGGTCAAGCACCCGTTCCTTCCAAAACCGCTGAACGGAACGCTCCCGCTCCTCCACCGGCTTGCCCCGCTCCAGCACGATGGGGGCCTGGCCGCACTGGGCCAGCAGCAGGGCGGCGAACATCCCCGCCGGGCCAAAGCCCACCACCACCGGCCGCTGGGGCAGTTTGCCGCAGCGGGGCAGTTCATAGCGGTAGGGCACAGTCTTTTGGATGGAGGGGTCCCGCCGCCGGGAGAGCAGCCGTTCCACATCCCCGTCGATGGCGGCTTCCACCTGGCACACAAAGTGGACGTCCTCTTTTTTCCGGGCGTCCACCGATTTCTTTGCCAGCCGCACCTGGGTCACAGCCCGCTCCGGCAGGCGCAGCTTTTTGGCGGCGGCCCGCTTTACATCCGCCTCTTGAAAATCCAGGGGCAGCTTCAGGCCCGAGAGCTTCAAAAAGGGCCCCGCCCCGCTGTTATTTCCCATGGTATCCCTTCCTCCGTTTCCCGGCGGCCTGCCCGGCAGCCAGGCCCGTGGCCCAGGCCCAGTGCAGGTTAAACCCGCCGCAGTCCCCGTCGATATTCAGCAGCTCCCCCGTCAGGTACAGCCCGGGGCAGCGCCTGGATTCCATCGTCAGGCTGTCCACCTCGTTCAGCGGCACCCCGCCGGCGGTGACCTGGGCGCTGTCCCAGTCCCCAGTGCCGGAGACAGGAAACCGCCAATCCTTGGCCAAGGCGGCCGCCTTCCGCAGCTGTTGGCGTGTCAGCTCCCCACACAGGGCCTCCCGGGGAAGCCCCAGCTCCTTCATCAGCTCTTCGCCCACCCGCAGGTTCACCACCCCGGAAAAGAGCTCCCAGGCCGGGCGGCGGGGGTGGGCTTTTGCCTGGCGCTCCAAAAAGGCCAGGGCCTCCCGGTAGGAGAGCTCCTCCAGCAGGTCCAGGGCGGCCTCCCCATCCCGGCAGCCCTCCGGCAGATAGGCGGATAAATCGAACACGCAGATGCCCGAGAGCCCCCGCTCTCCAAAGAGCACCTCGCCCTTCTCCTCCCGCAGGACCTCCCCCCGGCGCAGCAGGGAGACGGCTGCCCGCACCCGCATCCCCTTTAGGGAGCGCAGGCACTTCTTGGGGCTTTGCAGGCCGGTGAGGCTGGGCCGCAGGGAGGTGACCCGGTGGCCCAAGTCCTGAGCCAGCCGGTAGCCCCCCTCGGAGAAGGAGTGCTTGGGAGAGGCCTTCCCTCCACAGGCCAACACGCAGCGGGCGGCCCACAGGGCCTCTCCTTGGGAGTTTTCCAGGCGGAAGCCGCCCTCCTCTCGGCGGATGCCCGTGACGCCCCAGCCGCACCGCAAAATGGCCCCGGCCTCCTGGCAGGCGCCCCGCAGGGCTTGGAGCACCGCCGCTGCCTGCAGGCTCCGGGGGTAGACCCGGCCCTCGCTGTCGGCCCGGCACAGCAGTCCCAAGGCCTCAAATTCCTCCAGAATGCGCTGGGGGGTGTACTCCTCCAGCAGGGGGGCGGCCAGGGCCCCGTCCCCGTGGTAGTGGGGGAGGGAGGCCTCCAGGTTGGTCAGGTTGCACCGGCCGTTTCCCGTGGCCAGCAGCTTTTTTCCCGGTTTGGGATTGCCCTCCACCAGGAGCACCGCCCCCGGCTGTCCCTGGGCTTTCAGGGTCCGTGCCGCCGCTTGGGCGGCCATCAGCCCGGAGGCCCCCGCCCCCACGACCACCACATCCCACCGTTCCATACAGCCGCCTCCTTGCGAAAAAGTGCGCGCTCACCGGCGCTTTTCCCTCATTGTACAGGGGAAGCAGCTGTTTTTATTTCTAAATTAGAATTATAGTTTGATTTCTTCCAGCCTTCCAAAGGTGTAGCCCATGCCCTCCCAAGTGGTCAGCAGCTCATCCAAGATTTCCGCGTTGGTCTGGGATGTGCTGTGCAGCAGCACTACCGCCCCGGGGTGCACCCGGGGGACGAGTTTGTCGAAGGCCTCCGCCCGGGTGGGCTGGTCGTCCTGGTACCAGTCCACATAGGCCAGGCTCCAGAACACAGTGCGGTAACCCAGTGTTTGGGCCATCTCCAGGTTGGACTGGCAGAACTTCCCCTGGGGCGGCCGGTACAATTTGGGCATCTCCTGGCCGGTCAGCTCCCGGTACAGGGCCTCATTCTTTTCCAGTTCCTGGCGGAAGCTTCCCTCATCGGCAATGGCGGACATGTCCGGGTGGGAGTAGGTGTGGTTGCCCACGGTGTGGCCCTCTTCCACCATGCGGCGCACCAAATCCGGCTGTGTCTCCAGGTAATTGCCCACCAGGAAGAAGGTGGCGGGCACATTGTGCTTTTTCAGCGCGTCCAGGATGGGGGCAGTGCAGCCGTTCTCAAAGCCCGCGTCAAAGGTGAGGTACAGCACCTTTTCCTCCGTGTCTGCCCGGAACAGGGCGTTGTACTGGGCCAAATAGGCCTCATCCGCATTGCCGGCGGGGGGCTGGCCCTCCTCCCCAAAGCGCAGCCCCCAGTTGGTGACCTCCGCTGAGGCCATCACCGCGCCGCCCCACTGGGCGCGCAGAGTCACAGTCCCGCACAGGACCAGCGCCGCCGCCAAAGCGGCCAGCACCAGGCCCTTCTTTTTTGCCGTTTGCCAAAAGCGCTTCATATCCCTTCCTCCTCTCGGGAATCTATATGCGTCCCGGCGGGGAAGATGACAGGGGCACTTGCGCGCTGGGACAAAATGCTGTATGATTTTCGTAAGAATTTCGTTTTCCGGAATGTAAGGAACCAGCCTTATACTTTATTTTAGAATGAGCCCCGCCGCAGCGCGGGGGCAGGAGGGACCAAGCTTATGGACAGCGCAGAAAAGAAAAATATCCTGGTAGTGGATGATGACAGGGAAATCGTGCGGGCCATCGCCCTGAATCTGGAGAGCGAGGGGTACACCGTTTTCAAGGCCTACGACGGCATGGAGGCCCTGGACCTGGCCATGACCAAGGACATACACCTCATCATCATCGACGTGATGATGCCCCGTCTCGACGGCCTTTCCGCCATTATGAAGATCCGGGAGAAGAAGAACCTGCCCATCATCGTGCTCTCCGCCAAAAGCGAGAACAGCGACAAGGTCATCGGCCTTTCCATGGGCGCGGACGACTACATCACCAAGCCCTTCAACCCCATGGAGCTGGTGGCCCGGGTCAAGTCCCAGCTGCGGCGGTACACCAGCCTGGGGGATATCCACTCCAGCGGGGAGAACACCATCGTCAACGGGCGGCTCACTTTCAACCTGGACGAACATGTGCTCTACGCCGACGGGGAGCCCGTCAAGCTCACCGCCACAGAGACGAAAATCGTCGAGCTGCTGATGCGCAACCCGGGCCGTATCTTCCCGGCGGAGGAGATTTACAGCAAGATCTGGAACGAGTCCGCCTACTCCACGGAGAACACGGTGATGGTCCACATCCGCCGCATCCGGGAGAAAATCGAGATCAATCCCGGCGAACCGGAATACTTGAAGGTGGTGTGGGGCATTGGATACAAATTTGAAAAGCACTGAGCCCAAGGGCGCCGAGTCCCGCGGCAGGGACATGTTTAAGGGGGCGGTGTCCTGGCTCAGCTTTATGATTTTGCTGTGCACTCTCACTGCGGGGCTGCTCTCTCTGCTCTTTGTCGCCTTAGACCCCACAGTGGCGGCCGGCTTGGGGGAGGCCATCGTCAACCTGACCTATGGGGAGTACCCCCAGTGGCTGCCGGTGATGGCCTGCTCCCTGGTGCTGTTGGCCGCCAGCATCCTGGTGCTGGTGTTCGCTTTCCGCCGGGACCGCCGCGCCTTTGAGGACATGCTGGCCGCCTGGTTGGCCAAGATCTGGGTGGAGTTCAAGCTGCTGTTCATCCTCTTGGTGCTGCTCTTTACCATGACCATCGACATGTACACCAACTTTACCTACGGCTGGTTCACTGTAATTGCGGCGGTGGTGTTTCTCTATTTTCTCTGCCTGGATATTGGGAAGAACCGCCGGTTCTTCCGGCACAACAGCGTCCGCTCCCTGCTGCGGGCCCTCAACGACTACCGGGACTTGACCAGCTTTGAGCAGCGCAGCATCCGCCGGCTGTTTTCCACCCTGGCGGTCATTGTAGGGGTGCTGGGGATCTCGGCGGTCTTGTTCATCGCCCTGTGGCGGGCGGAGACGGACGCCCGCGCCGCCCCCATCCGGGACCTCTTTCTCTTGGCGGTGGTAAGCTTTGCCCTTGCGGGGGTCATTGGCAGCATATTCTGGTACACCCTGGCCCTGAAGCGGGACCTGCGGGACTGGAACGTGCTTATGGGTCAGATCCGGGAGATGTACAGCGGCAACCTGAACGCCGTCAACCACATTGCCCCCAATTCCAATCTGTACGACTGCGCCATGCAGTTGAACATGATCCGCACCGGCATTCAGAAAGCCGTGGAGGAGGGCGTAAAGGCCGACCGCACCAAGGTGGAGCTGATTACCAATGTTTCCCACGATATCAAGACGCCCCTGACCTCCATTATCAGCTATGTGGAGCTGCTGAAAAAAGAGCCGGACCTGCCGCCCCATGTGGTGGACTACATCAACACCATTTCCCGCAAGGCGGACCGGCTGAACCACATCGTCCAGGACGTGTTCGAGGTCTCCAAGGCCGCCACGGGCAATATCAGCCTGAACCTGGAGGATTTGGACATTGGCAAGCTGCTGCAGCAGACCTTCGGGGAAATGGAGGAGACCCTGCGCCATTCCACCCTGACCTGGCGGGTGGATATTCCGGATGCGCCCATGCTGGTCCACGCAGACGGCCAGCGGCTGTACCGGGTGTTCCAAAACCTCATCCGCAACTGTGACCAATATGCCCTGGAGGGGTCTCGGGCCTACGTGTCCGTCGCCGCCCAAAACGGGGTTGCCACGGTCAGCATCCGCAATATCTCCCGCAGTGAGATCACCATGGACGCCGAGCATCTCACCGCCCGGTTTGTTCGGGGAGATCAGAACCGCACCACAGAGGGCAGCGGCTTGGGGCTCTCCATTGCCAAGAGCTTTACCGAGGCCTGCGGCGGCAAGTTCCATCTGCATACCGATGGGGACCTGTTCATCGTTACAGTACAGTTCCCATTGGTGCGCACCGCGCCAACGATGCCTCCGGCCCCGGCCCCCGCTCCCCTCGCCGCAGCAGAGGCCCCGCGGGAGGCTGCTTCCGCCCCCGCCGCAGAGGAGGCGGAACCCCCCCCTCCCAAGGAGGAGCTGGCCCCCTCCCAGGAGGAATAAGCTCGTTCCAAGCCGCGCCTTTGGGTGCGGCTTTTTCTTGCAAACGGGCAGCCTCTCTGCTACAATGGTCCTAAAGCGCCATCCATAGGGAGGAAGAACACATGGTAGAGATCACCCCGTCCCAGCGGGGCCGCTTGGCGCCCTTGTTCCAGGGCTGGGAGGAAACATTAATCTGGTCGGTGCTCCAGGGCTGCATGGGGCGGGCTTGGGCCGATGAAGGCGAGCGCCCCCGGGCGGCCCTGCTTTGGATTGGGGACTTTGGCTTCCTGGGCGGGGATGCCCATGCCCCAGGGGCCGGGGAGCTGGCCGTTTTCATCCCGCCGGAGTTTGCGGGCTCCGGCGCCCTGCTGGTGCCGCAAAACCGGGAGTGGCTGGCCCTGCTGGAGCAGGTCCACGGAAAAAGGGGAGAACCCATCACCCGCTACGCCATCCGCAAAGAGCCCCAGGCTTTTGACCGGGCCCGGCTCCGGGCTTTCCGGGACAGCCTGCCCAAGGGGTATTCCCTGCGCCTCATTGACCGGGAGCTGTATGGGCGCGTTCTTCAAACGCCCTGGGCCCGGGACTTCTGCGCCCAGTTCGGCAGCTGGGAGGAGTACGCCGCCCACGGCGCGGGCTATGTGGCCCTCTATGGGGAGGAGCTGGCGGCGGGGGCCTCCTCCTACAGCTGGTACCAGGGCGGCATCGAAATCGAAGTCGACACCAAGCGGGAGCACCGCCGCCGGGGCCTGGCCCTGTGCTGCGCCTCCGCCCTGATCCTCCACTGCCTGGACCGGGGCCTGTACCCCAGCTGGGACGCCGCCACCCCCATCAGCGTGGCCCTGGCGGAGCGGCTGGGCTACCACTTCAGCCATGAGTACCCCTGCCTGCTGGTACAGGTGGAGAAGCCTTCCTTGCGGGAGACCGGCTGGGTGTTTTTTGACATCGGCTCCACCCTGGTGGACGAGCGGGAGGGCTTCCGGCTGCGCATCGAAAAAGCCCTAGAGGGCACCGGCGTGGCCTATCAGGACTTCGTCCAGCGGATGGAGGAGCACTACCGCCAGGGCCGCAACGGGGACAAGCTGGCCTTCGCGGAGCTGGGCATCCCCCGGCCCCCCTGGACCGGAGAGGGGGAGTTCCCCTATCCGGAGGCCCGGGACTGCCTGCGGCGGCTGAGTGCCCGGTACAAGCTGGGGGTCATCGCCAACCAGCCCCTGGGCACGGCGGCCCGGCTGGAGCGCTACGGCCTGCTGCCCTATCTCAGTGTGGTGGCTTCCTCCGCAGAGGAGGGTGTCTCCAAGCCGGACCCAGCCCTGTTCCGCACCGCCCTGGAACGGGCGGGCTGCCCGCCGGAGCGGGCCCTCATGGTGGGGGACCGGCTGGATAACGACATTGTCCCCGCCAAGGCCCTGGGCATGAAGACCTTGTGGGTCCGCCAGGGCTTTTGGCGCCATGCCGCGCCCCAAGCCCCAGAGGAAACCCCGGATTTCGCTGTTTGGAGCCTGCAGGAGGCCGTCCGCCTTCTGCTGGGAGAAGAGGAATGCAGAAAGGAAGGAAAGGAGAATGAGGGAGAGAATGCGTAAAATCCTTTTGGTGGCAGTGCTTCTGCTCCTTCTCGTCCCCGCCTTAGGGGGGTGCCAAGAGCAGGAGGCGGAAAAGGCCTTTGTGGCCCCATACGACATGAGCCAGGACCAACAGGAGTTGCTGTCCTTGCTGGGGTTGGAGGACGCGGCCCTGGTATTTTCCTTTCAAGCCCCGGAGGAAGCGGCAAAGGTAACTGCCCACACCTATGTGCTGGAAGATGGCGTCTGGGTGGAAAATGGGGGTGTTTCCCTATTGCGGGAAGGGGGGGAAAGCCAGCCCCTTGCCGGGGAGTTCGCCCTGGTCTATCACCAGGACCGCAGCATGGACCTGCACCTGAACGCCCAGGGCCGGGTGTCCTTTTCCAGCGATCCGGTGCCCTTTGAGGGAGAACTGCTCTCCGCCGCCCGGGGAGCCATCCCAGAGAGCCAGCCCGCTCCCCTGGGGGAGGAAGTGCCCGTAGCCCTGTTTCTGGAGGATGGCGGCACCTCTATGAAGTCCCTGACCCCTCAGTCCTATTTCACCCCACAGGAGCTGGAGGGCATGGATGTGGCCCAGGCGGTGACCCTGGAATTTTCCGCTGGATAAATAAAGAGAGAGCCCCTGGCGCCGGCGCCGGCCAGGGGCTCGTCTTCTATTTGGCTTTCGGGTGGGCTCATTCCGAAGCGCGGAACACGGTCTCCCCGTCCTTGATGGTCTCCATCACCCGCAGGTCTTTCAGCTCTTCCGGCGGGCAGGAGAGGGGGTCCCGGTCCAGAATGACCAGGTCCGCCCGCTTGCCCGGGGAGAGTGTACCTTTTTCCCCCTCTTCAAACAGGGCCCAGGCGGCGTTGACGGTTATGGCCCGCAGTGCCTCCCAGGGGGACAGCCGCTGTCCTTCCCCCAAAAGAGTCCCCGCCTTAGTGCGGCGGCACACGGCGCACCACAGGGTTTCCAGCATATTGGGCAAGATCACCGGCGTATCCTGATGAAAGTCGAACACCACCCCGGCCTCCTGGGCAGTTTTTGCGGGGCTGATGTTCTGGGCCCGCTCCCAGCCGAAGTTTTGAAGGTGCACGTCCCCCCAGTGGTACACATGGGCCACAAAGAAAGAGGCAACCATTCCCAGAGGGCGCAGCCGGGGCACTTGGTCCGGCCGCAGCAGCTGGGCGTGGATCATAAGGGGCCGGATGTCCCGGGGGCAGGCCGTGTGGGCTTTTTCATAGCAGGAGAGCAGCTGCTCCGCCGCCGCGTCCCCGTTGCAGTGCACGGCAATCTGCACCCTCTCCCGCAGGGCCTTCTCCAAAAAGGCCGTTACCTGGCTGTCCTGATAGACGGGGTAGCCCCGGTACGTTTCCTCCCCCTCATAGGGCTGGGTCATCCAGGCGGTGCGCCCCTGAGGGGAACCGTCCAAAAACAGTTTGTACCCGGCAATCTTCAGCCGGTTGTTATAGCGCCCCAGCCGGTCCCGGTGGGCCTCTAAAAGGGCGGCGCCGTCTTTGATGTCCACATAAGCCGCTACATCCCCCCGCAGCAGCCCCCTGGCGGCCGCGGCCTCCAGCAGGTCCCACTCCGGCTGGCGGGCCAGCCCCTCGTGGATGGTGGTGACTCCCTGGGAGAAGTACACCCGCTGAGCCCGTTCCAGATTTTTTAAGCTGGCCTCCGGGTCCCGGGGGATGCGGGAGCCCATGTTGGTAAAGGCCGCTTCCTCCAAGTAGCCGTTGGGAGAGCCGTCCTCCCACCGGCCAATGCGGCCCCCCTCCGGGTCCGGGGCGGCCTTTTCCACCCCCAGCCGCTGCAGCCCCAGGGAGTTCACCGCCCCCATGTGGCCGGAGGCGTGGGTCACCATGGCGGGGCAGTCCGGCAGGGCGGCGTCCAGGTCCGCGGCGGTGGGGTGCCGGCCCTCTTCCAGGTCGTTTTGGTCATAGCCAAAGCCGATGACCCACTCCCCGGCGGGGATGTGCCACTGCTGCCGGAAATTCCTCATCCGCTGGGCGATCTCCCCAAGGTTTCTGCACCCGGAGAGCTGGCACAGCCCCAGTGTCTGGGCCAGGGCTGTGACGTGGCTGTGGCCGTCCACAAAAGCGGGTAGCAGGGCTTTTCCCTCCAGGTTTACCCGGCGGGCTCCAGAGGCCAGGGGCTCCACATCCTCCAATGCCCCCGCCGCCCGAACGCGGCCGTCTTCAATCAAGAGGGCCTGCGCCCGTTCCGGGCCCTCCATGGGCAGGACACTCCCGCCATAAAACAGGGTCTTCATCGCATGACCTCCTTAGCGTTTCCAGTTTTCCCCAGTATGGCACATTTATGCGCCGGGGGCAAGAGGAAGAAGGCGGTAAATTTTCCCTATCTTGCATATTTAACAAGAAAATGCTACAATATGATGTCAAGCGGGCAAGTAAGGAGAGATGGCTTTTGAACTTGAAAAAATGGGAGGTGGCCCCCCTGAACCGGGAACGGGCCGCCCAAATCGCGGAGCGGTATTCCCTCCCGTTTTTCCTCTCAATGATGCTGGAGATTCGGGGCTTTTCCTCTGAGGAGCAGATCCGTGGACTGCTTTCCGGGGGCCAGCTCTCCGACCCCTTCCTGATGAAGGACATGGATAAGGCCGCGGCCCGCATTCGCCGGGCCATGGAAAATTTCGAGAAGATTGCCGTCTACGGCGATTACGACGCCGACGGCGTCACCGCCACCGCCATCCTCTTTACCTATCTGGAGGCTGTGGGCGCGGACGTGATCTACTACATACCCCAGCGGGAGGGCGAGGGCTACGGTATGAACCTCCAGGCGGTGGAGAAACTTCACGGCTTGGGAGTGGGCCTGATTGTCACCGTGGACAACGGCATTGCCTCTGTAAAAGAGGTGGAGCGCGCCCGAGAACTGGGGATGGACGTGGTGGTCACCGACCACCACCGCCCCCAAGAGCGGCTTCCCCAGGCCGCGGCTGTGGTAGATGCCCACCAGCCTGGGGACAGCAGCCCTTTTAAAGAGCTTTGTGGGGCCGGCGTGGCTTTGAAGCTGGTCATGGCCCTGGAGGGCGGAGATCCCCAGGGCATTTTGGAGGAGTACGCCGATCTGGCCGCCCTGGGCACAGTGGCCGATGTGGTGCCTGTGCTGGGGGAAAACCGGCAGATCGTCAAGGCGGGGCTTTCCCTTTTGGCCCGGGGCGGCCGGGCCGGGGTGGACGCCCTCATGGAGGAAAGCGGCATGGGGGGCAAGAAGGCCACCGCCACCAGCTTGGCCTTCACTGTCATCCCCCGCATCAACGCCACCGGCCGCATGGGCTCCCCGGACCGGGCTGTCCGCCTTCTGACCTGTGATGACCCAGAAGAGGCCCAGCCCCTTTCCCAGGAGATCTGCGAGGACAACGACCGCCGCCGCCAGGTGGAGGGGGAGATCGCCCAGCAGGCCATTGAGGCCATCCAGCGGGACCCCCAGCTTTTATACAGCCGGGTCATTGTGGTGGAGGGCAAAGGCTGGCACCACGGGGTCATCGGCATCGTGGCCTCCCGGGTTACAGAGCGTTTCGGCAAGCCCAGCATCGTCATCTCTGTGGATGGGGAAGAGGCCCGCGGCAGCGGCCGCAGCGTGGAGGGCTTCTCCCTGTTCCAGGCAGTCTCCGCTTGCTCGGACCTGCTGGAGCGGTTTGGAGGCCACCCCATGGCGGCCGGGGTCACCTTAAAGCCGGAAAACGTGGACTTGTTCCGCCAGCGCATCAATCAGTACGCGGCCGAAGCCTGCCCGGAGATGCCTGCACAGGTCCTCCGGCTGGACTGCCGCTTGAACCCCGGCGCCCTGTCCCCGGAGATGCCCCAGAGCTTGGAGCCCCTGGAACCCTTTGGAAGCGGGAATCCCCAGCCGCTGTTTGGCCTGTACAGCATGGAGCTTCGGGAGATTGTTCCGGTGGGGGGCGGCAACCACCTGCGGCTGGTCTGTGCCAAGAAAGGGGCCATGCTCACCTGCATGTGTTTTGGCGTCAAGCCGGAGGAGTTCCCCTTTGTGCCGGGGGAGACGCTGGACTTGGCGGTTACCTTGGAGGCCCGGGAGTTCCGGGGAGAGGCACAGCTCACCGTCAGCGTGCGGGAGGCAAAGCTCTCCGGCCTGGATATGGACCAGTGCATCCACACCTACCGTGTCTATGAGAAGCTCCAGCGGGGAGAGGCCCTTTCCCGGGAAGAGGGGGAGGAGCTGCTGCCCACCCGGCAGGACCTGGCGGCGCTGTACCGAAAGCTGGCCTCTCTCAAGGGGGCGGCCTTCGGGCTCCAGTCCCTGCTGGGGGCGCTTCCGGGTTTCAACCTGGGAAAGCTGCTGCTGTGCCTGGAAATGCTGCAGGAGCGGCGTCTCATTGCTTTGCTGGGCGGGGAGCAGCGCAAGACCGCGGAGCTGCTGCCCACCCAAGGTAAAGTGGATATCTTCGCCTCCCCGGTTTACGGGCGGGCCAAACAGCTGGCAGAAAACTGACAGAGGGATAAAGGAGGGAATAGCAATGGCAGTTGTGGTTCAGATCAGCAGCTATGAGGAGCTGCGAAAGATCATAGAGGAAAGCGGCAAAGAGTACGACCGGGCCAAGATTGAGCAAGCCTACCGCCTGGCGGAGGAGAAGCACCAGGACCAGAAGCGCAGCTCCGGCGAGCCCTATATCATCCACCCCCTGTCGGTGGCGGCTATCCTGGTGGGGCTGGGCATGGATTCCGAGTCCGTTATGGCGGGGCTTCTCCACGATGTGGTGGAGGACACCGATTGCACGATCGAGGAGATCCAAAAGACCTTTGGCAAAGAAGTGGCCTTGCTTATCGACGGGGTGACCAAGCTGACCAAGATCCCCTATTCCTCCCGGGAGGAGCAGCAGGCGGAGAACCTGCGGAAAATGCTGATGGCCATGGCAGAGGATATCCGGGTCATCATCATCAAGTTCGCCGACCGGATGCACAACCTCTCCACCCTGGAGTACATGTCCCCCCAGAAGCAGCGGGACAAGGCGGTGGAGTGCCTGGAGGTCTATGCCCCCATTGCGGACCGTTTGGGTATCCGCACTGTGAAGGAGTATATGGAGGACATCTCCTTAAAGTACCTGGACCCCCAGGCCTACCGGGAGATCGAGGAAGACCTGTCCTCCCGCAGCAAAAGCCGGAAGCAGTTTATCGAGGATACAAAGGCTCTGATCCGCGGCCGGGTGGAGATCTCCATTCCCGATGTGTACATCGAGGGCCGGGTCAAGAGCATTTACGGCATCTACCGCAAAATGTTTATCCAGGGAAAGACCTTTGAGGAGATCTACGATGTATTTGCCGTGCGGGTCATCGTGGATACCATTGAGGACTGCTACAATGTGCTGGGAATTATCCACGATATGTTCCAGCCCCTGCCGGGCCGGTTTAAGGACTATATCTCCATGCCCAAGCCCAACATGTACCAGTCCCTGCACACCACCGTCATCACAAAGGCCGGTGTGCCCTTCGAGGTGCAGATCCGCACCTGGGAGATGCACCACACGGCTGAGTATGGCATCGCGGCGCATTGGAAATATAAGCTGGGCATGTCTGCCAGGGATGCGGACAACGCCGCCCTGGATGACCGTCTGGCCTGGATTCGCCAGATGCTGGAGAACCAGGCGGAGAGCGAGGACGTCACAGACCTGGTCCACTCCATTAAGAGCGACTTGATCCCCGAGGAGGTCTTCGTCTTCACCCCCAAAGGGGACGTGATCAACCTGCCCTTGGGTTCCACTGTCATCGATTTTGCCTATGCCATCCACAGCGAGGTGGGCAACCGGATGATCGGCGCCAAGGTGGATAAGCGCATTGTCCCCCTGGATTACAAGGTCAAAACCGGTGAGATCATTGAGATCCTCACCACCAAGGAGGCGGGCCGCGGCCCGAACCGGGACTGGCTCACCCTGGTGCGCACCAGCGAGGCCCGCAACAAGATCCGTGCCTGGTTTAAGAAGGAAAAGCGGGATGAGAACATCGTGGAGGGCCGGGCCGAGCTGGAGCGGGAGTTCCGCCGCAGCAATATCCCCCTGACCTCCGAGCTGATGGACTATATGATCGAAAGCGTGGGCAAGCGCCACAACTGCTCCACAGAGGATGACTTCTACGCTGCCATTGGCTATGGGGGCATCCAGCTGTGGAAAGTGCTGCCCCGTATCAAAGAAGAGGCCCTGCGCCTGCAGAAGAGCGCTGCTCCGGACCAGCCACAGGAGCTGCCCCCGCCCACCACGCCAGAGCCCAAACGCCGGGTGGCCAGCGGCGTGCTGGTGGAGGGCATGGACAACTGCCTCATCAAGTTTTCCCGCTGCTGCAACCCCCTGCCCGGGGACGAGATCATCGGCTTCATCACCCGGGGCTTTGGGGTCTCCATCCACAAGCGCAGCTGCTCCAACGTACCCCGGGACCTGACCCAGTGTCCCGAGCCAGAGCGGTGGGTCAACGCTCACTGGGCCGGCGATGTGAAGGATGATTTTAAGTCCACCCTGCACATCCTGGCAGTGGACCGGGCGGGTTTGCTGGCCGACGTGACCCAGCAGCTCTCCAATATGAAGATCTTTATTCACGCCCTCAACTCCCGGCAGGAGCGCGGGAGCGGCAATGCCTTTATTTCCGCCACCATCTCCATCAACGGCCTGCCCCAGCTGCAGAATATCATCGAGCGGCTGGGCAAGATCCCTGGCGTCATCTCCATTGACCGCAGTTGATTTCAAAGAGGTAATCCCATGCAGTTATTTCTCAGCGGCCACGCATACCGCTACGAATGTGAAAACTTGTGCCGCCTGTTCTTTCCTTACAGCCCCGTCAAGGTGGAGGGGGACGCCGCCCTTCCGGAGGCGGGGCTCCTGGAAGGGCCTTGGGCCTTTGCCCGCATAGAGGGGGTGGAGGGCGCATACCACTATACAGTTACGGTTTCCGACGGGGAGCGCTCCCTCACCCGGCAGGCGGACGCCCCTGCCCTCCAGGAGTACTCTATGACCAACCTGCTCTACAACGCCTTTGTGGAGCTGACCGGCACCCGCCCCGCCTGGGGCATGCTCACGGGCATCCACCCTGTCAAACTGCTGCGCCAGTATGTGGAGGAGCAAGGGGAAGAGGCGGGCGCCGCCTACTTCCAAAGCCACTGCCACGTCACCGCCCCCAAGGCGGAGCTGGCCCGGCGGGTGCTGCGGGCCCAGGCCCCGGCGGTGGAAGCCCTGACGGAAAACGATTTCAGCCTGTATGTGTCCATCCCTTTCTGTCCCACCCGGTGCGCGTACTGCTCCTTTGTCTCCCAGGATATGGAGCACGCGAAAAAGCTGATGGACCCTTACTTTGACCTGCTTTTGGTGGAGCTGGAAAAGACCGCTCAGGTGACCCGGGACCTGGGCCTCTCCCTGATCTCCGTGTACATCGGCGGGGGCACCCCCACCACCTTGTCCGCCCGGCAGCTTTCCGCCCTGTGCGGGAAGATCCGCCAGGTGTTTGATCTCTCCCGCTGCACGGAGTTCACCGTGGAGGCCGGCCGCCCGGACACCATCACCGGGGAGAAGCTCCTGGCCCTGCGGGAGGCGGGCATCAGCCGCATCAGTATCAATCCTCAGTCCCTGTCGGACCAGGTGCTGCGCAATATCGGCCGCCGCCACACCGCCCAGGACATTGCGGAAGCCTTCCAGCTGGCCCAGCGGCTGGGCTTTGACAACATCAACGCCGACCTGATCGTGGGACTGCCCGGGGACGACCTGCCGGGCTTCCAGAAGAGCCTGGAAGGGGTGCTCGCTCTGGGAGCCTCCAATGTGACGGTGCACTCTCTGGCCCTAAAGCGTTCCGCACGCATCAATGCCCCCGGAGGGGACCTGTCCCTCCACGCGAAGAGTGGGGAGACTGCCGCCATGATGGATTATTCCATCGAAAGGCTGACCCAGGATGGCTTCGAGCCCTATTACCTTTACCGGCAGACCCGCATGGCCGGCAACCTGGAAAACACCGGCTGGGCCAAGCCAGGCACCATTTGCCGTTACAACATCTATACCATGGATGAGTCCAACACAGTCATCGCCTGCGGTGCGGGAGCTGTCTCTAAGCTGAAAGACCCGTACAGCGACAGGCTGGAACGGATTTTCAACTTTAAAAATCCCCACGAGTACATCACCCGCAATCCCGAGATCCTTCAGAGAAAGGACGGTGTCACCGCGCTTTATGAGCAATTTCGCCAGCGGCTACGTTAAGTACATCAACCACCTGGAGCAGATCAACGACGCGGCGGTCAGTTGTCCTCAGCGGATGATCGCCGAGGTGGAGGACGCCTACCACGACCACCTAGAGAACATCGCCCGCAACATCACCAGCCACCACCGGCAGGTGCGGGTCATCATGCTTTCAGGGCCCAGCAGCAGCGGCAAAACCACCACCGCCCATTTGCTGCGGGATTACCTCACCGCCTTTGGGGCCAACACCACCATCGTCTCTTTGGACGATTTCTACCGGGGGGTGGGCAAGGCGCCCCAATTGCCGGGAGGGCAGTTTGACTATGAATCCGTCAAGGCCCTGGATGAAGAGGCGATCAAGGGCTGCCTTCTGGACATCATCTCCACGGGGGAGTTCTCTGTGCCCACCTATAATTTCACCCTGGGCCGCCCGGAGGGGGAGCTGCGGCGCTATAAGCTGGGCCCCCAGGATATGGTCATTGTAGAGGGGATCCACGGTTTGAACCCCCAGTTTACCCGAGAGCTTCCAGAGGGGGCCTGTGTCAAGCTGTACGTCAGCGTCAAGCAGCAGATCAAGTCCGCCAACGGCGAGGTGATCTCCCCCATGGACCTGCGCCTGGTGCGCCGCATCGTGCGGGATATCCAGTTCCGGGACACCTCCCCGGAGCGCACCCTGGCCATGTGGCCCCAGGTTGTAAAAGGGGAAGACCGCTATATCCGCCCCTACCGCCTCACCGCCGATTACACGGTCAACTCCATCCATATTTATGAGCCCTGCGTGATGCGGCGGGTGGCCATCCCGCTGCTGCGGGCCATTGCAGAGGACAGCCCCTATTACAAAAAAGCCCGGGACCTGGAATCCCGCCTGATGCGCTTCGAGCCCATCGACGAGAGCCTGGTGCCGGAAAACTCCATGCTGCGGGAGTTTCTGGGGCCGTTAAAGCCGTAAAGGAAAGGCGGCAGGGGAGAACTTTCCTGGGAAAAGCTGTTTTGTCCAGTGAAAATCAGCCAAAGCGACAAAATGTAAGGGATTCTTAATGGATTTGAAAGGCAAAATGCTTTGACTTTTTCTGAAAATCCGGTATAATGAAAGCAAGAGAAGAGGAGCACATCCCCTTCCAACACCCTGCACTTTTGAAAAGGAGGACAAACGGTCATGGGAATTTTAGATGATGTGGTCATAAACGCCAAATTCGCGGCAGAGGCTGTGGGCAAGAAGGCCGGGCAGATTGTGGATGTTTCCAAGCTGCGCATCAACGTGGCAGAGCTGAACGCTGAGATCAGCAAGCGCTACGAGGCCCTGGGCGAGTATGTGTACGAGACCTGCCGGGAGCAGCTGGCAGAGGATGCCGAGGCTGTGGGCAAAATGGCCGAGCTGGACGAGCTGGTGAACCAGCGCAATGCTGTCACCAAGGAATTGGTGGATAAGCAGAACAAGGTTGTGTGCCCCACCTGTGGCAAACAGAGCCCTTCTACCGCTCTGTACTGCAGCAACTGCGGCACGAAGCTGACCGGTGAGGAATAATCCAATCTGCTGAAAAGCGAAGGGCGGCCCAAGCGGGCCGCCCTTTTGCGCGTTTAGAGGTCGTCAATCTTCATCTTTTTCAGCTCTTTCTCCTGAGAGCGCTCGCGCGCAGCCTGGGCCTGGGCGCGGTGGAACTCCGCCCGGCGGCGCATTTCCCGGCGGCGCACTACGATAAATACAACGATCCCCACCACCAGCGCCAGTGCCAGCAGCGTGGGGAAGATCCACAGCATAATGTTGGCTACGATGCTCACTTCATGCTCCTCCTTTCTGCTTTTTGTACTCTGAAATTAATAGTTTAGCTGTGTCAAAATCCAGCTTTTCACTCAGGGCTAAGCGTTTGATGAGAGCTACATAGGGGTCCCCGGCGTACTCCTCCTCCAGCCGCACCTTTTGGATAATCCGGTCCAGCCGAAGGCGGACCGTGGGATAGGTCACCCCATATAGCCCGGCGATCTCTTTCAGGGACCCAGAACACAGCAGGAAATTTTTTAGAAACGCCACATCCTCTTCCTCCAGCCCGGCCATCCACTCCGGTACCACTTGTATGCCCATAAAACCACCTTCTCTCCCGTATCTTTTACTATATTAAATATACTCTTTAATAAAATACAAGTCAAGATGCAAATAAAATTTTGACTTATTTTCAAGAGGGTTTTCCCTCCTTTGAAAAATATCCCGGCTATTCCTTTCATAGAAATGGGGGAGAAGGTTTTCTGCAGGAGGGGGAGAGGGAAAATGGGAGGAAAGCAAGGCAAGGGTTCCAGGGGGCACGGCTTCCTGCGGGGGGCGCTGGTGCTCACGGCAGGCATGGCGGTGGTGAAGGTGCTGGGAGCCCTGTTCAAGGTGCCCCTGACCTATGTGGTGGGGGAGTACGGCATTGGCATGTTCAACATGGCCTACCATTTTTATGGGCCGGTATTCAGCCTGGCTACCGCAGGATTTCCCATTGCCGTGGCGCGCCTGGTTTCCCAGGAAGCCTCCCTGGGCCGTTGGAACGATGCCCGTCAGGTGAAACGGGTGGCCCTGCCTCTGTTCCTGGCTTTTGGGACGGGGGGCGCCCTGGTGATGACCTGCTTTGCCCCCCTTTACTGTCAGGGGGTGGCAGGAGCGGCCTATGCCCTGGCGCCCATGCTGGCCCTGGCCCCGGCGGTGGTGTTTTCCAGCGCTGCCTCAGTCTACCGCGGCTATTACGAGGGGCTGGGGAATATGGTCCCCACTGCCCTTTCTCAGGTGTTAGAGGCCCTCTTAAAGCTGGGCATGGGGCTTTTTACCGCCGGCTGGGTGATTTCCCTGTGCCGGGAGGAGTACGCCGCTCAACGCACGGTTCTAGGGCTTACGCCTCCCACCCAGGAGGAAGCCCAGTTTTTCATCCTGGCCTTGGGAGCGGCAGGGGCGGTGTTTGGTGTCACAGTTGGCACCCTGGTGTCCCTGCTGTATTTAGTCCTGCGGTTCCGCCTGCACGGAGACGGCACCGTGCCCCGGCTCTACAAAAGCTCTCCCGCCCCGAAGAGCAAAGGGGAAACCCGGCGGCTTCTGCTGAAGATCACTTTGCCGGTCGCCCTGGGCTCGGCTGCCTCCAGCGTGGCGGGGCTCATTGACGCCACCTTTTTGCAGAACCGCATTGCTGCCGCTTTGGAGCAGTTTCCCCAGAGGTTCCTGGCCGCCTGCCAGGGAAAAGTGCCCACAGCATACTGGGAAACACCCCAGGCCATCCCCACCTATCTGTACGGCTGCTATTCCCTTGCCATGACAGTCTACCTGTTGGTGCCCGGCATTACCCAAGCGTTTGGGACCAGCGCCTTGCCCGGGGTCACCAGTGCCTGGGCCCGGGGCAGCAAACGGGAGCTGCGTGGAAGGATGGAAGCCGTGGTGCGGGTCACCTCTCTGTTTTGCTTTCCGGCAGGGCTGAGCCTGACCGCCTTGGCGGAGCCTGTGGCAGGGCTGCTTTATGGGGAGGGCCCCTCCACAGCGGCCATTGCCCAGTCTCTGGCACTGCTGGGTCTGGCATCCCTTCCCGCCGCTATGAGCGGCCCCCTTTCCAGCATGCTGCAGGCGGTGGGAAGGGCAGATCTGCCCGTCAAGCTGCTTTTGCTGGCCATGGCTGTCAAGCTGGGTGCTAACTGGGTGCTCTGCGGCATTCCAGAAGTGAATATCCTTGGCGCCGGGGTGGGGACCTGCCTGTGTTACCTGGTCCTCACTCTCACCCAGTTTTGGAAGCTGCGCCGGGCCTCTGGGGTGGGGCTCTCCACAGTGGGGGTGTTTCTGAGGCCCTTCTGCTGCGCGCTGCTATGCGCCGCCAGCGCCCGCTTGGGGTATGAGGGATGCCGCCCCCTGTGGCCCCATGGCGCCTTGGGAGAGGCGTTGGCGCTGGGGGCTGGGGCGGCCCTTGGCTGTGCCGCCTACCTGGCCGGGCTTCTGCTTTTGCGGGGCATTCGCAAAAGCGACCTCCAATCTTTGCCAAAGGGACAAAAAATTGCAAAAATGCTTGAAAAACAGGGATGGATATGATATCATTGCTTCTGTTATAGTCTTCCGGCAGGGAATTGCGGAAGCACCAGGCTTCAGCGGCTTTGCAAAGCCACCTGTGCCGCAGAAAATTTTTTGGAGGTAGCTCTATAATGAATAAGTCTGAATTGATCGCCGAAGTTGCAACGAAGGCCGAGATTACTAAAAAGGACGCTGAGGCGGCTGTTACCGCTGTCATTGACGCCATTACGGAGTCCCTGAAGAAGGGCGACAAGGTCCAGCTGGTGGGCTTTGGCACCTTTGAGGTCCGCGAGCGCGGCGCCCGCACTGGCCGGGATCCCCGCACCAACCAGGAGATCCAGATTCCCGCTTCCAAGGCCCCTGCCTTCAAGGCTGGCAAGGCACTGAAGGATACTGTCAACAACAAGTAAAAGCATGCGGCGTGTGGCGGGCCCGGGGTATTCCGGGCCCGTTTTTTGCAGCCTTTGGCGAATGGAGAGGAGATGAAAAAATGCGTCTGGACAAGTACTTGAAAATTTCCCGCTTGATCAAGCGGCGCACGGTTGCCAATGAGGCCTGCGACGCGGGCCGGGTACTGGCAAATGGCAAGCCTGCCCGTGCCTCTTACGAGGTCAAGGCCGGCGATGTGCTGGAAATCCACCTGGGGGAAAGGGTTTTGAAAGCAGAGGTCCTTTCTGTGGCGGAGTACGCCAAGAAGGAGCAGGCCTCCGACCTGTACCGCCTGCTGGAGGAATAATTTCCCTGCCGTCCCCATAGACATATCCCAAGAAACAAAAGGGGTATGCGTATATGGCAGAAGCACAGAAGCCGCAGGGGCATCACAGCCTGCACATTGAGGACCGGGGCACTTTGCGCGCCACCGGCGTCTCTCGGGTGGACTTTTTCAGCGATGAACTCATCACCGCGCAAACTGCCTTGGGAGAACTGCACATCAAGGGGGAGGGCCTGCACATTGAAAGCCTGGACTCCCAGTCCGGGGAGCTGTTGGCCCGCGGCAAGGTCATTGCCCTCTCTTACACAGAGAGCGGCCCGGCCCTGTCCTTTTTTGCCAGGCTGTTCAAATGAGCGGGTTGGGATGGCCCGTTCTGTCCTTTTCCCTGGCCTCCGGGGCGGCCTTGGGCTGCCTCTTTTTGCTGTTCCGGGGCTTTTCCCGGCTGCTGGGCCTGAAAAAACTGGGCACGGCTTTGCTGGATGTGCTCTTTGGCGGCCTGGCTGGCGGCTTTGTCTTTCTCTGTGCCCTGGCGGTGGACAGCGGCCGCTTGCGTTTGTACCAGGTTCTGCCGCAGGCGCTGGGCGCCTGGGCCGCCGTAACAGCTCTTGGGCCCTGGACCCGCAGGGGGGCAGAGGCTCTTCAAAAAATTTTTTGCCGCCTTTGGCGCCTTTTGGGCGCGGCGGCGGGGTTCCTGCGGGGCCTTTTTCGGGCAGGAAAGGGCCCAAAGGGGTATCGGGGGAAATTTTCCGGAAAAAAGGGGAAAAAACACGAAAAAAAGACTTGAAAAATTTATGTATACCAGTATATAATAGGAACAATATGGGAGTCCTTTATCAGGGCTGAAATCAATGGGAGGCGTGTCTCTTGCAGAAATTAAAGGAGCGGTATAAGGGCAGCATCCTGCTGAAGTTCGCGGTGCTCTGCTTCGCTGGGTTCATCCTGGTCTCTTTGGTGAGCCAGCAGCTGCAGATCAGCGAAAAGCGGGAGGAGCTCCAAAACCTGCAGGATCAGCTGAACACACAGACCATCCGCAATGAGGAGATAGAGAATTCCCTGGAGAACAGCGGCGGCTTAGAGGAATATGCCGAGCGCAAGGCCCGCAGTGAACTGGACTATGCCAAGCCTGGAGAACGGGTGTTCATTGATGTGGGCGGCGGCAGCTGAGCCCCTGCTGATTATTTTACTATCCGGCGCAGCCGAGGAGGAATTTTCTGTTTATGCAGCTTGAGGTTGGAGGTATTTACGAGGGAAAGGTGACAGGGATCACCAAATTTGGCGCGTTCGTCAGTTTTGAGGGCGGCCAAACTGGAATGGTGCACATCTCCGAGGTGGCCCCCACCTTCGTCACTGAGATTCGGGACTTTGTTTCCGAGGGGCAGACCGTCAAAGTGAAGGTGCTTTCCATCAATGAGGAGGGCAAGATCAGCCTTTCCATGAAGAAGGCGCTGCCCGAGGATCAGCAGCGTAGGCCGGCTCGCCGGACTGATGCTCCCCGCCGGGAGGGCGGCCGCAAAGAAGGCGTCCGCCGGGAGGGAGCCCGTCCCCCCCGCCAGCCCCGTCCCGCTCCCCAACAGGGGCCTGCGCGCCCGGGAGATTTTGAGTGGCAGTCCCGCCGCAACGACAGCGGCACCTTCGAGGAAATGATGAGCCGCTTCAAGCAGACCAGCGATGAGAAGATGTCCGATTTGAAGCGGGGCAATGAGTCCCGCCGGGGCTACTCCCGCCGGGGCCAGCAGAAATAATCATCAATAGGGAAAAGAGCCCCTTTCCGGGCTCTTTTTTTAGCGCTTGACTTGATAAGGAAGGGAGACTGCTCTTATGAGAGAATTGGACGCGCAAGCCGTCACCCAGGCGGTGCGGCAGCTTTGCATCGACGCCAACCGGGTGCTTCCCGCCGACCTGGAGGCCGTCATCCAAGACTGTTCCCAGCGGGAGAAGGATGAGACGGCCCGCTCCATCCTCTGCGACCTGTGCCGCAACCTGGACGCCGCCCGTCAGATGGAAATTCCCATCTGCCAGGATACGGGCATGGCGGTGGTCTTTGCCGAAGTGGGCCAGAACCTGCACATCAACGGGGACTTTGAGGCCGCCGTCAACGAGGGTGTCCGGCAGGGCTATGTGGAGGGACTGCTGCGGTGCTCTGTGGTGGCGGACCCCCTCCGCCGGGATAGGAATACAGAGGACAACACCCCGGCCATCCTTCACACCCGCCTGGTACCTGGGGACAAGCTCACCCTCACTGTGGCCCCAAAGGGATTTGGCAGCGAGAACATGAGCCGCCTAAAAATGTTTACCCCTGCCGCTAAGCCAGAGGACATTGTGGCCTTTGTGAAGGAGACCGCCCAGTTGGCGGGCTCCAACCCCTGTCCGCCGGTGGTGTTGGGCGTGGGCATTGGCGGAGACTTTGAGCTGGTGGCGATGCTGGCAAAAAAGGCCCTGTGCCGCAGTGTGTCCCAGCGGAACCCCGACCCCTTCTATGCCCAGCTGGAGGAAAAAATGCTTCAAGCCGTCAACGAGACCGGCGTGGGGCCCCAGGGCTTTGGGGGAGAGACCACGGCCCTGGCGGTCAATATCGAGGCTTATCCCACCCACATTGCCGGGCTGCCCGTGGCTGTCAATGTGGGGTGCCATGTCACCCGCCACAAGACAGTGGTGCTGTAATTCTGATCTCGCCACAATATATTCCTCTTCATATTGCAATATTCTGGACAATGTGCTACAATGAAGTCAGGAAAGCAGGAGGCTTTCTCAGAGTGGACGAAGGCTTCCCGCCTTTCCAAATCTGACGAAAGGAAAGTCCGCCGCCCGATGGGGAGAATGGGCTGGAGCGGACGGGTGCGTGGTATGAAGATCACCATTGTCGGAAGAAAAGTGAACCTGCGCAATAACTTTAAGGAGCTTGCGGAACGGAAGCTCTCAAAATTTAACCGTATTTTTGACGAGGATGCCGAAGCCACCGTCACCGTGACGGTGGAGCGCAACCGCCAGACTGTGGAAATCACCATTAAGCAGCGGGGGATGATCTACCGGGCTGAGGAAACCTCTATGGAGATGAACGAGGCCCTCGACCATGTGATCTCCGCCCTGGGCCGGCAGATTCGCCGGAATAAGACCAGGCTGGAAAGGGCCAAGAAGGTGAGCCCGGATATCGACTTCCCCGATGCCCTGTATGATGAGCCCGATGAGGAAATCCAGGTGGCCCGGGTAAAGCACTTCAACGTGAAGGTGATGACCCCCGAGGAGGCCATCCTCCAGATGAACATGCTGGGCCATCAGTTCTTCCTGTTCCGGGATGATGCCACGGGGGAAATCAATGTGGTCTACCGCCGTAAAAACGGGGATTACGGCCTGTTGGTGCCGGAAAGTAAATAAGCACAGATACGCGCGGAGGGGACCCGCTTGGGCCCCCTCTTTTTGCGGCCTGCATACAAAGGAGAGAGTATGAGAGATCGGATGAGGTTTTGCGTGCCCTGCCTGTTTGGGGTGGAGGGCCTGGTGGCTCAAGAGCTGCGGGAGATGGAACTGGAAGAGGTCCAGGCGGAGAACGGACGGGTGCTGTTTTCCGGCGGATGGGAGGCCATGGTCCGGGCCAACCTGAACAGCCGCTTTGGGGAGCGGGTGCTCCTGCTGCTGGGAGAGTTCCCCGCCCGCTCCTTCGAGGAGCTGTTCCAGGGGGTGAAAGCCCTGCCCTGGGAAGAACTTTTGGGAAGGGAGGATCAGTTCCCTGTGACAGGCAGCAGCCTGTCCAGCCAGCTCCACAGCGTACCGGACTGCCAGGCTATCGTGAAAAAAGCCATTGTAGAGCGGCTGAAGGCCAAGTACCGCCTCTCCTGGTTTCCCGAGACAGGATCTCTGCACCGGGTGCGCTTCCGCATCCTGAAGGACCAGGTCAGCGTCATGGTGGATACCAGCGGCGAGGGCCTGCACAAGCGGGGCTACCGGGCCCAGTCCAACGAGGCCCCCATCAAAGAGACACTTGCCGCCAGCCTGTGCCAGCTGAGCCGCCTGCGCTCCGACGGCCATTTGATCGATCCCTTCTGCGGCTCGGGCACCTTGCTGGTGGAGGGCGCCCTGCTGGCCCTGCGCATCGCCCCAGGGCTGCAGCGCTCTTTCACCGCGCAGGCCTGGGAGAATGTCCCCCAATCCCTGTGGCGCCAAGAGCGAGACCGTGCCCGCGCTCAGGAGCGCCGGGAGACCGGCTTTTCCGCCCAGGGCTTCGATATTGACCCCGCCGCTGTGGAACTGACCCTGGAAAATGCCCGAAAGGCCGGAGTGGAGGAGTATATCTCTGCCAGTGTCCGGGATATCCGCGCCTTCTCCCAGGAGGGGAGGTATGGCTGCGTCATCTGCAACCCGCCCTACGGCGAAAGGCTGCTGGATGTCCGGCAGGCCCAGCAGCTGTATCAGTCCATGGGAAGCCTGTTCCGGCCCCAGCGGGGATGGAGCTTTGGCATTATCACCCCGGACCCGGAGTTTGAGGCGCTGTTCGGCCGGAAGGCGGACAAGCGGCGCAAGCTGTATAACGGCATGATCCAATGCCAGTATTACCAGTATTTCAGGGGGGAGGAGAAAGGCCGTGACGCTGCTCCAACGGCTCCGCGGTGAGATGGAGACGCCCCGTCTGCTGCTGCGCCATTGGCGGGAGGAGGATTACCAGGATTTCCTCGCCTTTGCTTCAGACCCGCAGGTGATGCTGGCCTCTGGCGCCCGGCCTGCCCGCACGCGGGAGGAAGGGGAACGCTTCTTCCGCCGTGCCTTGTGGGACAGCGGTTGCTATGCCATTGTCCTCAAAGAGACTGGGCATCCCATTGGGAAAATCAAGTTTCAAAGGGATATCCGCCGCAGCGGGGTGAAGAGCCTTTCCATCGGCTACGAGCTGGCCAAACCCTATTGGGGCCAGGGATATATGACAGAGGCCCTGCGGGCCATGGTGCAGTACGGGTTTGAGCGCAAGGGGCTGGATGTGCTGGCCATCGGGCATTTTAAAGAAAACAGCCGTTCCCGCCGCGTGATTGAGAAGTGTGGCTTCCACTACGAGGGAACCCTGTCCCAGGCTTTTCAGCGCTTTGACGGCAAGGTCTTTGACGATGTGTGCTATTCCATCCTGCGGGAGGATTATTTTTCCTGCCCGGAGCGGTACAAAAATCCCTGAGAAAAAAGGAGGGCCATATCCTCCACATGGTGCGCATCAGCTACGCCCTCCACAAGCCTCTCGTAAGAAACGGGAAAGAAAGGGAAAGCAATGGGTAAGGTTCCCCTAAAAAAATAGAAAGGCCCCTTTGGTACACTGATGGTGTCCCGAAGAGGGCCTGATTTTTTTAGAAAGGGAGAATGAGCTGTGAAAAAGAACTTGTTCCGCGCCGCCGCTGCCGTGGCGCTTTCCGCCGCCCTGTTGAGCCTTGCCGGCTGCCAGACCGCCGCCAAGCAGGCCGTTCAAGAGCTGAATGCCCAAGACGCCGTCACCATCCAGCTGGTGTGCCAAAGCGAGGACGTCTACCAAATCTTTTACTCCACCTACCTGGAGGGGGAGGAGTACGGCCAGGGTGGATGGGCGGATATGGACGGCAAAGCCCTCACCCCCGAGACGTCCCTGACAGCCTCTTTTGACAAAGACTACTTCGATGGCAAGGACCTCTCCACCTTGTCCATGGATTTCTCCCCCTACGGCGAAGGGGACGCTGTGGAGCTTGCCACCACGGAGCAGGTGGATATCCCCGCGAAGTACGGCGAGACCTACACTATCCTCTTCACCGGGGATGAGGAGAGCGGCTTTACCGCCCAGCTGCAGGAATGAAAGGAGCTCCCGAAAAGGGAGCTTCTTTCAGGCGTGCGCGGGTTTCCTCCGGCTGCGGATAAACAACCCCACTGCCAGCAGCGCCACCAAACATTCCGTGACAGGGAAGGCCAGCCAAATGCCCACCATCTGCCCCACAGCAGCCAGCAGAAGGGCCACGGGGATGATGAGGAAAAAACCACGCAGCAGGGAAATGATGTGGGCGGGAAGGGGCCGGTCCGTAGAGGTGAAGTACATCGAGAGCACTACGTTGCACCCGGCAAAGGGGCATGCGATGAAGTACAGCCGCAGCCCTTGGACAGCAATGGCCTGCAGGGTGGGGCTGCCCTCGCTGTTGAACACAGCCGCAATCTGAGGGGCAAAGGCAAGCACAGCCCCGTAGATTGCCACGGAGACCCCCAGCATGGCAATCACCGCGTACCGAAGGGTGGCGGAGAGCCGGTCCCGGTCCCCAACGCCATAGCTGCGGCTGAGAATGGGCTGAATGCCTTGGGCAATTCCCGTATAAATAGAGATAACCACTAAGGAGAGGTTGGCGATAACCCCGTAGGCCGCCACGCCCGTGTTGCCCTCCATCCCCAGAATCAGCGAGTTAAAGACGATGATCACAATGCCAGAGGAAACCTCCGTTACCAGGGAGGGCACCCCGCTGGAAAGAATGCGGGCGGTCCGCTGCCCTTGGGGGCGGCAGGCCACAGGCCTAAACTGGTTTTTCTTTTGGATAAAATGGGGGGAGAGAATGCAAATGCTGATCAGAGGCGCCAGTCCTGTGGCGAATACCGCCCCGAAGATTCCCATGCCGCAGGGGAAGATGAACACCCAGTCCAGCACCACGTTGGAAAAGCTGCCCCCCAGCATGGCCGCCATGGAGAGCTGAGGCGCTCCATCGTTGCGCACAAAACACAGCAGCACGTTGTTCATCAAGAACGCAGGGGCAAATAGAAGGATTACCCGCAGGTAGGTGCGGCTCATAGTGAACACGTTCCCCGTGCCGCCGAATAAGCGCACAATGTCCCCGGCAAAGAGCAGCCCCGCCGCCACAAAAAGGGAGGCCAGCACTGCTGCCAGGTACAGCACGTTGGTGAAGACGCGGTTGGCTTCCCGGTGGTTCCCCTGGCTTTTCAAAATGGAGTACCGGGTCCCGCCTCCCATGCCGATCATCAGCCCGCTGCCGTTGATAAAGCTGTAAATGGGGATGGCCAGGTTTAGGGCCGCCAGGCCGTCTGCCCCCAGCCCCAAAGAGACAAAAAACGTGTCCGCCAAGATGTAGCAGGAAAGGCCGATCATCCCCAGTACGTTCAGCGAGGTGTACCGTGCGAACTCTTTTAAAGGGGAGGTGTCTTTCATTGGCCAGTCCTCCTTTTCAGCAGCTCCTTGGCCTCCTTGCCGGTCAGGTGCTCAATCTCCATCTCCAGCACGCATACGCTGTTCCATGTGCTGGAGATTTCCTTCTCCAGGCTTTCCGGCTCCCCCGGGTTGAACCGCTCCCCCAAGGCCTCCAGGGCGGCGCGCTTTTCCCCGGCGTCCTCCAGGACCCGCACCTGTCCAAAGGCGATGACACTGCGGAACAGCGTGGTGTACTTCTCCGGCGCCACCAGGTCCTGGGCGATGACGCAGAAAGAGCACTTCCCCTCCCGTCGGATGGCGTCCAGCTTGTGGCCTGCCTTGGCGCAGTGGAAATACAGCCTTCCGTTGTGGTACACATAGCTCAGGGGGACGCCGTAGGGGTAGCCGCCGTCCCCCAGCAGGGACAGCACCCCGCTGGTGCCCTGGCGCAAAATGGATTCCGCCTCCTCTGGGGGAAGCAGCTGGTTCTTCCTTCTCATGTCCCGAAACATGGTCATTCCTCCTAAAAGCTCTGCCAGGCAACAAAAAAGCACTGGCGCCCCGTATCTCCAAATGGCCTGCGGATACGGCTCCAATGCTATTCCCACCCGGCGGCGGGCACAATATTTTCCTTTCCCTGGGATTGTATCACACCCCGGTCCCCTTGTCAAGAAAGAGGTGGCCAGACAGGCGGCGCAAAAAAGAGGCCGCCTGGAAGGGGCAGCCTCTGGAGGGGATGCAAAGTTCTGTGTTTGGCAGGGCTTTACGGGGCGTCCTGCGCTGTAAAGAAGACGAAGTAGGTGTCGCCGGTGTTCTCCTCCTCGCTCCCGTCGTCGTAGAGTTCCAGATAGGAGAGGGAAAAGTCCACATAGCCCTGGGGAACCTCATAGACCAGCTGGCCAGAGCGCTCCTCATCCACTGCCAAGGGATAGGTGCCCGGCAGTTGATCTCCTCCCACCGGTTCCAGTTCGGTAAAGGTCTCCGGGTCCGTGGTGATGGGGATGGAGTAGGCCTCCGGGTCCTCGTCTTCGCCCCACTGGGCCTGAAAGTCCGTGTCGTACATCTCGATGCTTTCCCGGAAGGTGTTCTTCACGGTGATGTCCGCCACCAGCAGCTGGTTCCCCTCTGCCGGCTGATAGCCCTCGTACTCCTCTGCCAGATAGGCGCCGGTCACGGTAAAGTCGAAAAACATGGTGTGCATGGTGTCATTCAGGCGGCCTTCGGTGGGGGTAAACAGCTGGCAGGCTCCCAGGGTGACGGCCAGGCACAGCGCTCCGGCTGCGGCAAGCAATTTTTTCATTTTCATATAAGTTCCCTCCCATGATATCTGCCCGCTGCCCCAGAAGACAGCGGAATACTCCCTCTATGGCGATTGTAGCATGGGCCCGCGGCCCTGTCAAGCTGGGGTTGCAAGAAAGCGCCGCTTCCTGTACAATGGGGGAAAGGAGGGAAAACCCATGGCTTTCGACTTCAAAAAGGAATACAAAGAATTTTATCTGCCCAAAAATAAGCCCGCCATTGTCACAGTCCCGCCCATGGCCTACATCGCTGTTCGCGGCAAGGGCGCCCCCAACCAGGAGGGTGGGGAATATAAGGCGGCGGTGGGCGTCCTCTATGCCCTGGCCTACACGTTGAAAATGAGCTATAAAACCGGCCATGGCATTGACGGCTTTTTTGAGTATGTGGTGCCGCCCCTGGAGGGGTTCTGGTGGAGCGAAAGCGGCGTTGTGGACTACCGGGACAAAGGGGCTTTCCAGTGGATTTCCGCCATCCGCCTGCCGGATTTTGTGGGGGAGGAGGACTTCCGCTGGGCGGTGGAAGAGGCTTCCCGCAAGAAAAAGCTGGATTGTTCTGGCGCCTTCTTTTACCATCTGGAGGAGGGTCTGTGCGTCCAGATGATGCATTTGGGCCCCTATGACAGCGAGCCCGCCTCCCTGGAAGCCATGGACGCTTTTGCCCGGGAAAACGGGTACGAGCCCGACATTTCCGAAACCCGCCGCCATCACGAGATCTACCTCTCTGACCCCCGGAAAGCCCCGCCAGAGAAGTGGAAGACGGTCCTGCGCCATCCCATCCGTAAAGCGTAAAAACACCCTCCCGTGTCTGGCGGGAGGGTGTTTCGTATGTAACCGGTTTTACCGGCTGTTCAATTCCGCGTACTGCAGCAAATTCCTGCACAGCCACAGCACCAGCACGGCAATGGCCGCGTTGATTACTGCCATACCCAGCAGCCCGGCGGCCGCCCCACAGACGGGGAACAGGATGGAGCACACCACGCAGGCCGCAATGCCCGGAATGGCCATGAGCAGCAGCACCAGGAAGTAGAACAGGAAAATCAGCGTCTTGGAACGCACCATGCCGAACACCCGCTCCACACACACGTTGCCGGCGGTGAACAGCAGGGCAAAGCTGACCCGGGCCACCATGCAGCAGACAATCTCCAGGGGAGAGGCGCCCACAATCACGCCCACCACCAAGAAGATCAGGATAGCTTCCCATGTGTCGGAGAGCAGGCTCTCCTTGATGGCGTACAACAGCTTTTTCAGGGGCGGCTCGGGGATGAGGTAGATGTAGGGCTTAATCAGCTCCCGGTTAAACCGGCCCAGGGCCACGCTGAACAGCTGCATGTAGGTGGCAAAGGCAAAGATGCCCACCAGCCCCGCGTCCCGCATGAAGAAGGAGCAGCCGATAATCACCGCCATGAAAATAAGGGACATGTTGGAGAAGAGGAACACCCCGCTGCGGCGGTTTTCCACCCGGTGCTTGTAGTAGATGGCAGAGGCGCCCCAGCCCTTGCCCAGGCCGGTTTTGCCCACCTTCACGTTCTTGGGCACCACCTCGTTGAGCTGGCCCTCCTTCTGGGCAGTGATGGCGGACTGGGCGGTTTCCGCAGTAGAGAGCACATCCTCGTAGTAGTTGTTTTTGCAGGTGAGGATAAGCCCCAGCAGCAGGGCAAACAGGGCCGCCAGCAGCCCCACGGAAAGGCCAACCAGCAGCCAGTTTCCGGCGAAAATGCCGCTGACCAGCCCGGCGGCCCAGCCAGAGACCGGGAACAGAATGCCGGGGATAGTGGCAAAGAACGCCGCGCCCTTTTCCAGCAGCGGCCCGTAGCTGCCGCCGTTTGACAGGGCCAGCAGGTCCTCCCGGCAGAAGAGCACCGCCCACACGCCGTACAAGGCCGCCGCGCCAAACACGCAGTACCTCACAATTTTTCCGGCCCGTTCCATGCCGCTGGTGCGCACATAGGAGGCCATAGAGGCCAGCTGGGCGAAAAACAGCGTGATGGCATAGCCTACGATGATCAACACCAGCCCGGCGGGGCCTATGCCGTAGGCCCCGTGCATCCAGGAGTACTGGAACAGGATGAAGAAGCCCAGCACCAGGGAAAGCCCCAGCTGGCGAACCAGCCCGTAGACCAAGATCTTATTGGAGCTCATGGGCGCGGGGAACAGCAGCGTCACATCGGATAAGGTGAACATAGGGGAGTTGGAAGAACTGCTCCCCGAAGCGAACACCATCAGGAACATCATGGTGTAAAACAGCACCATAATGGCGGTCAGCTCCTGGGGATTGCGCAGTTCTTCCAGGTCATAGGCGCTGCCGGAAAAGGCGGTAAGGGCAAACAGCGCCACTAAAATTACAGCGTAGATCAGCTTTGCAGGGCTTTTCACCACGGCAATCAGCTGGTTTTTCAACTTTGTGGCGGTCAAGTATACAAGAGGGCTTTTCATGGCGTCAGCCCTCCACAGGGGCGGGCGCCCCCTCTGTAATCGCAAAGAACAGTTCCTCCAGAGTCTGACCCTCGCTGCCGTCGTTGAGCTTGGTGGCGGCGAAGCGGCCGTTCATCATGATGTTGGCCACATCCCAGTAATCCTCCACGCTGTCGATCATGTGGGTGGAAATCAGCACAGAGGCACCGCTGGCCTTCAGCTCCCGGAAAATCTCCTTCAGCTCCTTGATGGCGTGGGGGTCCAGGCCCACCAAGGGCTCGTCAAAGATCACCACCCGGGGTTTGTGGCACAGGGCGCAGCAAATGGAGAGCTTCTGCTGCATGCCCTTGGAGAGCTCCTTGCCCAGCTTGTTCCGCTTGTCGTCCAGTTCCAGGCGCTCCAGCAGCTGGTTGGTGTAGGCCTCGTCCTCCACCTTGTAGGCCCGGCGGATGAATTCCAAGTGCTCCTCCACGGTGAGCAAGTCATATACTGCGGGCATTTCAGGAATATACCCTAATTGCGCCTTGGCTTCCAAAGAGGTGTTTTCATAGCCGTTGATCTCAATGCGCCCGGTAAAACGCAGCAGCCCGGTGATGCACTTGATGATGGTGGATTTGCCTGCCCCGTTGGGCCCCAGCAAAATGCCGATCTGCCCGTCGCCTACGGCAAAGCTGATGTTGTCGTTGGCCAAGGTCTTGCCATAGCGTTTCGTCACGCCGCTGATGGATAACATGTTCATTCCCTCCTGCCCAGTGTCTGGGCTGTCAATTCGAGCCCCCGTGAAAGCAGCGGGGCTGTTTGTTTTTTTGCCTGCCCCATGCCAGCTGCTGCAGGATAGGGTTGCGTCTGCGTCCCTGCCATGGGTGAGGGCGGGAATATTGTACTTGATTTCCAAGTCCCTGGCAACCCGCTAGCGGGTTTCTTAAGATTTTCGACAGAAAATCTTAACAGAGCCTGTAAACCCGTTGCTCCCGCGCTTTTTAGGGTGCAAGGAAAGGCTAATAGTCTTGCAGGAAATACGGTTGGAAAGAAAAAGAGGGTGGCCGTGCCCATCCCCCTTTTTGCCTTATTTCCAGCTGGCCGCGCACAGGTCCGCCTTTCCGAAAGGCTGGTCCGAAAGAAACCGCACCTGCTTCCCGCTGACTTCCAGAAACCCTTCCTCCCGCAGCTTTTTCAGTTCCCGCATCATGGCGCTGCGGTCCACGCACAGATACTCTGCCAGGGCGCTCAGAGTAAAGGGCAGGGAAAAGGACAGGCTTTTTTCCTCCCCAGCGCGGATGCGGAAGTAGCACAGCAGCTTCTCCCGGGTGCTCCGGCAGGAGAGCACCTCCACCCGCTCGCTCAGGGCAAAGGCCTTTTGCGAAATCAGGGAGAGCAGGTTTTCCAGCAGCTGCCTGTGGCAGGCACAGGACTTTCCACAGGAGGCAAGCTGCGCTTGGGGCAGGAAAACAATTACGCAGTCCGCTTCGCACACTACGGTCACGCTGTCGCAGGGCAGGCTGGCAAAGGCGATAAGCTCCCCGAACACGCCGCCGGGCCCCAGCCTTTCCAGCACGGTCCTGCCGCCGTCCGCGTCGATTTTCACAAGGGCCGCGCAGCCCGATTGGAGGATGCCCAGCATCCGGCCGCTGCTGCCCCCATAGGTGTAAGCGGTCTCTCCAGCCCGGAAGGACCGCGGGCCGGTGTGAAAGCACTCCAGCATCTGCTGGCACCCTGCTTCTTCCATCCCTGCAAAGAGGGGCAAATTGGACAGCTTTTCCATGGAAACGTCTCCTTTCACAAAATGTGGGAATATTTTCCCCGTCCGGGGACATCCTAAAGCGCAGAACCCAGAAAAGGAGGGACCCCGCATGCCGGAGCCCAGCAAAATGGACATGGAAGCCAAACAATATTTTAATTCCCTGCCTCCCGCTTTGCAAGAGCAGCTGATGCAGAGCGCTGCCGATCTGAATACAAAGGAGGACTTGATGCGCTATTGCACCAACCTGCTGGGAGAGCACGCTCCTGACAGGCAGCCCTGAGACAGGAAAGGCCGCGGCAATGCCGCGGCCTTTGGCTTTTCAGAAGGATTACAAAGCCTTTGGGGCGGCTTTTTTGTCCCCCAGGCTCTTTCTGGCCCACAGCAGGAACGTCACTGTGGTGGTGGCCGCTGCCAGTAAGTCCGCCACCGGTTCCGCCGCAAAGACGCCGAGCAGCTTGTCGCCAAAGAAAAGGGGGAATATGTAGATCAGGGGGATGAGCAGCACGATTTTTCGCAGCAGCGCCAGCAGCAGGGAGGCTTTGGCCTGCCCCAAGGCCAAAAAGCTCTGCTGGAACCCCACCTGGGCCCCAAAGGAAAACACCCCAAACAGGAAGATGCGCGCCGCCCACACGGCGGTTTCCGTCAGCTCCGGGTCGCTGGTGAAGATGCCCACGAATACTTGGGGGATAAGCATGATGGCCAGCCAGAACAGGCAGCTATAGGTCAGGGTGCAGGTCAGCAGCAAGCGGATGGACTTGCGCACCCGCTCCATGTTCCGGGCCCCGTAGTTAAAGCTGGTGATGGGTTGGGCGCCCTGGGTTAACCCCTGCAAGGGCAGGTTGATCACCTGCATGATGCTGGCAATCACCGTATAGGCGCCCACGGCCACATCCCCGCCATACTTCAGCAGAGAGGTGTTCAGCACCACGCTGAGAAGGCTCTCTGTGCTCTGCATAATGAAAGGGGAGACCCCCAGCGCCAGCACGGGCAGCAGAATGCGCCAATGGATTGCCATGCATTGAGGGCGAAGCTTCAGGGTGGTGCGCTTTCCGGTTAAAAAGAGCATCACCCATACCGCCGAAACAGCTTGAGAGAGCACCGTGGCAATGGCCGCGCCCCGCACCCCCATGCCAAAGGCAAAGATAAATAGGGGGTCCAAAGCAATGTTCAGCACCGCTCCGATAATAACGGTCAGCATGCTGGTTTTGGCAAAACCCTGGGAGGTAATAAACATATTCATCCCCAGAGAGACCTGCACAAACACCGTGCCGCACACATAGATGCCCATGTAGTCCATGGCGTACCCAATGGTGTTCTCACTGGCGCCGAAGGCCCAGAGGACAGGCTCTTGAAAAAGGAGGAACACCGCCGTCAAAACCACGGAAATTGCCAGGAGAGCGGTCAAGCAGTTCCCCATTATGCGCTCGGCGCGGTCTTTGTGGTGGGCGCCCATAGCAATGGAGGCCCGGGGCGCTCCGCCCATGGCGATCAACGAGCTGAACGCGCTGATCAGGGTGATGATGGGGAAGGTGATGCCCACGCCGGTAAGGGCTGCTGTGCCAATCTCTGGAATGTGGCCGATGTAAATGCGGTCCACAATATTATACAGCATATTCACCACCTGGGCGGTGATAGCGGGCACCGCCAAGGAAAACAGCAGCCTCCCAATCGGGGCGGTGCCCAGAAGGTTCTCCCGGCTTGTGTCCTCAGTTGTCTGTGGCTGGCTCATTTGTTCTCCGATTCCTCTTTTCCCTTTTCCTGTTCGGGGTCCTTCACCAACAGCAGCCGGGCAATGCGCTGCTCTTCCACCTCTAGCACGGTGATGGTCAGCCCCGCCTCTTTCACCTGGGGATGTTCCCCCGCCTTGGGCAGGCGGCCCAGCCGCTCGGTCACCAGGCCCGCAATGGTGTCATAATCCCCTTCGGGCAGGTCGGCGCCCGTCATGTCCGATACCTCATCAATGGAGGCGGTCCCGTCCACGGTGAACTCCGTCTCGCTCATCCGGTGGATTTCCTCCTCCTCGTGGTCATATTCATCCTGAATGTTGCCCACAATGTCCTCCACCAGGTCCTCCAGGGTGATCAGCCCCGCGGTGCCGCCATATTCGTCCAGCACAATGGCAATCTGCACCTTGCGCTCTGTCATCTCCGTGAAGAGCTGGCTGCACCGTTTCGTCTCCGGCACAAAATAGGCGGGCCGCATCAGGTCCGTAATCTTGATGAACTCTGGCATTTCCCGGCCCACATAGGGCAGCAGGTCCTTGATGTAGCAGATGCCCACCACCGTATCCAGGTCTTCGTGGTACACCGGAATGCGGGAGCAGCCGTTCTCCACGGCGGCCTCCACCACTTGGGAAATGGAGGCATCGTCCTCCACAGCCACAATGTCCGTGCGGTGGGTCATGGTTTCCTCCGCGGTGGTATCCTTAAAGTCCAGGATGTTGGTGATCATATCCCGCTCGGTTTCCTCAATTACGCCCTTTTCCTCGCCTTCTCCCACCATCTGCAGGATCTCCTCCTCCGTGACGGGGTCATCCAGAATGTGGGGATCAATGCGGCACAGCCGCAGAATGCCGTTGACAATCAGCGCGCAGAGCTTTAAGAAAGGAAAAGCCACCGCCTGCAAAAAGCACAGCAGCCCTACAAAGCGCTGGGCAAAGGCGCGGGCGTTGTGCCGGGCGCTCTTTTTGGGGAGCAGGTCTCCGAAAAGGAAAAAGACCAGAAAGTAGAGGATGGAGAGGAGAAAATACGCCAGCAGTCCCCGGCCCCCTTCGTGGGCGATAGGGGAGAGCAGCCCCTCTGCCAGCCCTCCAAAGGTGTAAAGGAAAAGCCCCAGCCCCAGCAGGCCAAAGAGCAGCATACCAGTCTGCAGGGGAGAGACAGCAGCTTTCTGCCAGTCAGTCAGTTTTAAAAGCTTTTTGGCGTGGGCGTCCCCCTCCTCAGCCTCCTTTTTAATTTGCGCCTGAGAGAGAAAGTCCACGGCCGCTTCACCTGCGGCGTAAATGGAGGCGGCCGCAAGGCACAGCAGGGTGAGGGCGGCGGTGAGAATGAATAAACCGTCCGGATCGGGTGACATGAGAAATTAAACCCCTTTCGCAAGTGCCGCCGGGCGGGGCCCGGCGTTTTTTATTTTCTATTGTACCGGAAAGGGCCTTGTCTGTCAAATCAGAAGGGAGGAGTTTGTCAAAAAGTTCTCGAATCCCGCCTTTTATGCCTTTACAGGGCGTGAAAAAAATGGTAGAATAAAACAGCACGGGACTATCGGCAGCACATGTGGAGAAGCCCGTCATATCCGTTTCCGATCATCCTAAAAGGAGGAAAATATTTCATGGCAAGAAAAATGAAAACCATGGATGGCAACAGCGCAGCCGCGCATGTTTCCTATGCGTTTACCGACGTTGCCGCCATCTACCCCATCACGCCCTCTTCCGTGATGGCGGACGAGACCGACAAATATGCCGCCGCAGGCCGCAAGAACCTGTTCGGCAGAGAGGTCCGCGTCACCGAGATGCAGTCTGAGGCTGGCGCCGCCGGCGCTGTGCACGGCTCTCTGGCGGCCGGTGCCCTTACCACCACCTACACCGCCTCTCAGGGCCTGCTGCTGATGATCCCCAACATGTACAAGATGGCCGGCGAGCTGCTGCCCAGCGTTATCCACGTCTCCGCCCGTACGGTGGCCACCCATGCCCTGAACATCTTTGGCGACCACTCCGACGTGTATGCCTGCCGTCAGACCGGCTACGCGATGCTGTGCGCCAATTCCCCTCAAGAGGTCATGGATCTGGGCGCTGTAGCCCATCTCTCCGCGATCAAGGGCCGTGTACCCTTCCTCCATTTCTTCGACGGTTTCCGCACCTCTCACGAGATCCAGAAGATCCAGGTTTGGGATTACGAGGATCTGGGCGACCTGCTGGATTGGGACGCTGTGAATGAGTTCCGCCGCCGCGCCCTGAACCCCGAGCACCCTGTGCTCCGCGGCCAGGCCCAGAACGGCGATATCTTCTTCCAGGCCCGCGAGGCTTGCAACAAGTATTACGACGCCGTGCCCGAGGTTGTTGTTGACTACATGAACAAGGTCAACGAGAAGATCGGCACCGACTATAAGCCCTTCAACTACTATGGCGCTCCCGATGCCGATAAGGTCATCATCGCCATGGGTTCCGCCTGCGAGACCATCGAGGAAGTCATCGACTACCTCAACGCCGCCGGCGAAAAGGTTGGCCTGGTGAAGGTCCATCTGTACCGTCCCTTCGTGGCCAAGTACCTGCTGGACGTGCTGCCCGAGACCGTGAAGAAGATCTCTGTCCTGGACCGCACCAAGGAGCCCGGCTCCATCGGCGAGCCCCTGTATCTGGACGTGCTGGCCGCCATCAACGGCACCCAGTTTGCCACCTGCCCCGTGTACACCGGCCGCTACGGCCTGGGCTCCAAGGATACCAAGCCCAGCGATATCATCGCCGTGTACCGCAACATGGAGAAGGACGAGCCCAAGAAGCGCTTCACCATCGGCATTGTGGACGACGTGACCCATCTGTCTTTGGATGCCACCGAAGATCCCGATACCGCTCCTGCCGGCACCACCTCTTGTAAGTTCTGGGGCCTGGGCTCCGACGGTACCGTGGGCGCCAACAAGAACTCCATCAAGATTATCGGCGACCACACCGACATGTACGCCCAGGGCTATTTTGACTATGACTCCAAGAAGTCCGGCGGCCTGACCATCTCCCACCTGCGCTTTGGCCACACCCCCATCAAGTCCACCTATTACATCTCCAAGGCGGACTTCGTGGCCTGCTCCAACCCCGCTTACCTGGAGACCTACGACATGGTCCAGGATCTGAAGAAGGGCGGCAGCTTCCTGCTGAACTGCTCTTGGGACGCCCAGGAGCTGGACGAGCGCCTGCCCGGCAAGGTGAAGAAGTTCATTGCTGACAATGACATCAACTTCTACACCATCGACGCCTTTAAGATCGGCAAGGAGCTGGGCCTGGGCACCCGCACCAACACCGTGCTCCAGTCCGCCTTTTTCTCCATTGCCAAGATCATCCCCGAAGAGGATGCTATCAAGTATATGAAGGACGCCGCCACCAAGTCTTACAGCCGTAAGGGCGACGCCATTGTCAAGATGAACCACGACGCCATCGACCGCGGCGCTACCGGCTACGTCAAGGTGGACGTGCCCGCCTCCTGGAAGGACGCTGTGGACGATTCTCAGAAGAAGGTTGCTACCGGCAACCGTCCCGAGCTGGTGGACTACGTCAACAACGTGGTGTTCCCCGTGAACTCCTTCCACGGCAAGGACCTGCCTGTCTCCACTTTCGAGAACTACGCCGACGGCACCTCTCCCCAGGGCACCGCTGCTTACGAGAAGCGCGGCGTGGCTGTGGATGTCCCCGAGTGGATTGTGGACAACTGCATCCAGTGCAACCAGTGTTCCTATGTGTGTCCCCATGCGGTCATCCGTCCCATCGCTATGACCGATGAGGAGCTGGCTGCCGCTCCCGCTGGCACCAAGGCCAAGCCCATGACCGGTGTCCCCGGCATGAACTTCGCCATGGTCATCTCTCCGCTGGACTGCACCGGCTGCGGCTCCTGCGTGACCACCTGCCCCGCCAAGAACAAGGCCCTGAAGATGGCCCCCATCGACTCTCAGCGTGACCAGGAGGCCGTGTTTGAGTATGGCATCAACCTGCCTGCCAAGGAAGAAGTGGCTGCTAAGTTCAAGGAGACCACCGTCAAGGGCAGCCAGTTCAAGCAGCCCTTGCTCGAGTTCTCCGGCGCTTGCGGCGGCTGCGGCGAGACTCCTTACGCCAAGCTGGCTACCCAGCTGTTCGGCGATAAGATGTTCATTGCCAACGCCACCGGCTGCTCCTCCATCTGGGGCGGTTCCGCTCCCGCCACTCCTTACACCGTGAACAAGGCCGGCCATGGTCCCGCTTGGGAGAACTCCCTGTTCGAGGACAACGCCGAGTTCGGCCTGGGCATGGCCCTGGCTCAGAACGCTGTTCGCGGCCGTCTGGCTGAGTTGACCGAGAAGCTGATTGCTGTGGATTACGCCACTGCCGAAATCAAGGAAGCCGGTCAGAAGTGGCTGGATACCATGAACGACCGCGCCGCCAACGACCAGCCCGCTAAGGATTACATCGCTGCCCTGGAAGCTGGCGTCATCGAAGGCTGCACCTGCGAGGCCTGCACTCTGGCTTCCCAGATTCTGAAGGATAAGGATTACCTGGCCAAGAAGTCCATGTGGATTCTGGGCGGCGACGGCTGGGCCTACGATATCGGCTTCGGCGGCCTGGACCATGCTCTCGCTTCCGGCGAGGACATCAACGTCCTGGTCTTCGACACCGAGGTGTACTCCAACACCGGCGGCCAGGCTTCCAAGTCCACTCCTTGCGGCTCCGTGGCGCAGTTCGCTGCCACCGGTAAGGCCACCAAGAAGAAGGACCTGGCCGGCATCGCCATGACCTACGGCTACGTCTACGTGGCTCAGGTGGCCATGGGTGCCGACATGAACCAGTGCATCAAGGCCTTCTCCGAGGCTGAGAGCTACCATGGCCCCTCCATCATCCTGGCTTACGCTCCCTGCATCAACCACGGCATCAAGGGCGGCATGGGCGTCTCCCAGGTGGAGGAGAAGAAGGCTGTGGCCGCTGGCTACTGGCACAACTTCCGGTTTGACCCCCGCCGCGCTGACGAGGGCCAGAACCCCTTCCAGCTGGACAGCAAGGCTCCCAGCGCTTCCTACCGCGACTTCATCATGGGCGAAGTGCGCTACAACAGCTTGACCCGTTCCTTCCCGGACCGCGCCGAGAAGCTGTTCGCCAACGCCGAGAAGTACGCTGTGGAGAAGTACGAGCGCCTGAAGAAGATGGCCGAGTAATCGTCCTTCTTTGGATGACTGTCTCTAAATAGCGCGATACAAAAGCCCCTGACCGGGGAAACCGGCCAGGGGCTTTTTGTGCGCCTGTGGGGGCGGGCTGCGTGTCAGCGAAGCCCGTCGGGAGCGGTGGGCAGATCGCCCAGGTTATTGCTTTCGCTGCCATCGGGCAGAGAGCGCAGGTACTCGCTGCCGTTGCGGCTGGCGATGGCCACGCCACGGATGCCGCCCTGCTTGGCCAGGGCCACGCCCTCCCGCTTGGAGAGCACCCGGCCATCGGAGAGCTCATATCCAGAGACCTTGCCGTTTTTCCGGATGAGGCCTGTGATGGTTTTGGCGTCCTTGTTGGGGACAGGGTTCATAATGTTGATGTTGGCGGGCAGATTTCCAATGCGTCCAGCCTGTTCCTTCATGGTGAGGACCTTCCTTTCCTAGCGCGTAGCGCGGCGTTTCAAATGGGGTTCACAGCTAGTTTTGTACCCCAAGGCCCCCGTTATACGGGAAAATTCTATTCCCCCAAGATTTCCCGCTGCTTTTTCTTGGAGAGTCCTGCCAGCACCAGCCGGTAAGAGGTTTCCATCAGCTCCCGCACCAGGTGGTCCGGCACGCTGCCTTCCAACCTGATAGAGCTCCAGTGTTCCTTGTTGCAATAGTAGCCGGGGAGAATATCCTCGTACTGTTCCCGCAGGAAGCAGTTCTCCTCCGGCGGCAGTTTCAGGGTGAGCAGGGCGTCGTTCCCGGCCCCGTCCTTGCAGATGGCGCCGAACAGCTTGCCGCCCACCTGGAAGCGGGTCCACTGCCACTCCTCCTTAAAGTCCCGGACAGCGCCGGGCTTTTGGGCCAGTTCTTCAAAGATCCAGGGATAATTCACAGTGGGCGCCTCCTCAAAGTTTTCTCCATTCTAGCACGGAAAAACTTCCCCCGCAACCGGGAAAACTAAGGATTGCTTTTTTCTGCAAAATGGGATACAATCGTATCTGTATGAGCACTGCAAGGAATACGGCGGAAAGGAATGGTGACAAGCCATGAACGCTCAAGAACGGAAAGACCTTCAGGTCACCGCGGCGAAGGTTCGCCTCGGCATCATCGAAGGCGTGTTCCACGCCAAATCCGGCCACCCGGGAGGCTCTCTCTCCGCGGCCGATCTCTTCACCTATCTCTATTTTAAGGAAATGAACATTGATCCCCAGAATCCCAAAAATCCGGACCGGGACCGTTTTGTGCTTTCCAAGGGCCACTGCGCTCCGGGCCTTTATGCCACTTTGGCGCAGCGGGGCTATTTTGATGTCAGCGAGCTGCAAAAGCTCCGCCATATTGGCGCCATGCTTCAGGGCCACCCGGATATGAAGGGCACCCCCGGTGTGGACATGAGCTCCGGCTCTCTGGGCCAGGGCATCTCCGCCGCGGTGGGCATGGCCTTTGCCGGCAAGCTGGACAAGAAAGACTACCGGGTTTACACCCTGCTGGGCGACGGCGAAAGCGAAGAGGGCCAGGTGTGGGAGGCTGCTATGTTTGCGGGCCACCATCAGCTGGACAACCTGTGCGTCATTTTGGACTACAACGGCCTGCAGATCGACGGCCCCGTGGCAGAGGTGGGGGGGCCCGCTCCCTTCGAACCCAAATTTGAAGCTTTCGGCTTTGAGACCATCACCGTGAATGGCAATGATTTTGACGAGCTGGAGAAAGCTTTTGACGCAGCCCGGGCCTGCAAGGGCAAGCCCTTTGCCATCATCGCCAAGACTACCAAGGGCAAGGGTGTTTCCTACATGGAAAATCAGGTGGGCTGGCATGGCAAGGCCCCCAACGCAGAGGAATATGAAGTGGCCATGAAGGAACTCAAGGAGAATCTGGAGGTGCTGCAGAATGGCTGAAATGGTGAAAAAAGCCACCCGTGAGAGCTTTGGGGAAGCCCTCACCGCCTTGGCTGAGACGAACCCCGACATTGTGGTGCTGGACGCCGACCTGGCGGAGGCCACCAAAACCGGCATCTTCAAAAAGAAGTACCCCGAACGCTTTATTGACTGCGGCATCGCAGAGTGCAACATGATCGGCATTGCTGCCGGCTTGGCTACCTGCGGCAAGGTGCCCTTTGCGGCCTCTTTTGCCATGTTTTCTGCGGGCCGCGCCTTCGAGCAGGTGCGCAACTCCGTGGGCTACCCCCATCTAAACGTAAAAGTGGTGGGTTCCCATGCAGGCATCTCTGTGGGGGAGGACGGCGCCACTCATCAGTGCTGCGAGGATATTGCCCTTATGCGCTCCATTCCCGGCATGGTGGTGCTCAACCCTGCCGACCACTATGAGATGCAGGCCGCCGTTAAGGCTGCGGCTGCGTATGTGGGCCCGGTGTACATCCGCTTGGGCCGTCTGGCTGTAGAGAGCGTTCACAACAACGACGATTACCGGTTCGAGCTGGGAAAAGGCATTACCCTGCGGGACGGCAAGGACATCACCATCATCGCCACCGGCCTGCTGGTGCAGGAGGCTGTCAAGGCCGCCAAGTCCCTGGAGGAAGCCGGTATTGACGCCCGCGTCATCGACATCCACACCATCAAGCCCTTGGACCAGGAGCTGGTCCTGAAGGCCGCCAAGGAGACTGGCCACATTGTGGTGGCAGAGGAGCACAACGTCATCGGCGGCCTGGGGGAGGCTGTGGCCTCTTACCTCAGCGAGGTGTATCCCACTCCCGTCACCAAGATTGGCGTCAACGACACATTCGGCCATTCCGGCCCTGCTGTGGACCTGCTGAAGGAGTTCGGCCTGTCCGCGGAAAATATCGAAGCCACTGTAAAAAGGGTTCTGGACAAGTAAGTCCGGCAAGGGGCTGCCGCTTTGCGGCGGCCTTTTTTGTTCCAGCAGGCAAGGCGGAAAGGAGCGCTTTATGGAACGGATCATTCGAGAGGCGGCTTTGGCGGATTGTTCCGCCATTACCCGCCTAAACCGGGAGGAAATGGGCTACGATTATCCCCAGGAAAAGACCTTTGTTAAGCTGCAGGCATGCCTGGCAAACCCTGCCCATAGAATTTTTGTGGCGGAATGGGGGGGAGAGGTGGTGGGCTACCTTCACCTGGAAGAGTACGATGTGCTCTATGCCGGCCACATGGTGAATGTGTTGGGGATCGCCGTCTCCAGTGCCTGGCGCCGCCAGGGGGTGGGCAGGGCCCTCCTGTCCGCCGGAGAAGCCTGGGCCCGTTCCAAAGGGGCAGTGGCAGTGCGCCTTGTCTCCGGAGAGGCCAGGAAAGGCGCCCATGCCTTTTACCAAAACCTGGGATACACGGGCAATAAGCTCCAGCGGAACTTCAAGAAACCCCTGTAAAATGGACGGCCTCTGCCGCCCTTTTTTTGCGGGGAGCAGGCTGAAATTTATGAAGAGAATGTTAAAAGTCAATTTTTTCAAAAAAGCCCCTTGACTTTTACTGACCATGTGGCTACAATAGTCTTAGCACTCGGGAATAAAGAGTGCTAAATTCCCGAGACGCCAGATCCTTCCTATCGGGGGAAGGGCCCCTGGCGGACCACGAGAGCATTTCCTTTTTCGCTGAATATTCCAGCGGTTTTAGCATTCTCCCCCGCAGAGTGCGAAAACATCAGATAGAGGCGGGGAGAAAGGAATGGGCCGCAAATCTCAGAATACTATCAGGCCCAGGTGTTGTGTTATGACGATCAAACCCCTTTTTGACAGAGTGCTCATCCAGACGGAAGAGGCAGAGGAAACCACGAAGAGCGGCATCGTGCTGGCTGCCAAAAGCCAGGAGAAGCCCCAGATCGCCCGCGTGATCGCTGTGGGCCCTGGCGGTGAGGTAGATGGCAAAGAGGTGAAGATGTACCTGAAGGAAGGCGACCGGGTCATCTGCGCCAAGTACAGCGGCACAGAAGTGAAGGTGGATGGCGAGGAGTACACCATCGTCCGGCAGAGCGACGTGCTGGCCGTTGTGGAATAAAAATTGCGTTTATCCCATTCTTTTGATTTCTGATTTTTATTTGAGAGAAGAAAGGATTTGACATACTATGGCTAAGAAAATCATCTATGGCGAGGACGCCCGCAAGGCTCTGCTTTCCGGCGTCAACCAGCTGGCGGATACCGTAAAGATCACTCTGGGGCCCAAGGGCCGCAATGTGGTGCTGGATAAGAAGTTCGGCGCCCCCCTCATCACCAACGACGGCGTCACCATCGCCAAGGAAGTGGAGCTGGAGGACCCCTTTGAGAACATGGGCGCCCAGCTGGTGAAGGAAGTCGCCACCAAGACCAACGATGTGGCTGGCGACGGCACCACCACCGCCACCCTGCTGGCCCAGGCCCTGGTCCGCGAGGGCATGAAGAACGTCACTGCCGGCGCCAATCCCATGGTGCTCCGCGGCGGCGTGCAGAAGGCCACCAAGGTCGCTGTGGACGCCATTGAGAAGAACGCCCATCAGGTTTCCGGCACCAAGGATATCGCCCGTGTGGCGGCTGTTTCCTCTTCCAGCGACGAGATCGGCCAGCTGATTGCCGACGCCATGGAAAAGGTCACCTCTGACGGCGTTATCACCGTGGAAGAGTCCAAGACCGCTGAGACCTACAGCGAGGTCGTGGAAGGCATGATGTTCGACCGGGGCTACATCACCCCCTATATGGCCACGGATACCGACAAGATGGTGGCCGAGCTGGATGAGCCCTATATCCTCATCACTGATAAGAAGATCTCCAATATCCAGGAAATCCTCCCCCTGCTGGAGCAGGTGGTCCAGTCCGGCAAGAAGCTGCTCATCATTGCCGAGGATGTGGAGGGCGAGGCCCTGACCACCCTGATCCTGAACAAGCTGCGCGGCACCTTCACCTGTGTGGCTGTCAAGGCCCCCGGCTTTGGCGACCGCCGCAAGGAGATGCTGGTGGATATCGCCACCCTGACGGGCGGCCAGGTCATCAGCGAGGAGCTGGGCCTGGAGCTGAAGGACACCCAGATCTCCCAGCTGGGCCGTGCCCGCCAGGTGAAGGTGGACAAGGAGAACACCATCATCGTGGATGGCGCTGGCAACTCTGAGGACATCAAGAGCCGCGTCAGCCAGATCCGCGCCCAGATCGAGACCACTACCTCTGAGTTTGACAAGGAGAAGCTCCAGGAGCGCCTGGCCAAGCTGGCTGGCGGTGTGGCTGTCATCAAGGTTGGTGCTGCCACTGAGATTGAGATGAAGGAGAAGAAGCTCCGCATCGAGGACGCTCTGGCTGCCACCAAGGCCGCTGTGGAAGAGGGCATTGTGGCCGGCGGCGGCACCGCTCTCATCGACGCCATCCCCGCTGTGAAGGCCTATGTGGATTCCACCGAGGGCGACGAGAAGACCGGCGCTTCCATCGTGCTGAAGGCCCTGGAAGAGCCCGTGCGTCAGATCGCTGCCAACGCTGGCATCGAGGGCTCCGTCATTGTGGAGCAGCTGAAGAAGGACGGCAAGGTTGGCTACGGCTACAACGCCCTTACCGGCGAGTTCCAGGATATGATTGAGGCCGGCATTGTGGACCCCACCAAGGTGACCCGCTCTGCCCTGCAGAACGCCTCCTCTGTGGCTGCTACGATCTTGACCACCGAGAGCCTGGTGGCCGATATCAAAGAGCCCGCTCCCGCTGCCCCTGCGGCTGGCGGCGAGATGGGCGGCATGTATTGATGCGCCCCAAAGGCTGAAAACACATCGAGTGAAGAAAAGGTCTCCAGCGCAGGCTGGGGGCCTTTTTGCGCGCCTTGACAGCCCCTTGCCCCGGCCGGTATAATGAAAGCCAAAGAAGGGGGCGTGAACGGTGAAGAGCATTGGCATCGACTTGGGAACCACCAGCATCAGCGTCAATGTGGTTTCTTTTCCCGGCCTGACCGTATGGGGAAAGGAGACCTTGGAAACGGGGGGATTTCTGGAAAGCCCCCATTCCTGGGAGCGGGCCCAGGACCCGAAGAGTGTTCTCTTCCGGGTGCGCCAGGTCCTGGACAGCCTTCTGGACCAGTGCCCGGACGTGGCCGCCATCGGCCTGACAGGCCAAATGCACGGCATCCTCTATGTGGACGGGGAGGGTAATGCCCTCAGCCCGCTGTACACCTGGCAGGACGGCCGGGGAGGGCTTCCCCTGTCCCAGGGTAAAAGCGCCTGCCAGCTGTTGGGGGAAAAGGGCGCCCGCTGCGCCCCGGGCTATGGGATGGGCACCCATCTGTACAACTTGAAAATGGGCCTGGTGCCCCCGGGGGCCCAGAGCTTCTGCACCCTGGCGGACTGGCTGGGCATGGCCCTCACCGGCCGGGAACGCCCCTTGCTCCACCAGAGCCAGGCGGCGGCCCTGGGCCTCTATGACAGCGCCTCCCGCTCTTTTCAGGAGGAGATCGCCCGGTCTGTGGGGATGAACCCCGCCCTTTTCCCCTCGGTCACGGGGGAGCTCTCCCTGCTGGGAGAGTACCGGGGCGTGCCCGTCAGCGTCTCCCTGGGGGATAACCAGGCCAGCTTTTTGGGCTCGGTCCGCCGGGCCCGCCAGACCCTGTTGGTCAATGTGGGTACAGGGGCCCAGATCTCCCTGTACGCAGAGCGGCCTTTCCAAGCGCCGGGCGCCGAGTCCCGCCCCTTCTTGGGCAGCTCTTGCCTGCTGGTGGGCTCTACCCTGTGCGGGGGCGCCGCTTACGCCGCCTTAGAGGGCTTTTTCCGAGAGTACGCCGTGGCGGCCGGAGCCCCGGACCAGCCCCAGTATGACGTGATGGCCCGCCTGCTGAAGGAGGCGCCCAGCCGTCCCTGGCAGGTGTGTACCGCCTTTTCCGGCACCCGGGAGGATCCCAGCGCCAGTGGTTCTGTCCAAGGCCTCCGCCGGGAAGACCTCCATCCCGCCGGCTTTATCGCAGGTGTGCTCTACGGCATGGCCCAGGAGCTTTACGGCTTGTATCAAGTGATGAAACCGGGGGCGGGGCTTCCGCCCCAGAATCTGGTGGCCTCCGGCAACGGGGTGCGCCGGAACCCCTGCCTTCAGCGCGCCTTGGCCGAGACCTTTTCCATGCCCCTCTCCCTGGTGGAGGCCCAGGAGGAGGCGGCCTTCGGGGCGGCACTCAGCGCCCTGGGCGCCACGGGACGGCTGTCCCTGAAGGAGCGGCTGGGAATTGAGTGACTTCCTCTGTGCCGAAGGCAGAGAGGCCGAAGGACCGCATTGCGTTTTCTTTACAGAGATTTTACCCGCTTGTGCTTGCGGGTGTCCTGTACCCTTGCTATGCTGAAAAAAGAAAGGCGCTGCAAGGGGAACCCTGCTTGTCTTGTGCAGCGCCGCATAGGATGGGGCGCAGGTTCGCGCCCCGGAGAGCGAGGTGCCATGATATGGATGAGAAGGGTTTCCGGCAGCTGGCAGTGGAGGCTTTGGCCTGGTTGAGAGAATATCCCCAGCGGGCGGCAGGGCTGGGTCTGTTTTTCTTGGGCTGCCTGTTGGCTGCCTTGGTGAGAGGCGGGGGAGACCCCCTTCGGGACTTTGCCTCCGGCACGGCGCTGGGACTGGGCGTGGGCTGTATGGCAGTGGGGGCCGTGTTCTTGGCCCTGTCCCTGCGGAATAAGTGACACCCTTTTGCCTGTGACGGTGATGGCATAACGCCTTGGAAATTCCTGCTGCAGGGGGAGGCGGCGCCGCTTAGAAGCGCAGGGAATCAAGCGAGAAGAAAAACCGGGCCCGGGGCGTTTTACGCGCCCGGGCCCGGCCTGTTTAGCCGCCAGGAAACAGATCTCCCTTGAACCCCCGTGAACAACGAAAAAGCTGCATTTTGATTTCTCAAAATGCAGCTTTTAACTTGTCTGACTGTTCAGAAAAATACTCGCTACAAACGCGGGCGAAAAGGCAAAAGAAAACCCGAGCCTGGAACGCGAATTGCGTCCAGGCTCAGTCTGGCGGAGAAGGAGGGATTTGAACCCTCGCGCCGGTTTCCCGACCTACTCCCTTAGCAGGGGAGCCCCTTCACCACTTGGGTACTTCTCCATGGTGAAATATGAAAAACGCTATCAACCGCTTGTAGCAGAACTGGCAGGTGGCGGAGAGGAAGAGATTCGAACTCTTGGTCCCTTGCGGGATCACTAGTTTTCAAGACTAGCTCCTTAAACCACTCGGACACCTCTCCATCTCTGAGGCGAGATTTATGATATCATATTCCCATGGAAAAGTCAACGGTTTTTTTCCAGAAGTATCCGGTCTCCCAATTCAGGGGTTTCTGTGCCGTGCAGCAGCTCGCACAGCGCAATGGCCGGCAGGGAAAGGCCCAGCCAAAGAAGGGAGTAGGGAAGGCACACCTGGCCCAGCAGGTTCAGGGGCACCTCCGAGTAGTCCCAGATGCGCAGGCCCAGCACCCGGTTAAGCAGAATTCCCAAAGCAAATTCAACCCCTGTAATCACCCCCGCCCCCGCGGTGCACCGGCTGAGCATGTCCCTGTCCTTCAAACGGCTGCAGCAAACCCGGTCGATCAGGCACAGGCACAGCCCTCCTGCCAGCGCCATGGAAGAGTGCGTCCTGCCCCGCCAGGCCATTTCCAGTGCAGGATACAGGCAGCTGCCCGTCAGGAATAAAAGCGCTTCCGTATACATAAACTATGCCCCCTTGGAAAAGTATTGCGCGTTTGCTAGTATTGCCTCGCTTGGGGCGGTTTATTTCCACTTTCCGTGGGAAATCTCGGAAACGCCTTGTATTTTCCGGCCCTTTTCCCTTATAATAGTCACAATGGCAGGCACGCCCTTTAAAGGGCGCCAGCTGAAAATCGGGAAGGAGTGTTCGCTTATGAGGATCCTTGTCACCGGCGGCGCCGGATATATCGGCAGCCACACCTGTATTGTCCTGCTTCAGCAAGGCCATGAGGTGGTCATTGTGGATAACCTCTGCAACAGCAAGCCCGTGGCTGTGCAGCGCATCCAGGAGCTTTCCGGCAGGAAAGCCGCCTTTTATCAATATGACCTTCGGGATGAAGAACATCTGCGCCAAGTCTTTCAGAAAGAGAAGATCGACGCGGTCATCCATTTCGCCGGCCTGAAAGCCGTGGGGGAGTCTGTCTCCATCCCTCTCAAATATTACGACAACAACCTGATGTCCACCCTGGTGCTTCTTAAGGTGATGAAGGAGTTCGGCGTGGGCAACTTTGTGTTCAGCTCTTCCGCCACCGTGTACGGCAATCCCGCCTCTGTGCCCATCCGGGAGGATTTTCCCCTCTCCACCACCAACCCTTATGGCGCCACTAAGCTGATGATCGAGCGCATCCTCACCGACTGCGCCCACGCGGACCCAGAGTTCCACCCGGTGCTCCTGCGGTACTTCAACCCGGTGGGCGCCCACGAGAGCGGCAAGATCGGGGAGGACCCCAACGGCATCCCCAACAATTTGGTGCCCTATATCACCCAAACCGTGGTGGGCAAGCGGGAGAAAGTCCACGTCTTTGGCGGCGACTATCCCACCTCTGACGGCACTGGCGTGCGGGATTATATCCATGTGGTGGACCTGGCCCAGGGCCACGCCGCTGTGCTGCCCCTGTTTGAAAAGGGCTTCGCCGGGACCAAAATCTACAATTTGGGCACCGGAAAGGGCTACTCCGTGCTGGAGATGATCCAGGCCTTTTCCAAGGCGGCGGGCAAAGATATTCCCTACGTCATCGACCCCCGCCGGCCCGGGGATATCCCGGCCTGCTACGCCGACTGCACCAGGGCCTATGAGGAGCTGGGCTGGAAGGCGGAAAAGACCTTAGACGACATGTGCGCGGACTCTCTGCGCTGGCAAAGGATGAATCCCAATGGCTTTGAAGATTGAACGAAAACTGATATTGGCCTCCGCCTCTCCCAGCCGGAAGATGCTGTTGGAGCAGGCGGGCCTGGATTTCGAGGTGGTGGTTTCCGGCGTGGACGAGACCGTTCCCCCGGACTACACCCCCGCCCAGACCGTGGAGGCTCTGGCCCAGCGCAAGGGGCAGGCCGTACAGGCCCTCCGCCCGGAGGCGCCCATCATCGCCGCGGACTCTGTGGTGAGCATCGACGGCCTGATCTTGGGCAAGCCCAAGGATGACGAGGCCGCCAAGGCCACTTTGCGCCGCCTCTCCGGCCGCACCCACGAGCTCATCACCGGGGTGTGCCTGCTGATTCACGGCCGGATGGACCTGTTCCACCAGGTCACCCGGGTGACCTTTTACCCTCTGACAGAGGAGGAGATCGCCGAGTATGTGGCCCTGGGGGAGTCCCGGGGCCGGGCCGGAGCCTACGGCATCGAAGGCATCGGCGTGGTGCTGGTCCAGTCCATCCAGGGGGATTACCCCAACATCGTGGGCCTGCCCGTGGCGGAGACCATCCGCCGCCTACATAAGCTCTTAGGGGGCTGATATCCCCGCCCGCACCTGAACATGCCTCCCCGCGTAGGATGGAAGGTGGAGGTGAGTCCATGAGCGGGACGATACATAGGCTGCGGCTGAGCCGCCGGGGAGGAAGACGGAAGGGGAAGGGAAAAGCGCTGCTGGCCTTTGCGGCTGCCCTGCTGGCAGGGGGGCTGTCCTTTTCCGAATGGGGCCTGGGCTCCATCTCGGAGGAGCTGACCCAGGAGGCCGCCCGGGGCTACGTGCTCTCCTGCGTAAACCAGGCGGTGGCCCAGGCGCTGGAAGAAGAGCAGGCTTTCGTCATCGTAGAGCGTGACGAAGCCGGGGCGCCCCTGGCCGTCCACACCGACGCCGCGGCATTGAACGCCCTGCGGGTGCAGGTGCTGGAGCGCTTGGAGGAGACCCTCAACGGCAGCGTGACAGTGGAGGTTCCCGCGGGCAGCCTGACGGGCATTGCCCTGCTCAACGGCCGGGGCTTTCCCGTGCCCCTGTCCATGAACCTGGAGGCCGCGGCGGACCTGTCCTTTCACACGGAGTTTGTCTCCGCTGGCATCAACCAGAGCTGCCACCGGGTCACTATGACGGTGACAGTGCAGGCCTATTCCCAGTCCCAGCGCTTTCAAACCCAGGCCCAGGTGGAGACCTCCACCGTGCTGGCAGAGACGGTGCTGGTGGGACAGGTGCCGGAAATGGCCCTTTTGGAAAATCAATAGAAGGAACGAAGCTATGGAAAAACAAGAAGCACAGCGCCGGCTGGCGGAGCTGCGGGAGCAGGTCCGCTACCACAGCCGGAAATATTATACGGAGGACGACCCGGAGATCAGCGACTTTGAGTATGACCAGCTCTACCGCCAGCTGGAGACCTTGGAGGGGGAGTATCCCGAACTGGTCACGGAGGATTCCCCCACGCAGAAAATTGGCGGGGCGGTGTACAACACCTTTGCCGAGGTGGTCCACCAGGTGCCCCTGGAGAGCCTCCACGATTCCTTCTCCCAGGAGGAACTGCGGGACTTCGACCGCCGGGTGCGGGAGGCCGTGGGGGACGTGGAGTATGTGGCGGAGCCCAAGTTCGACGGGCTCTCCGTGGCCCTGGAGTACCGGGACGGCCTGTTTGTCCGGGGTTCCACCCGAGGGGACGGCGTCACCGGCGAGGATGTGACGGAGAACATCCGCACCATCCGCTCCGTGCCCAAGATTCTGCGGGAGCCCGTCCCATTTTTGGAGGTCCGGGGCGAGGTGTACATGTCCGACCAGAGCTTCCAGCGCCTCTGCGCCCGGCAGGAGCTTCTGGAAGAGAAGCCCTTTAAAAACCCCCGCAACGCCGCGGCGGGCTCCCTGCGCCAGAAGGACCCGAAGATCACCGCCCAGCGGGAATTGAGCATCTTTGTCTTCAACGTCCAGCAGGTGGAGGGCCATGCCCTCTCCCGCCACGACGAGTCCCTGAAGTGGCTTGGGAAGCTGGGCTTTCCCGTGCCGCCCCTGTACCGCACCTCCGGGGATATGGAGGAGATCCTCTCCTTCATCCAGGAGATCGGGGACAAGCGGGGTGAGTTCAACTTCCCCATCGACGGGGCTGTTGTCAAGGTCAATGACTTCGCCCAGCGGGAAGAGCTGGGCAGCACCGCCAAGTTCCCCCGGTGGGCCGAGGCCTTTAAGTATCCCCCAGAGGAGAAGGAGACCACCCTGCTGGACATCGAGGTGAACGTGGGCCGCACCGGCGTGCTTACCCCCACCGGCCGTTTTGAGCCCGTGACCCTGGCGGGCACCACTGTCAGCCGGGCCACCCTCCACAACCAGGATTTCATCGCGGAGAAGGACATCCGTGTGGGCTCCCGGGTGGTGCTGCGCAAGGCCGGGGAGATTATCCCTGAGGTGGTGGCGGTGCTCTCCCACCCTGAGGGCTCCCAGCCCTATCACTTGCCGGAGACCTGCCCCTCCTGTGGGGAGCGGGTCACCCGGGTGGAGGGGGAGGCGGCCACCCGCTGCACCAACCCCCAGTGCCCGGCCCAGCTGCTGCGCAACCTCATCCACTTTGCCAGCCGGGACGCCATGGATATCGACGGCCTGGGCCCCGCCATTTTAGAGCAGCTGCTCCAGGCGGGGATGGTGGCCTCTCCGGCGGACCTGTACACCCTGCAGGTGGCCCAGCTGGAAAAGCTGGACCGCTTCGGCAAAAAGAGCGCCGAGAACCTGGTGGCCGCGGTGGAGCGCTCCAAGCAGAACGACCTGTACCGGCTGGTGTATGCCCTGGGCATCCCCCACATTGGGGCCAAGGCGGCCCAGGTGCTCTGCGGGGCCTTCCCCACCATGGAGGCCATCCAGAACGCCCCGGAGGAAGAGCTCTCCCAGATCGAGGGCTTTGGGGGCATCATGTCTCAAGAGGTGGCAGCCTTCTTCCAGAAGGAGTCCGCCCGGGCCCTGGTCTCCCGCCTTAAGGAGCTGGGGGTGAATATGGCCGCCCAGCAGCAGGAGGCCAAGGGCACCTTGTTGGCGGGCAAGACCTTCGTGCTCACCGGCACCCTGCCCACCATGAGCCGGAAGGAGGCAAGCCGGCTCATCGAGGAAAACGGGGGTAAGGTCACCTCTTCCGTTTCCAAAAAGACAAGCTATGTGCTGGCCGGGGAAGAGGCCGGCAGCAAGCTGGAGAAGGCCCTTCAGCTTGAAATCCCTGTGCTCACGGAGGAGGAGCTCCTCCAGATGATAAAAAGCGAGTAGAGAAAGGCGGAAAGAATATGATCTGCAAATTCGAGGAATTGTATCAGCAGGAGGCTGCCTCCCAGCGGCCCCGCTACCAGGCCCTGCGGGAGGGCTTTGCCAAGCAGTTCGGCAGCGACGCAGGCGGCGAATACTTCAGCGCCCCCGGCCGCACCGAGGTGGGCGGCAACCACACCGACCACAACCACGGCCGGGTGCTGGCCGCCGCGGTGAACCTGGACGCCGCGGCCTATGCCCGCAAGACAGAGAACGGCATCGCTGTGCTGAAGTCTGCGGAATACCCCAAGCTGGATATGGTGGACCTGAACGACCTGTCCGTCCATCCTGAGGAGGAGGGCACCTCCGCCGCTCTGCTGCGTGGCGTGTGCGCCCGCTGCAAGGAGCTGGGTTACAAGATTGGCGGCTTCGAGGCATTCACCATGACCCGGGTTCTCAAAGGCTCCGGCCTCTCCAGCTCCGCCGCTTTTGAGGTCCTGATCGTCACCATCCTCAGCCACCTGTACAACGATGGGCAGATCGACCCGGTCACCGCGGCCAAGATCGCCCAGTATGCGGAAAACGTGTACTTTGGCAAGCCCTCCGGCCTGCTGGACCAGATGGCCAGCTCTGTGGGCGGCTTCACCTCCATCGACTTCAAGGACCCGGAGGCTCCCGTCATCGAGAAGGTGGACTTCGACATCAGTGACCAGGGCTACGCTCTCTGCGTGGTGGACACCGGCGGCAACCACGCCAACCTCACCGGCGAGTACGCCGCCATTCCCGCGGAGATGAAGCAAGTGGCCGCTTATTTCGGCAAGAAGTTCCTGCGGGAAGTGGACGAGAAGGAGTTCTACGAACATATCGGCGACATCCGCAAGCAGACCGGCGACCGGGCCGTGCTGCGGGCCATGCACTTCTTCGACGATGACCGCCTGGCCTGGGAAGAGGCCCAAGCTCTCCGCGCCGGGGATTTTGAGGCTTTCAAGGGGATGGTGCTCTCCTCCGGCCGTTCCTCCTTCCAGCGGCTGCAAAACGTCTTCGCTGTGGTGGACCCCCAGGAGCAGGGTTTGACCCTGGCCCTGGCCCTCACGGAAAAGCTTCTGGAGGGAGAGGGCGCTTGGCGCGTTCACGGCGGCGGCTTCGCGGGGACCATCCAGGCTTATGTGCCCCTGGCGCGCCTGGAGGAGTACCGTGCCGCCATGGAGAAAGTCTTTGGCGAGGGCGTCTGCTACACCTTGTCCATCCGCCAGGCGGGCGGCACTAAGGTGGAGTTTTGATAAAACTGCTTTGAGACGAAAGAGCCTCCGGTTTGCCGGGGGCTTTTTTGGCGCCTGAAAATCCCTTTGCGGGACGTGCAGATTGCCAGGGCAAGCGGCAATGCCGCTGCCCGCCGGTAAATCCGGCCCTGGCGGCGGCTTGTTCTTTTCCCACGGCCAAAGATAGGAAGGGCTTTTCCCTTGCGGTTTTTCCCGAATTGTGCTATACTACCTACAGGTTGTGCCCGGAAGACAAGGGGAACACAGCCTGTATTTATGGATGAGGAGTGTGGCCCTTGGAAAACCAGCTTGCCCAGGAAGAACTTTCCCGGCAGAAACTCTATATGGCCGATGTGGCTGAGATGATGAAAGTCCGGGCCCGGGGGCCGGTGCCCCTGGCCTATGTGCGCACCTACGGCTGCCAGCAGAATGTGGCCGACGGGGAGAAAATCAAGGGCCAACTCAGCGAGATGGGCTTTGAATTCGCCGGTTCCCCTGAGGAGGCGGATTTTATCCTCTTCAACACCTGCGCTGTGCGGGAACACGCCCAAGACCGGGTCTTTGGCAACGTGGGGGCCCTGAAGAACATCAAGCGCCGCCATCCCGCCACCATCATCGCCGTGTGCGGCTGCATGACGGAGCAGGAGCACGTGGCCGAGCGCTTTAAGAAGAGCTATCCCTTTGTGAATATCGTCTTCGGCACCCACGTCATCCACCGGCTGCCGGAGATGCTCTACACCACCCTCACCGATTCCAAGCGGGTGTTCCTGCGGGGCCACGAGGGGGAAGAGGTCCTGGAGGGCATCCCCACCCGCCGGGACGGCACCTCCCGGGCTTGGGTGACGGTGATGCTGGGCTGCGACAACTTCTGCTCTTACTGTATCGTGCCCTATGTGCGGGGCCGGGAGAAGAGCCGCCGCCCGGAGGAGATCGTCAGCGAGTGCCGGGAGCTCATCCAGGCCGGCTACAAGGAGATCACCCTTTTGGGCCAGAACGTCAACTCCTACGGCAAGGGATTGGAGGAGCCGGTGAACTTCGCGGAGCTTCTCCGCCGCATCGACGCCATCCCTGGGGATTACCGCATCCGGTTTATGACCTCCCACCCCAAGGACGCCAGTAAAGAACTTTTCGACGTCATGGCCCACAGCCAGCACATTCCCCATTACATCCACCTGCCCTTCCAGTCCGGCAACGACCGGGTCTTGCGGGAGATGAACCGCCGCTACACCCGGGAACAGTATCTGGAGCTGATCCGCTACGCCCGCAGCGTCATGCCGGATGTGAGCTTTACCTCCGACGTGATCGTGGGTTTCCCTGGGGAGACCTACGAGGAGTTTCAGGACACTCTCTCCCTGATCCGGGAGGTGGAGTTCACTTCCTTGTTCACCTTCATCTACTCCCCCCGGGAGGGGACGAAAGCGGCCAAAATGCCGGACCCCGTCTCCCACCAGGAGAAGACCCAGTGGTTCGCGGAGCTGTTAAAAGTTCAGGAGGAGGTCGCCGCCCAGCGCAGCGCCGCCATGGTGGGCCAGACCTACCGGGTGCTGGTGGAGGAGCGAAACGAAAAGTCCGGCCTGCTTTCGGGCCGCACGGCCTCCAGCGTGGTCATTGACTTCCCCGGCGGGGAGGAGCTTATTGGCCAGTACGCCCAGGTGAAAGTCACCGCCGCCCGCAGCTGGATGCTTTCGGGGGAGCTGGCGGAGTGACGCCTCACCCCGCACCGGCGCAACGGTTTTTGGAAAAGGGGCCGCAAGGCTTTTTGCAATATTTTAAGAAAGTTCAAATTCAATTCATAAGGAGAAATTACAATGGATATCATCGAAATGACAAGAGAACTGGGCCGGGCCCTGCAGAACGACGAGCGCTACATCGCCATGATGGCGGCCCGCCAAGCCAGCGACGAGGACGAGGCTTTGCAGGAGGCTATTGGCGAGTTCAACTTAAAGCGCATGGCCATTTCCAACGAGGCCCAGAAGGAGGAGCGCAACGAGGAGACCCTCCGCCGCCTGAACGACGAGTTCCGGGCTGTGTATCAGAAGATCATGGAGAACGAGCACATGCTCCGCTATAACGACGCCAAAAACGAGTTTGATGCCCTGCTGCAGCAGATGACTGGCATCCTCAGCTTGTGCGCCGAGGGCGAGGACCCCGCCACCTGCGATGCGTCCTCCTGCGGCGGCAACTGCTCCAGCTGCGCCGGCTGCCACTGAGAGAAACACGGGGACGGCCCGCGCCCCCTGGAAATGGAAAGGGTTGGTTAAAGCACAATGGCGGATTTTTCCCCGATGATGAAGCAATACTTTGAGATGAAAGAAAAGTATCCTAACACGATACTTTTCTTTCGCCTTGGCGATTTTTACGAGATGTTCTTCAACGACGCCAAGACCGTCTCCCGAGAGCTGGAGCTCACCCTCACCGGCCGGGAGTGCGGCCAGCAGGAGCGGGCCCCCATGTGCGGGGTGCCCTTCCACAGCGCTGAAGGTTACATCGCCAAGTTGGTGGCGAGAGGCTATAAAGTGGCCATCTGTGAGCAGCTGGAGGACCCCAAGCTGGCCAAGGGCTTGGTAAAACGGGACGTGATCCGGGTCATCACTCCTGGCACCGTGGTGGAGAACTCCATGTTGGACGAGAGCCGCAACAATTTCCTCTGCTCTCTCTGTTATGAGGAGGGAGGGCTTGGCTTGTGCTTTGGCGATATCTCTACCGGCGACCTGACCGCCGACCAGGTGCTTGCCCCGGACCGGGAGACCCTGCTGCATATTTTGGAGGACCGCCTGGCCCGCTACAGCCCCAGCGAGATTGTCCTCAATCCTCAGGCCCTGGATTTGACCGGCCTGGCGGACTTTATCCGGGACAAGCTCCACGCCGCGGTGGAGTGCCAGGATGGGGAGCTGTACGGGGATTTGGAACAGGCCCAGCAGGCGGTCTCCCGCCAGTTTGGCGGGCAGAGCCTGGCCCAGCTGGAGCTCTCCGACAAGCCCCTGGCGGTGAAGGCGTTGTCCGCCCTGTTTGATTATTTGGGCCGCACCCAGATCACGGGCTTGGAACGCATGAACGAGGTGGAGATCGGCGCGGACGCCGGGGTGATGGGCCTGGATATCAACGCCCGCCGGAACCTGGAACTGACAGAAACTCTTCGCAACAAGGAGAAAAAGGGCTCCCTCCTTTGGGTGCTGGACCGCACTAAAACAGCCATGGGCAAGCGGCTCATCAAGACCTGGCTGGAGCAGCCCCTTCTCAGCCCCGCCCGTATCACCCGGCGGCTGAATGCCGTGGAGGAGCTGTTTGATAACCCTCAGCTCTTGGACGAGCTCACGGAGCAGCTCACCGGCATCTACGATTTGGAGCGCATTATGACCCGCATTGTCTACGGCTCCGCCAACGGCCGGGAGCTCCGGTCTTTGGCGGCGGCTTTGGGACGCCTGCCCGGCTTGAAAGCCATGCTGGCCCCCTGCCAGGCCACACTGCTCCAGCAGCTGCGCCAGGAGATGGACGGCTTGGAGGATGTGGCCCAGCTCATTGACGCCGCCATTGTGGACGACCCGCCTTTTACCATCCGGGAAGGCGGTATCATTCGGGAGGGCTATAACCAGGAGCTGGACGAGGTCAAGCGGGACATGAATGGCGGCCGGGAGCTGATTGCCGCAGTGGAGGCCCGGGAGCGGGAACGCACCGGTATCCCCAAGTTGAAAACCGGCTATAACCGGGTGTTCGGCTACTACATCGAGGTGTCCAACAGCTATAAGAGCCAGGTGCCCGAAGACTACATCCGCAAGCAGACCCTCACCGGCGGCGAGCGTTACATCACCCAAGAGCTGAAAGACCTGGAGAACCGGATTCTGGGCGCCCACGACCGCTCCATCGCCATGGAATCCAAGCTCTTTGAGGAAATCCGCCAGCATGTGGCCCAGCAGCTTTCCCGGGTGCAGGCCTCTGCCAAGGCGGTGGCCGTGCTGGATGTGCTGTGCTCTTTTGCGGTTGTCTCCGTGAAGAACGACTACACCCGGCCGGTCATCAACATGAGCGGCAAGCTGTACTTAAAGGACAGCCGCCACCCCGTGGTGGAGGCCCTCCTTCACGATGCGCCCTTTGTTCCCAACGATGTGGACATGGATATGAACGATGACCGGGTGGCCATCATTACAGGCCCCAACATGGCCGGCAAGTCCACCTTTATGCGCCAGACAGCCATCATCACCATCATGGCCCAGGCCGGGTGTTTTGTCCCGGCTGCCGTGGCGGAAATTGGCATTGTAGACGCTATCTTCACCCGGGTGGGCGCTTCCGATGACCTTTCAGCGGGCCAGTCCACGTTTATGATTGAGATGGCAGAGGTGGCGGATATCCTGAAGAACGCCACCAAGAACAGCCTTATTATCTTTGACGAGATCGGCCGCGGCACTTCCACCTTCGACGGCATGAGCATCGCCCGGGCCGTGCTGGAGTATGTCCATGACAAAAAGCTGGTGGGGGCCAAGACCATGTTTGCCACCCATTATCACGAGCTCACCGCTCTGGAGGATCAGCTCCCCGGGGTGAAGAACTTCAATATCGCCGTGAAGAAGCGGGGGGATGACATCACCTTCCTGCGGCGCATTGTCCGGGGCGGGGCTGATGACAGCTTCGGCATCGAGGTGGCCAAGCTGGCCGGCGTGCCGGACAAGGTCATCCGCCGGGCCAAGCAGGTGTTGGCAGAGCTGGAGGAGACCGGGGGAGAGGGCCTTCGCCCCACCCACCGCCGGTTCTCTGAGGAGCCCGTGCAGCTGACCATGGACACCGTAGACGGCGAAGTGCTGCAAAAGCTGCGCAATCTGGATGTGAACAGCCTGACGCCCATCCAGTGCATGAACACGCTGTTTGAGCTGTGCAGCATGTTGAAGTGAGGTTCCTGCTATGGAGATTCGCAAACTGTGCCCGGAAGAGTGGGGCGCTGCCGCCGCCCTTGTGTGGCAGGTGTTCCAGCGCTTTGAAGCGCCGGAGTACCCGCCTCAGGGGGTGGAGGCCTTCCGCTCCTTTTTAGAGGACAGGCAGGGCCTGCTGTCCCTGGAGGCTTGGGCCGCCTGGGAAGGGGAGGAACTGGCGGGGGTGCTTGCCTCCCGGAGGGAAGGCTCCCATATCTGCCTGTGTTTCGTCCGGGAGGACTTTCACCGGCAGGGAATCGGCAGGTCGCTGTGGGAACGCTTTTTGGCGGAGACCTGTGCCAAACGGATTACCGTTCACTCCTCGCCGTATGCCGTGGGCTTTTACCACCGGCTGGGCTTTCTGGATACGGCGGAAGAACAGCAGCAGAACGGCATCCGTTTCACCCCGATGGAATTCACACGTTAGAGCGTTTTGAAAGGAGGCGGTACTATGCCCAGAATACAAGTGCTGGATAAGCAGGTGGCAGAACTCATCGCTGCGGGCGAGGTGGTAGACCGCCCCTCTTCCGTCATCAAAGAGCTGGTGGAAAACGCCGTGGATGCGGGGGCCACCATCATCACGGTGGAGATCCGGCGGGGCGGCGTCACCTTTATGCGGGTGACGGACAACGGTTGCGGCATCGCACCCGAGGAAGTGCCCACCGCCTTTCTGCGCCACGCCACCAGCAAGGTGGCCCAGCAGGACGACCTGAATTCCATCGCCACCCTGGGTTTCCGGGGAGAGGCGTTGGCTTCCATCTCCGCGGTGGCCCATGTGGAGATGCTCACCCGGGTGCCCGGCGCCGTGGCTGGCGTGCGCTATGTGGGCGGCGGCTCCGAGGACTACACCTTGGAGGAAGCGGGCTGCCCCGAGGGCACCACCATCCTGGTGCGGGATCTGTTCTACAACACCCCCGCCCGGATGAAGTTCTTGAAGAAGGACTCCACCGAGGGCAATTCTGTGGCGGGCATTTTAGATAAGCTGGCCCTGTCCCACCCGGAGATTTCCTTCCGGTTCATCCGGGACGGCAAGGAGCAGCTCCACACCCCGGGGGATGGAAAGCTCTCTTCCACTATTTACGCCGTCTACGGCCGGGAGTTCTCCTCCACTCTCATCCCCGTAAAGTACGAGCTGGGCCACGTGAGAGTGGAGGGCTGCATCAGCGCCCCCACCTCCAGCCGGCCAAACCGCTCCATGCAGAACTTCTTCATCAACGGCCGGTACATCCGCAGCCGCACCGCCATGGCCGCCTTGGAAGAGGCCTATAAGGGCTCCATCATGGTGGGAAAATTTCCTGCCTGTGTGCTGCATCTGCACCTCTCCTTCGGGGCGGTGGACGTGAACGTCCATCCCGCCAAGCTGGAGGTGCGCTTTGTCAATGAGCGCCCCATTTTCGACGCGGTGTACCACGGGGTCAAATCCGCCCTTCACGCCGGGGACAAGCCCAAAGTCATGGAACTGAAGCGGCCCCCGGTGAACCCTTACGCCCCCGTTCTGGAGAAAAAGGAACAGCTCCACTTGGAGCCCCAGCCCCCAGCCCAGCGGCCTGTCCAGCGTTCCGTCCCAGTCCCTGCCCCCCAGAAGAGCCAGCCCCTTCCGGAGAGGGGCGTCCTTCTGCGGGACAGTGGCGGGCCGCCGGAGCGGACGCCGGCCTTCTCCGGCTTTTTGGAAAAGGTGCTGGACCGTGAGCCCCGCCCTGTGCCGCCCCCCAGCCCACAAGCCCCTCTGGCGGAGAGGCCTTCCCTGCGGCAGGCGGAAGAGGCTGCCGCAGCGCCATCCCCGGCGGACCTTCCCCTTCCCGCGGAGGAACCCGCCCCGCGGGAAATTCTAGCTCCCCCTGTGCGGGAATTCCACTCCCGCATAATCGGGGAGGCCTTCGGCACCTACCTCATTGTGGAGTACAGCAAAGAGGAGCTCATGTTTATTGACAAGCATGCCGCTCACGAGCGCCTGCTCTATGAACGCCTCAAGCGGGAAAACGCCGGGGGAGAGGCCCAAGCCCTGCTGGAGCCTGTCACTGTCACCCTGGACAAGGAGGAGTACACGGCGGTTTTGAACCATCTGGAGGCTTTCTCTCAAGCGGGGTTCGAGGTGGAGGACTTCGGAACCGGTACAGTGCTGGTGCGCTCGGCCCCCCTGCTGTTGGATGGGGGGGACGCAGCTGGGGCTGTGATGGAGATTGCGGGTTATTTGGCCTCTTTAAAGGACCGGATGACCACGGAGCATCAGGACTGGGTGTATCACAACGTGGCCTGCCGCGCCGCCATGAAGGCGGGGGACTCCATCACCCGGGAGGAGATGGTCTCCCTGGCCCAGGAGCTGGAGCGCAATCCCGATGTGCGGTATTGCCCCCATGGCCGTCCAGTGTACATCCTGTTGCGCCGCCGGGATATCGAGCGGCAGTTTGGACGTGTGTGATATGGCAGAGAATCGAATCCCTGTGGCGGCCGTGGTGGGCCCTACCGCCACAGGAAAGACAGAATTGGGCATCGGGCTGTGCCAGCGCCTGGGCGGCGAGGTGGTCTCCTGCGATTCCATGCAGGTCTACCGGGGCCTTCCCATTGGCACGGCCCAGCCAACCTCAGAAGAGCTGGCTGCGGTACCCCACCACTTGGTGGGATGCCTGGAGGTGGACCAGCCTTTCAGCGTCTCCGACTATGTAGAGGCTGCCGGGAAGGCGATTCAGGGCATCCGCGCCAGAGGCAAATTTCCCGTTTTGGTGGGGGGGACAGGGCTGTATGCCCGTTCTTTGCTGCGGGGTTTCTCCTTTGAGGAAAATGGACGGGATGAGGCACTGCGCCAGAAGCTGTTCCGGCAGGCGGAAGAGCAGGGGGCGGATGCCCTTTACCGGCGCCTGCAGGAGCTTGACCCCAAGGCGGCGGAGGAAATCCATCCCCACAATGTGAAGCGGGTGGTTCGGGCTTTGGAGTATATCCAGCTTTGCGGCGAGCCCTTTTCCCAGCAGGCAGAGCGTTCCCGCACAGCGCAGTCTCCGTATCAATACGTCATGCTCTGCCTCACCTATCGGGACCGCGAGGCTCTGTATCGCCGGATTGACCAGCGGGTGGACAGAATGCTGGAACAGGGCCTTTTAGAGGAGGCAAGGTTGTTTTTCAATCGCTGCCAGGGCTCCGAGAGAATCCCCACCGCCGCCCAGGCCATCGGCTACAAGGAACTGTTCCCCTACTTCCGGGGGGAGGCCTCCCTTGCGGAAGCGGTGGAGAGCATCAAGCGGGAGAGCCGCCGGTACGCCAAGCGGCAGATCACCTGGTTTAAGCGGGAGGAACGGGTGGAGTTCCTCTATGTGGACAGTTTTTCCAACCACCAGGCGCTGCTGGATGAAAGCCTGGCCCAGCTGGCGAAGTGGGGCGTTGTGAAAGGAGGCACGGCCTTTGAACAGTAAGAAGATACGAACCCTTGGCGCAGTGGTCCTGGCCTTCCTTGTGCTGCTGTATGTGGGCTATCAGGCCTATCAGGCCACCCACCAGAGCATCCGGACCGAAACCGCCATGTATGGAGAGGTCTCTGATGTGCTGCAGGCCCAGGGCTTCATCCTTCGCAACGAAACGGTCATTGATGAGAGCTACTCCGGCGTGCTCAGCTATCGGGTGGCGGATGGCTCTCGGGTTTCCCGGGGCGGGGTGATCGCAGACATCTTTTCCAATGAGAGCGACGCAGCCTCTCAGCGGGAACTGGACCAGTTGGACCAGGAGATCGAAAATTTGCAGTCTCTTTCGCAGACGGCCAATTTCTATGTGGCCAACCCTTCCATGCTGGGGGACCAGATCTATTCCGCTTTGGAGGGGATCAGCCAGCTGGTCAATGAAAATGATTTTTCCGGGCTGAACACCCAAAAGGGAGAGCTGCAGAATGCCCTCATCCGGCGCCAGCTGATTACCGGCGAGGAGAGCGCGGAAGATTACAGCCAGCGCATCAGCCAGCTGCAGAGCCAGCGGGATACCCTGGCTAGCCAGACTGGCTCTGCAACGGGGAGCATCCTGGCCCCGGAAGCGGGCTACTTTATCAGCACTGTGGACGGCCTGGAAAATGTGATGGATATTTCCCAGGTGGAGAGCATTACGGTGGCCCAGGCGGAGGAGCTTTTAGAGCAGCAGCCCTCTTCCACAGATGCGGTTGGGAAAATCTGCCAGGATTTTAACTGGTACGCGGTCTGCGTCTTCGATGAGGATGACATGGTCCATTTTGAAGGCGTGGAGGACGTGTATTTGGATATCCCCTTTGCCAGCACGGAACAGATTCCCGCAAAGGTGCTGGCGCGGAATTCCGACGGGGAAAGCGGCAAGACGGCGGTGGTGTTCCAGTGCTCCACCATGGACGCGGATATTGCCGCGGTGCGCAATGAGGCCATCCAGGTGACGGTGAACACGTACTCGGGCGTGTTGGTGAACGAGAGGGCCATTCGTTTTGCGGATGTGGAGTATGCCACCACCGATGAGGCAGGGAATACGGTTACCCAGGTGCAGGAAAATGTCAAGGGCGTGTATGTGCTCTATGGCGGGCAGCTGGAGTTTGTGCAAGTCTTTACGGACCAAACGGTCAATGGATATGCAATCTGCAGGACGAATCTTACGGAAGAGGAACAGTCCATGCTGGTGACGGATTCCACAATCCAGCTGTACGACCAAGTTGTAGTAGAAGGGACGGACCTATATGATGGAAAAATCGTTCGATGAACGCTGCGCGGCATTCGACGAGAACTACCCCCGGGTGCTGGAGCAGATTGCCCAGGCGGCGGTCCAGGCAGGGCGCAGGCCAGAGGAGGTCACCCTGCTGGCGGCCACCAAGACCGTGCCCTTGGAGGTGGTTAACCACGCCATCAGCAGGGGGCTCTCTTGCATAGGGGAGAACCGGGTGCAGGAGCTCTTGGAAAAATACGACGGCTTGGACCGGGCCCACTGCGACGTGCAGTTCATCGGCCAGCTGCAGACCAACAAGGTCAAGTATCTGATGGGGAAGGTCAGCTGCATCCAGTCGGTGGGCAGCGTCAGGCTGGCCCGAGAGATCTCCCGCCTGTGCCAGCGGGAGAACACCACGATGAAAGTGCTCATCGAGGTGAACATCGGACGGGAGGAGAGCAAGGGCGGCGTGCTGCCCGAGGCCCTTCTGGAGGTGGTGGACGAAGTCCGGCAGCTGCCCGGCATCCAGGTGGAGGGGCTTATGGCCATTCCACCCATCTGTGAGGACGTGAAAAAACTTCGCGGCTATTTTTCCGCCATGCGGCAATCTTATGTTGACATAGCGGCGAAAAAATTAGATAATGTATCTATGAACTGCTTATCCATGGGAATGTCCTCTGACTTCCCAGAAGCCATCGCCTGCGGGGCCACCATGGTGCGGGTGGGTTCCTCGCTTTTCGGAAAAAGGGTGTATCCCCAGCACTAACACACTATCGTTTTCAGGAGGTTGATACCATATGGCAGGATTGGTCGATAAGCTCCACAAAATGTGGAATCCGCCGGAGGATGAATACGAAGATTATTATGAGGACGAGCAGCCGGAGGAGGAGAGCTCCTCCAGCCGCAGCTCTTACAGCGAGCCCCGCCGCTCCTCTTCCTATTCTTTTTCCGATTTTGCTTCCCGGAGCGAGTCTTCCGGCGGTAACCGGGTGGTGAACATCAACGCCAAAGCCCAGCTTCAGGTGGTGCTGTTCAAGCCCATCTCCTTTGGGGAGGAAACCCGGGCTGTGGCCGATGAGCTTTTAAAGCGCCACACCGTGGTGCTCAATCTGGAGAAGACAGAGAAAGAGGTCTCTCGCCGCATTGTGGATTTTCTCAGCGGTGTGGCCTATGCCAACAATGGGAAAATCAAGCGCATCGCCACCAACACGTTTATTATTACGCCCTACAATGTGGATTTGACCGGCGATGACGTCTTAGATGAGCTGGAAAACAGCGGGCTTTACTTTTAAGCGGAAGGCCGATGACAAAGGAACAAGAGCTGCTTGCCGCCCGGCTGGAGGATTACAGCCGGCTGGGGCAAAAACGCCCATGCTTCTTGGGTTTTTTGGATGAAGCCCAGGCCGCCTTTTGTGAGGATTTTCTCTCCCGCCGCAGGGTGTCCACTCTGTTTTGGGGCGGTTATGAGGAGGCGGAGCGTGTGATGCTGGGCTTTTTTCCAGAATACCTGGAGCCCGCCCCCCAGCACTTTCCTATTGTGCCGCTCTCACTTTCCTACCGGAAGGAATTTACCCTTACCCATCGGGATTTTTTAGGTTCCTTCATGGCCCTGGGTGTGGAGCGGGATGTGGTGGGGGATATCTTGGTGGGGGAGGGACGGTGCGTTGCCTTCCTCCGTGAGGAAATGGCGGAGTATTTTTTACAGAACATTGAAAAGATCGGCCGGGTGGGGGTAAAGGCCTCTCTTTCCCGGGAGGAGCCCCTTCCCATTGCCCGGACTTTTTTGGACATGAGCGGCGTTGTGGCATCGCCGCGGCTGGACTGCCTGGTGGCATTTTTGTGCCGCACCAGCCGGGAAAAGGCAGCTGGCTTAATTGCCGCCGGTCTGGTTTCAGTAAATCATCGGGAGGCGCTTTCGCCTTCTTCCAGGCTGCAAGAGGGAGATAAGGTTTCGGTGCGCCGGCAGGGAAAGTTTTTGCTGGACCAGCTGGGGCCGACCACCGGCAAAGGCCGGCTTGTGGTGAAATGCAGGAAATATCAATAAGGGGGACTTCCAACATGTTGACCGTGAAGGAAATCAACGAAGTGAGCTTTGGAAAAGCGAGCTTTTCCGGGTATAAGGCGGAGGACGTGGATAATTTTATCGACGAGGTGGTCGAGTCCTTCACTCAGCTTCAAGCCGAGAGGGACGACGCCTTGCAGCAGAACGCCCAGCTCAGCGACCAGCTGAATGAGGTGAACGGCCAAATTAACGAGCTGAAGGCGAAAAACGCAGAGCTGCAAAAGAAGCTGGGCATCCTGGCGCAAAAGATTGAATCCTACCGGGAGGAAGAGGATGGCATCAAGGAGGCGATCCTCAGCGCCCAACGCATTGCAAAAGAGTCTATCAAAGAGGCCCAGGGCAAGGCAGCCGTCATGGTGGCGGACGCGGAAGAGAGCGCCAAGCGCATCCTGGCCAACGCCCGGGATGACGCAGCCCGCGCTGCCCGCGAGTATGCCGAGCAGGTGGACCGCAAGCGCTCAGAGCTGGAGGAGATGAAACGCCAGGTCTCTGCTTTCCGCGTTTCCCTGCTGGAGATGTATAAAAAGCATTTGGAGAGCATCAACCATATTCCCAGCTTCCGCATCAAAGAGACCCCTCCCGCCCCGGCTGCTGCGCAGCAGCCGGAGAGCCGGCCCGCCCCTGAGCCGGCCCCGGCACCCCAGCCCGAGCCGGAGCCGGAACCCCTTCCGGAACCGGAGCCCGAACCTGAATTGGTAGAGGAAGCCCCCGCTGTCCAGCCGGAGCCGCAGCCGGTTCCCCGCAGGTCTGCCGAGCCCTCCTCTCCGGCGCCCCGCTCCCTCCATGATAAGGTGGATCTAAGCGAGGAGCAAACGGCCCCTTATTTGGATGACGACCTCTCTCAGGTGGGTATTGACCTTACGGCTTACAGCGATATCCCAGAATCCTTGAAGAGGGAAAAAGAGTCCAACTTCAGCAACCTGGAATTTGGGGACAATGTGGACCTAGGAAAGAAAAAACGCAGGAAATGATGGGGCACAACCTTTGGGCGCAAATCGGTTTTTGCGCCCTTTTTGTACACTGTCCCAAGGAAAAGGAGATCATTTTGAAACCGGAAAACAGAAATCGAAGCGTAGCCACAGGCGTGGCTGTCCTGGTGGTGGCAGTGGTGCTGCTTGCCATTGACCAGATCTCGAAATACTTTGTGCTCACTGCGCTCAAGCCCGTGGGAACTGTCACGGTAATCCCCGGGCTGCTGGAGCTGACCTATGTAGAAAACACAGGAGCGGCTTTTGGCCTGTTCAAGAGCGCTATCTGGCTTGTCATTGCAGTAACGGTGATTGCCGCCGCTGTAATTTTAGTGCTCCTGTTCCGCTACAAGCACCACAGCTTTTTCAGCTACACCACCTCGGCCCTTTTGATTGCGGGGGGCTTGGGAAATCTCATCGACCGCATAGTTCACGGCTTTGTGGTGGACTTCATCCATGTGCTGTTTTTTGGGTATGTTTTCAATTTCGCCGATTGCTGCATCACGGTGGGTGCCGTGCTGTTTGTCATCCATATGCTGTTCTTTTCCTATAAGGAAAGAAGCCTCTCTCCGGAGGGGGAAGACGGGAAATGAGCCTGCAGAGGAGAATCCCTGTGGAAGAGCCGGGCCAGCGGGTGGACAAGCTGCTTTCCGCCGCCCTGGAGGACTTGACCCGTTCCGCTGTGCAGAATTTAATTCAAGAGGGGTGCGTCACCTGTGGAGGAAAACCGGTTTCCAAAAGCGCTAAGTTGAAGCCCGGGGACCTGTTGATAGTGGAGCTTCCTGAGGTGCGCCCTCTGGAGGTCCTCCCAGAGGCGATTCCCCTGGATATTGTCTATGAGGACAGCGACCTGTTGGTGGTGAACAAGCCTAAGGGCATGGTGGTCCATCCCGCGCCGGGGCATCCGGGCGGAACGCTGGTCAATGCGCTGCTGTATCATTGCGGCGGCTCCCTCTCTGGTATCAACGGGGTGGCTCGCCCGGGGATTGTCCACCGCATTGACAAAGACACCAGCGGCCTGCTGATTGTGGCAAAAAACGATTTTTCCCACAACCATTTGGCTCAGCAGATTCAGGCCCACTCCTTTACCCGGGAGTACAGCGCGGTGGTTTACGGCACTTTCAAGGAGGACTCCGGCACAGTGGACCAGCCCTTAGGGCGCCATCCCACAGACCGGAAGAAAATGGCTGTGCTGCCTCAGTCCCCCAGCGCGCGGCGGGCCGTGACGCATTTCTGGGTGGTTCAGCGGTTTCAAGGCTTTACTCAGCTGCGCCTCCGGCTGGAAACAGGGCGCACCCATCAAATCCGGGTGCATATGGCGTTTCTAGGCCATCCCGTAGCGGGAGATCCTGTATATGGCCCCAAAAAAGTCATCACCTCCCTGGAAGGCCAGTGCCTCCATGCGGGAAAAATCGGGTTTGTCCACCCCCGCACCGGAGAGTACTTGGAGTTTGAAGCGCCCTTGCCCCCCTATTTCACTGCGTTTCTCCGCAAGCTGAAGGAAGTGTGACACATGGATCGGGAGACGAAAATCCGCGGAGCCATTATCTTGACTGCGGCCGTCATCACAGCGGCGGCCTTGTTGGGCCTGTATAGTTCCCAGCCTATCCAGCTGTATCAAGTGGTGGTCCAGCCAACGGCTGCTCCGGCAGAGATGGGCCTCCCTTCTCAGGAGACAGCGCCCATCCAAGAGGAAGGCTCCCTTGCCTTAGAAGCTTCGGCCTTTTCAAGCGCTTCTTCGGGGGAAGAGCTGGTAGAGCCCGACCCGGAGGGACCCCAAGAAGTGCTGGTGGAAAAGAGCGTCAACATCAATACCGCTACCCTGGAGGAGCTGGATAAGCTGCCCGGTGTGGGGCCGGTTATCGCCCAGCGCATCATCGACTACCGGGAACAGAACAACGGTTTTTATGACGTGCAAGAGCTGATGGATGTCTCCGGTATAGGGGAAAAGACCTTTGCCAAGCTGGAGCCGTACATTACAACGGAATAACCCCCCTTTCGCAAAAAAAGGAACGGCAGGGCACGAAAAGCCTTACCGTTCCTTTTTCTACATAATTACTTTTACCTTCTATCGCTGGCAAAGTGGATGCCTGCCTGGTCCCGCATGGCCTCCATCAGTTCAGAGACCTGCAGGGCCAGCTCCGAGCACCGGGCGTATTCAGCGGCGGAGGCATCCGGCTCTGTGATGTACCGGAAAAAGTCCTTAGCTTCCCAGCCCATCAGTTTGTACTTTTCGTCATCCCCATAGAGGGCCTCTTTTGTTCCATCCTTGCGCCACAGAGAAAATCCGGCCAGCCGGGAGATGGATTCCACAGAGAGGGTGCCCTCCGTGCCTTGGAAGTCACTGTTGGCCCCGGCCTGCCCCAGCTTGGAGTAGGTCAACGTCACCAGCTTGTCGGGGTATCGCAGCGTGGCAATGCCCGCCCCATCGGCCCCGCTCTCCATCATGTGGGGCCGGAGGGAGAAGCTCTCCGGCTTCCCGAACAGGGCCAGGGCCGGGTACACGCAGTAGACCCCCAGGTCCATCAAAGCGCCGGTCTCCAGGGCCGGGTTGAAGATGTTGGGCAGTTCCCCCTGCAAATACCGGTCCAACTTGGAGGAACGCTGGCAGAAGTCCAGCTTTACCAGGCTGATTTGCCCCAGCTGCTGCAGGGTGTCCTCCAGCAGTTTCCGCTGGGGGAGGTGCAGGTACATGATGGCCTCCAGAAACACTGCGCCATGCTCCTGGGCAATGCGCTGCAGTTCCCGCACCTTGCTGGCCTGGGCGCACAGGGGTTTTTCACAGATGACGTGCTTGCCCCGCTCCAAAAAAGCCTTGCTGTGTTCATAGTGGAGGGCATTGGGGCTGGAGATATACACCGCGTCGATGTAGTCAGAGGCGGCCATCTCTTCCAAGTTGGTAAAGGCGTATTTGGCGCCGTGACGCCGGGCGTACTCCTCCGCCCGTTCCTTGGTGCGGGAATACACTGCCGTCAGTTCCCACAAACCGCTGTCCTTGGCCCCGTGGATGTACTCATCACAAATCCATCCCGAGCCGATGGTTCCAAATCGCAGCATAAGCCCCCCTCACTCCACGTTGTAAACGGCGGTCTTAATGATGTCCTTAATTTTCTCCATGTCCTCCAGTACCACATACTCCAGCTTGCCGTGGGCGTTGGCGCCGCCTGTGCAGATGTTGGGGCAGGGAAGTCCCATAAAGGAGAGCCGGGCGCCGTCAGTGCCCCCGCGGATGGGCAGGGTAATGGGCTCCACGCCGTTTTCCCGCATGGCCCGCTCCATGGTTTCGATAATGTCCATGCGGGGCAGGATCTTCTCCTTCATGTTGTAATAAGTGTCCTTCACTGTCAGGGTCAAAGGCTGGCTGGGATACTTCGCGTTGATGTAAGAAGCCGCCTGGCCCATCAGCTCCTTCTTCCGTTGAAAGAGCTCCTTGTCGTGATCCCGGATGATAAACTGCATGGTGGTGTGCTCCACGTTGCCCTGGATGGAATCTAAGTGGATGAAGCCCTCATACAGCTCTGTGTGCTCCGGCACCTGCTCTTTGGGGAGCAGGGCGCAGTATTCCATGGCAACGCTCATGGAGTTGACCATCTTGTTCTTGGCGCCACCGGTGTGAATGGAGAAGCCCTCCACCTCCACCGTGGCAGAGGCAGCGTTAAAGTTCTCATACTCCAGCTCCCCCAGGGTGCCGCCGTCCACGGTGTAGGCATAGTCGCAGCCAAAGCCCTCCACATCAAAGTGGTCGGCGCCCTCTCCGATCTCCTCATCCGGGGTAAAGCCGATCTTGACGGTGCCGTGGGGCTTCCCCTCTTTCAGAATCTCCGCCGCCGCACAGAGGATCTCCGCCACGCCGGCCTTGTCGTCGCCCCCCAGCAGGGTGGTGCCGTCGGTGGTGATAAGGGTTTTGCCCACCTGCTCTTTCAGGGCGGGGTACTCCGCAGGGGAGAGGGACAGGCCGCTGGTCCCCAAGGCGATGGTGTCCCCCTGGTAATTTTCAATGACCTGGGGCTTGATATTTTCTCCGCAGACGCCGCCGTAGGTGTCCATGTGGGCGATAAAGCCCACGGTGTTCTTGCGGGCGTCCGTAGCGGGGATGGTGCCATACACATACCCCAGCTCGTCCATGTGGGCGTCCTCTATGCCGATGGACTTCATGTGCTCCACGATGTGGGCGCCCAGCACCTTCTGGCCCGGGGTGCTGGGGGTGGTGCCGGTGGTCTCGTCCGAGCCAGTGCTGTAGGAGACCAGATCAAGAAACACGTCTTTTACAGACATTACACTTCACTCCAATACTTTTTCAAATTGGCAAGGCCAATGCGCACCGCGTCCAACGGGCGCTCCATCCCTTCAAATTCAATGGCCACAGTGCCGTCATATCCTGCGGCTTTCAGCAGATGCAGGCACTGCTTCACCGGCACATTGCCGTGGCCGATGACAGTCCCCCGCAGGAAATTGCCGCCCCGGGTGCGGAAGGCGCCCTCGCCGGGGTCTTCGCTGTAGAAGGGCTTTACAATGAAATCCTTGGCGTGGACGTACCTGGCGTAGGGGGCCAGCCGGGCCACCGCCTGGGCGGGGTCCTCATCGGCGCACAGGAAGTTCCCTATGTCGCACAGCAGCCCGAAGTTGGGGTGCCCCACCGCTGTGTAGAGCTTCTCCACCCGCTCCGAGTCCTGGGAGAAGAAGCCGTGGTTCTCTGTCATGGTAACCACGCCCTTAGCGGCAGCGTACTCTGTCACCTCCCGGGTTGCCTGGGCCAGGGTGGGGAGCAGGCTGTCATAGCTCTGGTACTTGCCGGAATCCCGGGCGTATCCCTGGGTGATGTCGTGGCGCATCCGGGGCGCTCCCAGCAGCGCGGCGATGTCCACCCAGCTCTTCACCCGTTGGACTTCCTGCTCCAGGTTGCCGCCGCTGCCGTTGAGAAAGTCCGCGGCCACAGCCAGGGAAGAGAAGGGCAAGCCGCAGCGGTCCGCCACCTCTTTCAGGTGCCGGGCCTGGGCCTCCATTTCCTCCTGGGTGCCGCTGAAGTTCACGAAGTCCACGGCTTCCACCGCGTCGAAGCCAAGCTCCTTGGCGGCGAGGATGCACTCCTCAGAGGTCATCTCCCCGCTTTGAATGGCGCTGTAAAAACTGTAGAGACTGACAGAGAATTTCATAAAAACAACTCCTCATGGTATGTTTGATAAAATAGCGGAACCCGGCAAAGAGCACCTTGCCGGGCACGCGTTATTGCTTATAAAAGGGGAAATCAATCGCCAAAGCTGATTCCAATTTGCCGGGCAGCCTTGATCTCATCGCAGTCCACAGGCACGCTCTTCAGCTTGCCGGCTACATTCTCCAGCGGCACAGGTGTGCACTGACCGTTCACCATGCCCACCATCACGCCAAAGGTCTTTTCCTTGATGAACCGGGCAGCAGTGGCCCCCAGCCGGGTGCACAGAACCCGGTCATAGGCACAGGGGCTGCCGCCGCGCTGGAAATGGCCTGGCACACAGACCCGGATTTCGTTGTCGATCTTCTCAGAAAGCTCCTCGGCAATGCGGTACACAATGGAGGGATGGGGGAAATTCTCCCGGGCCTTTTTCCGCTCTTTTTTGGAAAGGGCCGCCTCCTCCTTGGAGATGGCACCCTCGGCTACCGCCAGAATGGAGAATTTTTTGCCCCGTTTGATGCGGTCGTTCAGGCACTTGGCCACCTTGTCAATGTCATAGGGGATCTCCGGCAGCAGAATGACGTCCGCGCCGCCCGCAATGCCCGCGGACAGAGTCAGCCATCCCACCTTGTGGCCCATCACCTCCACAATAAATACCCGCCCGTGAGAGGTGGCTGTGGTATGGATGCAGTCGATGACATTGGTGGCGATCTCCACCGCGCTGTGGAAACCAAAGGTCACGTCAGTGCCCCAGATATCGTTGTCGATGGTCTTGGGCAGGTGAATGACGTTCAGCCCCTCTTCCCGCAGCAGGTTGGCGGTCTTCTGGGTGCCGTTGCCCCCCAGGATCACCAGGCAGTCCAGCTTCATTTTCTTGTAGTTTTCCTTCATGGACTTCACTTTGTCCACGCTGTTTTCGTCAATGACCCGCATGGTCTTGAAGGGCTGGCGGGAAGTGCCCAGCAGCGTGCCCCCCAAAGTGAGAATGCCGGAAAAATCCGACTCTGCCATCTTCTTATATTCTCCAAAGATCAGCCCCTTGTAGCCATCCTTAATGCCGTAAATTTCCACATCCTTGCCAAATTCCTGATAGAGTCCCTTGGCCACGCCGCGGATGGCGGCATTTAAGCCTTGGCAGTCACCGCCGCTGGTCAAAATACCCACACGCTTCAATTTGATCATCCTCTCTGAAAATCATCTGCCCAGCCGCCAGTACCCGACTCTTTCCGGCAGCATTTTATACCAATATTGTACCAAACTTCCTTCCGCTGTCAAGTGCCTGCGCTCTCTTCAGCGGAATGGATGGGGATGAGAGGGCTGTCCTTCTGCAGCTCTTCCTTGGCCTTCAGGCGCTCCTTGGCAATGCGGTAGAAGGTCAGCTGGCTGCTGCAGGCAGTGCGGCCGCGGCGGGATACGTGCTGATAGCTGGTGTCCGGCAGCATCATCCGGGCGTTGGTGTTGTCGTTCAGCAGAATGTCCAGAATCTCAAAGGCCCGCTGTTTCAGGTCTTCGTCCTCAATGGGGAACACCAGCTCAATGCGGCGGTCCAGGTTGCGGGGCATCCAGTCGGCGCTGCCCATGTAGATCTTGGGGTTGCCCGCGTTTTCAAACTTGAATACCCGGCTGTGTTCCAACAGCTGTCCCACAATGCTGATGACCGTGATGTTTTCACTGACGCCCTCCAGCCCAGGAATGAGGCAGCAGATGCCCCGCACCACCAGTTTTACGGGTACTCCCGCCTGAGAAGCCTCGTACAGCAGGGAGATGATCTCCGGGTCCACCAGGGAGTTGACCTTGGCGGTGATGCCGCTGGGCAGGCCCTTTTTGGCGTTTTCCGTCTCGTTTTGGATCATCCGGCGGAAGAAGGCCCGCATCCCATGGGGCGCCACCACAAAGTGGCGGTACTCCGGGGGCCGGGAATAGCCTGTGATCACGTTGAACAGGGAAGAGGCGTCCGCCCCGTATTGGCTGTTGCAGGTGAACAGGCCCACGTCCGTGTAGATCTTGGCGGTGGAGTCGTTGTAGTTGCCGGTGCCCAGGTGCAGGTAGCGGCGGATGCCGTCCTCCTCCTGGCGCACCACCAGGGCGATCTTGCAGTGGGTTTTCAGCCCCTGCAGGCCGTAAATAACGTGGCAGCCCGCTTTTTCCAGCTTGTTGGCCCAGTTGATGTTGTTCTCCTCGTCAAAGCGAGCCTTCAGTTCCACCAGCACGGTCACCTGTTTGCCGTTCTCCACGGCTTTGATCAGCGCCGCGATGATGGGCGAGTTGCCGGAGACCCGGTACAGCGTCTGCTTGATGGCCAGAACATTTTCATCCTCGGCCGCCTGTTCGATGAACTGCACCACGCAGTCAAAGCTCTCATAGGGGTGGTGCACCATTCGGTCCTTCTCCCGTATGGCCTCAAAAATGTCCGTGTAGCCCCAGAAGTCCGCCGGAGGGGTCACCGGGCGGATGGGCTCAAAGCACAGGGACTCGAACCCCTTCACCCCCGCAAATTTGGAGAGGAAGGTCAAATCCAGGGGGCCGGGCACCTCATAGATCTCGTTCTTCTTGATGCCCAGCATTTCAATGAGAAAACTTTTGATGGAGGCGTTGCATTTGTTCAGCAGCTCCAGCCGCACAGGCCGGCCCCGCTTGCGCCGCTTGATGGACTTCTTCACCTCGCTCATAAAGTCCTCGGCCTCGTCATCAATCTCTTGGTCAGAGTCCCGGGTCACCCGGAAGGGGCAGGCGGCCACAATATCGTGTAGCTCAAACAGCTCGTCCAGCTTGTGGATAATGACCTCCTCCAGCAGGGTGAACTGCCGGACCCCCGCATTGGCGGGAAGCTCTAAAAACCGCGGGAGGATGGAGGGCACCTGCACAATGGCAAACACCTTTTCCTCTTTATTGTGTTCTTTGCTTTTCAGGCATACGGCAATATTCAGGGACTTGTTGGCCAGCAGGGGGAAGGGGCGGCTGCTGTCCACCGCCAAGGGGGTCAGCACGGGGAACAGAACCCGCTGAAAGTACTGAGAGAGGTACTCCTTCTGCCTGCCGTCCATTTCTTCCACAGAGAGGAACCGGATGCCCTGCTTTTCCAGGGCAGGAAGAATGGAGCGGTGCAGGCAGGAGTACTGCCGCTCCATAAAGCGGTGGGTCTTTTCTTCCAAAAGGGGAAGCAGCTCCTGGGGGGTTAAGTCAAAGTCGTTGCCCTTCTGCTTGTATTTTGAGTTAACCTGGGCTTTGACGCCAGCCACACGCACCATGAAAAATTCATCCAGGTTCGACCCGGTAATGGCCAGAAAACGCAGCCGCTCCATCAAGGGGTTTTCCTTTTTCGTGGCCTCCTCCAGCACCCGGGCGTTAAAGTCCATCCAGCTCAGTTCCCGATTGTAATAGGGCATCCTCTTTTCCGCCATAAATAACACCTCATATCATGTCAAATTTGATGGAGAGCTCGGGGGAAAGGCCGAACACCTCCTTAAAGTACTGGGCCGATTCCGCAAAGGCCCACCGCTCCAGCAGCGTGTTTTCTGAAGCTTTGGCTTTAAAGATCACCTGGTCGTCCTCCAGGGTGATCTTCAGGTCCCGCAGCTTGCCCCGGTGGGACTTGTCCAGGGCGTTGGCCAGCCGGAAAATGGCGGACATCTTGGAGATGACAATGCGCTCCTCCATAGGCAGCCAGGCAAAATCCGGGTTTTCCTCCACAGAAAGGTTGTCCGAAATGCTGCCCGCCACAAAAGCGGTCTCCAGCACCTCGCTTTGGCGCAGGCCGAAGATATCCATGCCCTTAATCAGGTCGAAGGTGCACTGGTTGTGCTGCCGCACGTTCACAAAGCTGCCGCAGCTGTGAAGAATGGCCGCCAGCTCCAGCAGCAGCCGCTTAGAGGAATCCAGCCCATGGATCTTCTTCAGCCGGTCAAAGAGCTTACTGCAGGTCCCGGCGATGGCGGCAGAGTGTTCCAGGTCACATCCAAAGCTCCGCGCTGTGGTCTGGGCACAGGCAATGGCGCTTTCCCGCAAGTCGGCGGCAAGGGTGGAAGCCGCCTTGGGCATCAGCGTACGGCGAAGAATGGCTTCGGAAATGTCCACCGGGGGAGAGATAACGGTTTCCGCCTGAGGGCAAAACCGCAGAAAACCCGTGTAGATGGAAAGCGATGTGTACAGCAGGGCCGCCCGCTCCTCGGAAATGCCAAAGCGGTTGGCAATGCTCTCTGCCGTGGCAGTGCGCAGGGATTGGTATAGGCTGGTGAGCTTTTTCACACTGATCTCATAGGGGGCGCCGGATTTTTTGGCTTCGCACAGGCTGGCCACCAGTTCCAGCTGCGAGCCCGTGAGGATCAGGTTTTTAACCTGGAAGCCGGAGATGGCAATGCGGTTGAAAATGGTGTCCAGGTATTCCTCTATAATATAATGGAAGTCCTCCGCTTCCTGGCGCAGGCTCCGCAGCACGTCGTGCAGCTTTAAGGCGCCCATGGAGATGTTCTGGGAATAAACAACCCGCTGCCCGTCATACACGGCCACGCCAATGCTGCCAGAGCCCACATAGGCGATCATGGTGTTGCCGTTTTCCAGCTGGCAGCCGTTGAGCTTTTCGATGATTTCCTGATAGATGTAGGCCTTTTCCTGGCTGTCCTCCAGCACGGTCACGTCTACGCCGTTGCGCACCTTCAGCTGATCCGCCACCAAAGCCCGGTTTTTAGCCTCCCGCAGGGCCGTGCAGGAGATGACCTTGGGCTTCTCGATATTGTAGGAAAGCAGCGCGGCTGAAAATTTAGAGAGCACGCTGGAGATTTCCCGCAGGCTGTCAAAGCTGATGGACCCGCTGGAAAACACATCGTGCCCCAGGCTGACGGGATACTCCAGGCGGTCCAGCGTGGCAAGGCGGCCCTTGCTCCACTGGGAGACCCGCATCCGTACATTGTTGGTGCCGATCTCAATGACAGCGGCCGCGCGGGCTGCGCTTTTCTTGTTCAAGAGGAACCCCTCCTAAAAAATGAATTTTGAACTTTTTTTATTATACCAAAATCCAGGGGGATGTTCAAATCACAATCGCTGTTTTTTGCGGGAATTCCGGCGAATTTTACATGGATTTAACACAAATCCAAAGGGGAAGCAGCACGGGGCGCCGGCGTGCCCTGGAAAAAAGAGGGGAAAAAGGGCCGAAAAAAGAAAAGAAAAAAATTTTTCATTTCCCTCTTGATTTTTTCGGAAACATCCGTTATAATAATCAAGCGCCATACGGAGAGGTATTCTAATGGTAAGGAGCCACATTGGAAATGTGGTGTGCCGCAAGGCATTGTGCGTTCGAGTCGCATCCTCTCCGCCATTAAAACGCTGAATTCTTTGAATTCAGCGTTTTTTCATATTTTCCCCTTGCCAGATGGGCTTTCGTGGGGTATCATGTATTCATTGTTTCAATTTGAAAGGGAAAGGAAGGGAGCGGCTTTTGGTGCCGCGCCAGAGTATGAAGAGAGACGAAGTAGCAGCGTTTTACAAGGACCTTCCCTCCTATGCGGGGAAGACCGTCACCGTCTGCGGCTGGGCCCGGTCTATCCGGGACTCCAAAGCCCTGGGCTTTATCGACCTGAACGACGGCACCTCCTTCAAAGGTGTGCAGGTGGTGTTTGAAGATGGGAAGATCGAGAATTTCAAGGAGATCGCTTCCCAGAATGTGGGCGCTGCCCTGCGCGTTACGGGCACCCTGTTGGAGACCCCCCAGGCCAAGCAGCCCTTTGAGATTCACGCCTCTGAGATCGTGGTGGAGGGCGCCTCTTCTCCGGAATACCCCCTGCAGAAAAAACGCCACACGGTGGAGTTCCTGCGCACCATTGCCCACCTGCGGCCCCGCACCAACCTGTACAGCGCGGCCTACCGGGTGCGTTCTGCGGCGGCCTTCGGCATTCACAAATTCTTCCAGGAGAATGGCTTCGTCTACGCTCACACCCCCATCATCACTGGCAGCGACTGCGAGGGCGCGGGGGAGATGTTCCAGGTGACTACCCTGGACCTGGAGAACCTGCCCAAGAACGAGGACGGCACCGTCAACTACAAGGAGGACTTCTTCCAGAAGCCCACGTCCCTCACGGTATCCGGCCAGCTGGAGGCGGAGTGCATGGCCATGGCCTTCGGCAAGGTGTACACCTTCGGTCCCACCTTCCGGGCGGAGCGCTCCTACACCCAGCGCCATGCCGCGGAGTTCTGGATGATCGAACCTGAGATGGCCTTTGCCGACCTGACCGATGACATGGACGTCATCGAGGCGGCCATCAAATATGTCATCAACTATGTGCTGGAGACCTGCCCCCAGGACATGGAGTTTTGTAACCAGTTTGTGGATAAGGGCCTTCTGGACCGGCTGCGCCATGTGGCCAGCTCCGATTTCGTCCGGGTCAGCTACACGGACGCGGTGAAGATCCTGGAGCCCCACAACGATGAGTTTGAGTTCAAAGTGAGCTGGGGCTGCGACCTGCAGACCGAGCACGAGAAGTTCCTGACGGAGAAGCACTTTGGCAAGCCGGTGTTCGTCACCGACTATCCCAAGGAGATCAAGGCTTTCTATATGCGTCTCAACGACGACGGCAAGACTGTGGCTGCCACCGATCTGCTGGTCCCCGGCATCGGCGAGCTGGTGGGCGCCAGCCAGCGTGAGGAGCGTTATGACGTGCTGCTTCAGCGCATCCGGGAGCTGGGCCTCAACGAAGAGGACTACTGGTGGTACTTGGACCTGCGGCGCTTTGGCGGCAACAAGCACGCGGGCTTCGGCATCGGCTTCGAGCGGCTGGTGATGTACCTTACCGGCATTGCCAACATCCGGGACGTGCTGCCCTTCCCCCGCACCACCGGTGTGGCGGAGTTCTAAATCCCAAACATTCACAAGGGGCCTGCGTTGCCGCAGGCCCCTTGTTTTTTGAGAGAAACCGCCCCAGGCCTCCGGAATGTGGGCCATGCGGTGCTGGGGCGCCTATCTTCCTCCTGGAGTAAGTGGGCAAGCAACAGCCTGTTGCTTGCCCTGGCAGAGGCTTTCCTGTATACTTGTCCGTGAGGTGAATGTAAATGGAAGCCAAAGAGGTTCTATTGGCCCTGCGGACAAAGCGGGGCTTTTCCCAAGAGGAGCTGGCCGAAAGGCTCTTTGTCACCCGCCAGGCGGTGTCTCGATGGGAGATGGGGGAGACCCTTCCCGGGCCGGAAATCCTCCAGCGCCTTTCCGCCCTGTATGACGTTTCCATCAATACGCTTTTGGGCTCGCCCAGAAGGCTTGTCTGCCAATGCTGCGGTATGCCCTTGGAGGACGACGGCGTTCTCAGCCGGGAGCCAGACGGCTCCTTTAATGAGGACTACTGCAAGTGGTGCTATACCGGGGGAAAGTTCGTTTACTCCAGCCTGGAGGAGCTCATAGAGTTCTTGGCAGGTACCATGGCCACTGCGGAGCGGCCTCCCGAACAGGTGCGGGCCTATTTGCGGGCCCGGCTTCCAGGGCTGGGGCATTGGAAGGGAAAATAGAGAAAAAAGGGCGGCGGAAAATTTTTCCGCCGCCCTTTTTATCGTGAACTGTGGAAGAGGCTGTACTCTTATCCCTTTCCGTCAAAAGCCATCAAATAGTAGGGGCCATCCTGGCTGTAGCCTTCTTGCTGGATTTTCCATCCATGGGAGAGGTAATATTTCAGTGCCGGGCGGTTTTCCGCCACGCACTTTAAGGCAAGGGGAAGAGGGAACTCTTGGGCGGCCCTTTCCAGCAGGGCGCTGCCCACGCCGGCCCGGCGGCAGCCCTTTGCCACAAACAGATTGTGGACAAAGCTGTCCGGCTCCCATACGGAGCAAAAGCCCGCTAGAACCCCATCAAGTTCAGCAACGAAAATCCGCTCGCCTTCTGTAGCGCGCTCAAAGTCTTGAAGGGAGAGGGTATCCCCATCCACCCAGGGGAACTCCTCCCGCTGGATCTGGTAAAATAGCGCTGCCAGGGCCTCTTGGTCCGCCTTGCGGTATTGCCGGATTATGAGCCCCTGGGGCCGTCCCAGGACACTGGGCTCACTCCCTGCCATCCCAGCAATAGGTGCACAGCTTGCACTTGTCAATGCCCACAGACTCAATCATGTCGTCCAGCCGGTGGTAGCGCAGGGAGGTGAAGTTCAGCTTTTTGCCGATGTATTCCAGCATGGCGCTGTACTCGCCGCTCTCCGGGTCGGCGTACCGCGCCAGGTTGGCGGGCTCTTCGGTGCCCTCCATTTCCTTGATGACCCGCCGGGTGATCAGGTCCATTACTGAGGTGGACCGGGAGAAGTTCAGGTACTTACACCCGTAAAGCAGGGGAGGGCAGGCAGGCCGCACATGGACCTCCCGGGCGCCGCTCTGGTACAAAAACTCGGTGGTCTCCCGCAGCTGGGTGCCCCGGACAATGGAGTCGTCGATCAAAAGCAGGCTCCGGTCCTGGATCAGCTCGTGAACGGGGATCAGCTTCATTTTTGCAATCAGGTTCCGCTGGCTCTGCATCGTGGGCATGAACGACCTGGGCCAGGTGGGCGTATACTTGATAAAGGGCCGGGAGAAAGGAATGCCGCTCTCGTTGGCGTAGCCGATGGCGTGGGCTGTGCCAGAGTCGGGCACGCCGGCCACCGTGTCGGGATGGGCGTCGTCCCGGCGGGCCAGCATGGCGCCGCAGCGGTAGCGCATCTCCTCTACGCTGACGCCTTCATAGGAGGAGGAGGGGTAGCCGTAATACACCCACAGGAAGGTGCAGATGCGCATTTCCTCCCCAGGCTTCACCAGGGTCTGCACGCCCTCCGGCGTGACAATGGCAATCTCCCCAGGGCCCAGCTCCCGCTCCGAGGTGTAGCCCAAGTTCAAATAGGCAAAGCTCTCAAAGGAGACGCAGTAAGCGCCCTCTTTGCGGCCGATGGCCACCGGGGTGCGGCCCAGCTTGTCCCGTGCGGCCAAGATGCCCTTGGGGGTCATGATGAGCATGGTCATCGAGCCGTCGATCACTTCCTGGGCGTACTGGATGCCCTCGATGAGATTGGGCTTCTGGTTGATGACTGAGGCCACCAGTTCGGTGGCGTTCACATCGCCCCCGCTCATCTCCAGAAAGTGGGAGTGGCCGTTCTTAAAGAGCTGTTCCACAATCTCGTTGGTGTTGTTGATCTTGCCCACCGTGACAATGGCATAGGTGCCGTGGTGAGAGCGCACAATCAGGGGCTGGGGCTCATAATCCGAGATGCAGCCAATTCCCAGCCCACCCTTCATGCTGGCCACGTCCTTGTCAAACTTGGTCCGGAAGGGGGAATTTTCAATATTGTGGATGGCCCGGTCAAAGCCCTTTTCCCGGTCATACACAGCCATGCCCGCCCGGCGGGTGCCCAGGTGAGAGTGATAGTCTGTCCCGAAGAACAGGTCGAACATGCAGTCCTCTTTCGAGGCTACTCCAAAAAATCCGCCCATATGATTCCTCCATAAGACTCTGAAAAATAGTTGCCGAATTTGCCGTAACAGGAAGTATTATAGCACATTTCCCTGCAAACTACAAACCTCTTTCCCGGCTGTCCCACAGCTTGAGAAGGTTGCACAGAAAAGCGCACCGGATGGGAACGGCCTCATACAAAACGTAAAATATGAAGGAAACCGAAAATCATCTTGCATTTTTTAGCGAGATAGGGTACAATATGAAAAGTTTGCTGGGCGAAAATGAACAGCCCAAGGGCTTTGCCATTCAAATTTTACATAAAATGGGAGATGTTGTGATGAAGCTGGCGGCAAAAACCACAGAAGAGCTGCGGCAGCTCCACCAGGAAGCCGTGGAGCAGTACGAGGACTTTAAGAGCTTGCATTTGCAGCTGAATATGGCCCGGGGAAAACCTTGCGCCGAACAGCTGGATCTGGCGCTGGGCGTTTTAGAGGCCCTGCACGCCCGCAGCGAGTTTGCCAACTCCAACGGCGATGACTGCCGGAACTACGGTGTGTGGAACGGTTTGCCGGAGATGCGCGCCATCTTCAGCAAGATGATAGACGTCCCCGCGGACCAGATCATCTTGGGAAACAACTCCAGCCTGCAGATGATGTTCGACTGCATCTCTCAGGGCTTTACCCACGGCTACAGCGGCTGTACCCCTTGGGCCCGCCAGGAAAAGGTCAAATTCCTGTGTCCCGCCCCCGGTTATGACCGCCATTTCGCGGTGACGGAGTATTTCGGCTTTGAGATGATCCCTGTCCCCATGCTGAAGACCGGCCCGGATATGGACCTGATCGAGCGGCTGGTGGCAGAGGATGACACCATCAAGGGCTGTTGGTGCGTGCCCAAGTACTCCAACCCCACGGGCATCACCTATTCCGACGAGACTGTTCGGCGGTTCGCAGCCCTGAAGCCCGCCGCCAAGGACTTCCGCATCATGTGGGACAACGCCTACTGCGTCCACGACCTGACCGACACGCCGGACACATTGTTGGACCTGTATGCAGAGTGCCTGAAGCAGGGCACCGAGGACAACGTGCTGTTCTTCGCCTCCACCTCCAAGATTTCCTTCCCCGGAGCGGGCGTGGCGGCCTTGGCCGCCAGTAAGCGGAATATCGAAGATCTGAAGCGCCGCATTACCACCCAGACCATCGGCCCGGATAAGCTGAACCAGCTGCGGCACATCCTGTTCCTCCACGACATCAACGGCGTTCACGCCTTGATGCAAGGCCACCGGAAGATTCTGGAGCCCAAGTTCCAGATCGTGGAGGAGTCCCTGGAACGGGAGCTGGGCGACCTGGGCATCGCCAAGTGGAGCAAGCCCAACGGCGGCTACTTTGTCAACCTGGACGTGATGAACGGCTGTGCCAAGCGGGTGGTCTCCCTGTGCAAGGAGGCGGGCGTGGTGCTCACCGACGCGGGCGCCACCTTCCCCTATGGGGCGGACCCCAACGACAGCAACATCCGGGTGGCTCCCACCTTCCCGCCCCAGGAGGAGCTGCGGCAGGCCATGCACCTGCTGTGCATCTGCGTCCGCCTGGCCGCCACGGAAAAGCTGCTGGACGAGCGGCAATGACAACATAAAAACGGCTGAGAGCTGTCCCTGCAAAGGGGCGGCTCTTTTTTATGTTCCCCCCTTGACAAGGGGAGAAATATCGTGTAATATGAAGTTAGCTTCACGTGAAGTAAACTTCACAACCGAGAGGAGGCGCGGGATGCTCACAAAAGTGAAAGAGCTGCGGGCCCAGCACGGGCTGACCCAGCAGCAGTTGGCGGACCTGGTCCATGTTTCCTCCCGCACCATCATCTCTATTGAGAAGGGGCAGTATAGCCCTTCCTTGATGCTCAGCTACCGCATGGCCAAGGTGTTCGGCGTCACCGTGGAGGAGCTGTGCTGCCTGGAGGAGAATTTGAAAAGGGAGGATGAAACCCGTGAGAATCTATCATAGAAGAATTTCTGGGCGGGCCTGGGCATGGCCGCCCTGGGTATTCTAAACCTGGCCCTGTCCTTGTGGCGGCGGGACTTCGGCCTTTCCACCGGCATTCTGGTGGGGGCGCTGCTTCTGCTGGGGGTCAGCTCCCTGCTGCGCAGCCTGTCTCCCAAATTCTCACGGGAAGACAAGATCGAGGAGCGGGATGAGCGCAATATCCTGGTGAATTGGAAAACCCGTACTTCCGCCTTCCGCTGGAGGCGCCTTGTGTCCTTTGGTCTGATGGCGCTACTGCTGGTGGCTGGGGCCGTCACCGGGGAGAAGCTGCTTCTGGCCATCGCGGTGGGGCTGGCCTTTTCCCTCACCATTTCCTTTTTCGCGGAGTTTTTCTCCGCCCTGTACCACGAGTCGAATAATTGAGAGGGGATTGCCGTGAAACGTGTAAAAAGTGTTGGAAGTTTTCTTTTGGCCTGCACGATGGGGATTGTCTGCCTGATTTGTCTGGTTGCTTGCATTTTGTCTCGTGTGGATTATGAACTGTTGGCGGTGGGCTTTATCACTGGAGTGTGGGCCGTCACTGATTTTTACGACGCCTTCCACCGTAAGCCCATTGAAGAGAGGGTGGCTGGCCAAGGCGATGAGCGGGACGTGTACCTGGCTATGAAGTCCAGTAGGGCAGCTATGGGAATTTTCAATAAGGTTTTGTTTTTGACGTCGGTTCTCAGCCTCTGGCTCTATGTGAAATTTGACGTAGCCTTTCTGTTGCCTGTAGGGGTCACACTGGCAGGAGCCGTGCTGTTCCTCTTCTTGCTGTTGTTGTGCGTCAATCTTTATTATGAAAAACGGGGATGATCCGAAGGGGGAGATGCAGCATGAAAGTGAAAAATAAACGGGCCATCGCGTTGGCCTTTTTGGCGTTGGTCTTGGCAGGCTTCAGCCTGTTTGTCTACATCGCCCAGGGGAGAGTACGGTTCCTGTTTTCAGCCATCCTGGCGTTAGTGTGGTTTTTGGCGCTGCTGTACCAGGGGTTCCACACCAAAAGCTGGGCGGAAGAAGCTGCCGCCTCCGCCGATGAAAGGGACGTTTACCTGGCTATGAAAAGCTGCCAAGCTGTGCTGCGGGTGTTCAACCTGCTGCTGTACGCGGGGTGCGTCCTTTCGGTGTTTGTGTATGCGGTGGGTAAACGCCCCGAAGCCCTTGCGGTGGCTGTCACACTGTGCGGAGCGGCTGTGGTGCTGTTGATCCTCAGCCTTGCCGCCAGCAGGTATTACGAAAAACGCGGATGATTGAAAAGGGGACTGCTGGCCAGGCAGGCGGAATTCCCCGTTTTTAGAAAGAATTGTCATTCATAAGTCCTCCTTTGAGAGTCACACTAGCTAATGCAAACGCGAGAAAAATTCTTTTGAAGGAGAACGGAGTTATGAAAAGCAATTCTACTATGGTTCCCGAAGCGAAGGAAGCGATGGAGCGTTTCAAGCAGCAGTCCGCCTCTGAGGTGGGCGTCAGCCTGAAGCAGGGTTATAACGGCGACCTGACCTCCCGCCAGGCCGGCTCCATCGGCGGCCAGATGGTCAAGAAGATGATCGAGAGCTACGAGAAGGGCATGAAGTAAATCAGCTTCCCGCCCGCCAGCGCCCTGCCGGGGTCCCGGCAGGGCGCTGGCTTTACTTATTCATAGTCTTCAAGGATAGATTTTACCTCTGTTAGGCTTTGGGCCGTCAGCCCCTTGCGCAGCAGGGCGATGTCCTCTTCCGGCAGCAGGTACACATCCACGTCCGCTGTGAGAAATGGCTTGGTGTCTCCCAATTGGAAAACCCCGATCTTTCCTTCATACAGGGCCACCCGGTAGGGCCCATCCGGCTCTGGCTGGGCCGCCGCCGGGCTTTCTTGACTTGCGGCAGGCTTTGGAGTATAATAGCTCATATCGTTTTGGGTTGTGCCTGCCTGTGCGGGCACGGCCGCCTCCTGCCGGAGGGAGAAGGCGGCGCAGGCCGTCACCAGGGCTCCCGCGGCGACCAGCAGTAGCAGCAGGGTGGGCTTTTTGTAGTCTTTCTGCTTTTTGTCATCCAAAGAATATCACCTCGGCAGAAGTATGGGATGTTTTTCCCTGATTATGCCAAACCGTAGGCGTTTTTGCGCCGCAAGGAGGAAACCGTGTTAGATAAAAAGGATTTGAATAAGTACAATACCACTTCTTCAGGCATTCCCTCCCAGCGCACCGAGGGAGAGCTTGCCCAGACAGCCGGAGCCACTGCCAAAACCATGGGTGGCATGGTGTGGAAGGCCGTTAAGACCATCCTGTGCGTCCTGTTCATCACAGGCGTGCTGGTGTTCCTCTCTGTGGCGGCGTTTCTGCTCAGCTTCCGGGATATTGAAGCCCCGGATTTGAACTCTATCTCCCTAAACTATTCCAGCTTTGTCTATGTGGATGACGAAGAGGGGAACTCCACGGAATATATGACCATCCACGCCGACGAAAACCGGGTGTGGGCTTCTCTGAACGACATACCCGCCTATATGAAAACCGCCCAGGTGGCCATTGAGGACCACCGCTTTTGCGAACACAGCGGCGTGGACTGGCGCACCACCCTCAACGCCGTCCGCAAGCTCTTCTCCGGCGGCAGCGGCGGCGGCTCTACCCTGACGCAGCAGTTGATTAAAAACATCACGGATGAGAATGATTACTCCATCCTCCGAAAGGTGCGGGAGATCTTTACCGCCCTGAACATGGAAAAGAAGTACTCTAAGCAGCAGATCTTGGAGGCCTACCTCAACGTGGTCAACTATGGCGGTCAATGCCAGGGCGTTGAGGCCGCCGCTCAAACCTATTTCGGGAAAAGCATAGGGGAGTGCTCTTTGGCGGAGTGCGCTCTGATTGCGGGCATTACCCAGAACCCTTCCCAGTACTATCCGCTGGTATTCCCAGAAGAGTCAAAGACCCGCGCCCAGACAGTTCTGGACCGTATGTGGGAGCTTTCCGACGGCATTGACAACGGGGACAACCAGGAACTGGTGATCAGCTCTGAGATGGAGGGCCAGCTGGCTCCCATCACAGAGGAGGAGTACAACCAGGCCACCGCAGAACTGGCCGCCATGACCTTTGATGGCAACCAGTCCCAGGAGACGGAAAGCGTGGAAGAACAGCAGGACGTCAACGACTGGAACTGGTATATCGACACCATGTTCGAGGATATCGTCGCGGACCTGATGGACACATACGGCTATTCCTACGACATCGCCGTGGATATGATCTACAACTCCGGCCTGGAGATCCACTCCGCCATGGACCCCCAGATCCAGACGGACCTGGAGAACATGTTCGTCAGCGGGGAGAATATGCCCGCGGACCCGGATATCCAGACGGGCCTGTTTGTTATGGACCCCTACACCGGCCGGGTCATCGCGGTGGTGGGCAGCCGTGACGAACGAGAGGGCGTGCGCCTGTACAACAATGCCACCGACGCCACCCGGCAGCCCGGCTCTTCCTTCAAAGCTCTGAGCGTCTATTCTTTGGGCATCGAGACCGGGGAGATCACCTATGGCTCCGTGCTCAACGATATCCCTGTGCCGGGCTATTTTGGAGAGGGCTCCACCCAGGAAGGCCCCCAGAACGTGTCCCGCCAGTACACCGGCGCCATGAACGTGGACGAGGCCATCGAGGTCTCTCAGAACGCCCCGGCGGCCTGGCTGGCTCAGACCCTCACTCCGGAATCCTGCTATGAGTGGCTGACTCAGAAACTCCATTTCACCACCCTTACAGAGGAGGACTCCCACAGCTTGTCCGCTATGGCTTTGGGCGGCATGTCCTACGGCGTCACGGTTCGTGAGATGACGGCGGCTTTCTGCGTCTTTGCCAATGGCGGCTATTATTACGAGCCCTACACCTACACCTATGTGAAGGACCACGACGGCAACGTCATCCTGGACAACCGGGATAACACCGGCGAGCAGGTTATGTCCACGGAGAACGCCACGGTGATGAACAAGCTGCTCCACCGGCCTGTAGAAGGGTATAATGGTACGGCGGCCAATATCATGTATGACATTGGCGTGGACATGTTCGCCAAGACCGGTACCACGGATAACGCCTATGACTTAACCTTTATGGGCGGCACCAACTTCTGTGTGGCAGGCATCTGGAACGGCTATGAGATTGGCCAGGAATTGTGGGACTCCAACACATGTAAGGTCACTTGGAAAGCGGTCATCCAATACCTGAACAACAACTACGACTGGTCCGATAAGAGCTGGGTCCTCAGCGACAACGTGACCCAGTACACCTTCTGCCGCAGCAGCGGCAAGATCGCCGGGCCCAGTTGCTACGACACCGCTGTGGGCTGGTACGATGTGAACAACCTGCCCGGCACCTGCAACGGCGGCAGCGACCATATCGCGGGCCCCGCGGCTTCCATCTCTCCCTCTCCCAGCGTAGAACCCTCTGCGGAGCCTTCCACAGAGCCTAGCGCCAATCCCTCGCAGGAACCTTCTGTCTCGCCCGGGCCCAGCACAGAGCCCACTCCTGGCGCTACAGAAGATCCCTCCTCTGGGGTGGAAAGCCCCACGCCTCCTGCGGTGGAAACGCCCACACCCGCGCCGTCCGAACCCACGCCAGAGCCCCCTCCGGGACCTGATGAAAGCACGCCTACACCGGAGCCGCCTTCCTCTTCCTCTGAAGGAGATGGCGGTGTGACAGACGGCACCAACACCGGAACGGGCGGTGGGACTGCCAGCGGGTGAGGAGCAGCACTGGATAAATATGCAAAAACTGCCGTGAGAATTTTTCTCGTTTCGGCAGTTTTTGTTGTATGCAGGGGTTGATTTTTCCGCTTCTATGTGGTAAACTGTTCGCTGTGACAATACAAACGTATTTTGTAGGTGAACAATGAAAAGCGATTCTTACCTTGTTGTAGACGAAAACGCCTTGCCAGAGGTGTATCAAAAGGTGGTAAAGGCGAACGCCCTCCTAGAGAGCGGCGAGGCCTCCACCACCTCAGAGGCGGTGCGCATGGCGGGAATTTCCCGCAGTGTGTATTATAAATACCGGGACGCTGTGTTCCCTTACACGCAGAAGGCCTCCTCCGGCATATTAACCGTTCAGGTGAACCTGACGGACCGGCCGGGGGTGTTGGTCAGCCTTCTTACGGTCTTTTACCAGGCGGGCGCCAACATCCTCACGGTGAATCAAAACATCCCCGTAAAGGGGAGGGCGTTTGTCTCTGTGTCTGCCCGCATTGATAAGATGGAGCCCACTCCGGGGGAGCTGATCGAAAGCCTGAAGCGGGTGGAAGGCGTCATCAAGATCGACAGCATTGTGGACTAAATAGAAAAACGAACTGCCGAGGGATCCTGCCGGCAGGGAAAGGGATGGTACATATATGGCGGACATCGCAGTGATGGGCCACGGCGTGGTGGGCTCCGGCGTGATGGAGGTGCTCCTCTCCCACAGGGAGAGCATCAAAAAGCGTGCCAAAGAGGAGGTTCGCGTCAAGCATATCCTAGACCTGCGGGAATTTCCCGAACTGCCTTATGCAGACCGTTTCACCAAGGATTTCAGCGTCATTTTAAACGACCCCGAGGTCAAAATCGTGGTGGAGGTCATGGGTGGCCTCGAACCCGCTTTCTCCTACACCAAAGCCTGCTTGGAGCACGGCAAGAGCGTGGTCACCTCCAACAAAGAGCTGGTGGCCCAGAAAGGCGCGGAGCTCTTGACACTGGCCCAGAAAAACAACTTGAACTTCCTCTTTGAGGCCAGCGTGGGAGGGGGCATCCCCATCATCCGCCCCATCAGCCAGTGCCTGGCCGCCAACGAGATGACAGAGATTGCCGGCATTTTAAACGGCACCACCAATTTTATCCTCACTAAAATGATCCGTGAGCACATGGCCTTTGCAGACGCGCTGAAGCTGGCCCAGCAGCTGGGCTACGCCGAGCGGGACCCCTCTGCCGATGTGGAGGGTGTCGATGCCTGCCGGAAAATCTGCATCCTGGCCTCTCTGGCCTATGGCACCCATGTGTACCCCGACGGGGTCCATACCGAGGGCATTACGGCCATTACGAAGGAGGATGTGGGCTATGCGGATGCCTGGGGCGGAGTCATCAAGCTCATTGGAGAGGTGAAGAAGCTGGAAAACGGCCGCATCCATATCCAGGTGGCCCCCATGTTTATTTCCCGGGAAAGCCAGCTGGCCAATGTGGATGATGTGTTCAACGGCATCCTGGTCCGGGGCGACGCCACCGGCGATGTGGTGTTCTACGGCAAGGGGGCGGGCAAGCTGCCCACCGCCAGCGCTGTGGTGGCCGATGTCATCGACTGTGTGCGCCACTTAAAATCCGACCGGAAAATCCTCTTCTGGGAGGACGCCAAGCCCGATTACGTCCAGCCCTGGGAGGACACCCCCCAGGACCTGTTCCTCCGGGTGGGTGGGGAGGGGGATGCGGACTCCCTCTTCGACAAGGCCCAGCAGGTGTTCCCCAGCGCCGTGCGCCTCATCCGCAAAGACGAGCTTCCCGGGGAGGCGGGTTTCACAGTGGAGCAGCTGTCCCAGCGGCAGCTGGAGGAGCGGCTTCCCGCATTGGAGGAACGGGGGCTGCGTTTGGAGAACCGCATCACCATCGCGGATTTTTGAGAGGGGAGAGGATAGCAGATGATTCGCATTGACGTGCCGGCCACCAGCGCCAACTTGGGCTCTGGGTTTGACTCTCTGGGCATTGCGCTGACCATGCAGAACCGGGTGTGGATGGAGGAGTCCGACACTTTGGAGATTCGCTGTACAGATGGGGTGCAGGTTCCTACAGATGAGAGCAACCTGATCTTCTGGGCAGCCAGCCATTTGTATGAGATCTGCGGCAAAAAGCTGCCGGGCCTGAAGATCATCCAGGAGAACAACATCCCCATGGCCCGGGGCCTGGGCAGCAGCTCCGCCTGTATTGTGGCGGGCATTTTGGGGGCCAACCGCTTTATGGGAAATCCCTTGTCCCACTCGGATTTGATCAACCTGGCGGCCCAAATTGAAGGCCATCCGGACAATACCAGCCCGGCCCTTTCCGGGGGGCTGGTGGCCTCCGCCATGGAGGGTAAGCGGGTGTACAGCGTCAGCGTGCCCGTCTCGGAGAAGATCCGCTTTGCCGTGATGATCCCCCCCTTCGAGCTGAAGACCGAGGAGGCCCGGGCCGCTCTGCCCAAGACCTACTCCCGGGAGGACGCGGTGTATAACTTGTCCCGCTCCGGCCTGATGACCGCCTCGCTGTTCTCTGGCAAGCTGGAGAACCTGCGGGTGGCGGTGCAGGACCGCATCCACCAGCCCTACCGCTCCGGCCTTATCGGCCACTATGACGACGTATTCCGCATGAGCTATGAGCTGGGCTCCTTGGGCACCTATGTCAGCGGCGCCGGGCCCACCATCATCGCTATGATTGACGCGGACAACGCCCAGGCCTTTGGCCGCAACTGTGTCACCCATTTGGAGGACAAGGGCATCACCGGCTGGCGGGTGGAGATCCTCTCCGCCGCACCCCAGGGTGCCCAGATCGTGATAGAGTAGGTTCCCCCTGGCGGCCTTGCCGCATACAATAGCCTGGGACATCCCTGTGTGGGAATGCTTTTTTGAGAGATGACCCGCCCTTTGCTTGGGGCGGGAGGAAGGGAAGAATGTGTAATGGCATTGATTGTACAGAAGTTCGGCGGCAGCTCCGTAAAGGATGCCGAACGCCTTAACAATGTGGCGGATATCGTCACCTCTACCTACAAGGAGGGCAATGATGTGGTAGTGGTGGTCTCTGCCCAAGGAGACACCACGGATGACTTGATCGCCAAGGCCGCCGAAATCAACGACAGGCCCTCGAAACGGGAGATGGATATGCTGCTCTCCTCTGGAGAACAGATTTCCGCCGCGTTGCTGGCTATGGCCATCGAGCGCATGGGATATCCGGTGGTTTCCCTGCTGGGCTGGCAGGCTGGCTTCGATACCTCCTCCGACTACGGAAACGCCCGCATCAAACGGGTGGACCCCTCCCGCATCAAGCAGGAGCTGGATAAGCGCCGCATCGTGGTGGTTACGGGCTTCCAGGGCGTAAACCGCTATGGCGACATGACCACCCTGGGCCGGGGTGGTTCGGATACCAGCGCGGTGGCGATTGCCGCCACCATGCACGCCGACCTGTGCCAGATCTTTACGGATGTGGACGGGGTGTACACCGCCGATCCCCGGAAGATCCCCGGGGCCATCAAGCTGTCCAGCATTTCCTATGATGAAATGCTGGAGCTGGCCACCCTGGGCGCCCAGGTGCTGCACAACCGCTCGGTGGAAATGGCCAAGAAGTATAACATTGAATTGGAAGTCCTTTCCAGCCTGACCCGGCGGAAGGGGACCATTGTGAAGGAGGAAAGCAACGTGGAAAAAATGCTCATCAGCGGGGTGGCGAAAGACGACAACATTGCCCGCATCTCCATCATCGGGGTGCCGGATAAGCCGGGCCTGGCCTTCCGCATCTTCTCCCGTCTGGCCGCCAAGGGCATCAATGTGGATATTATTCTCCAGTCCATTGGCCGCAACGGAACAAAGGATATCAGCTTTACAGTGGATAAAAATAAAATGGATGACGCCATTGCCCTGCTGCAGGCCCATGCGGAAAATTGGGGCGCCTCTAACATTGTCTCGGATGACAATGTGACCAAGGTTTCCATCGTTGGCGCGGGCATGGAGTCCCATCCCGGCGTGGCTGCGGAAATGTTTGAGGCTTTGTTCTCCCGCAGCGTGAATATCCAGATGATCTCCACCAGCGAGATCAAAATTTCCGTCCTGCTGAATAAGGCAGACGGGGATCGCGCTGTGGAAGCCATTCACGAAAAATTCTTTGAAAATGCCTAAAGCAGCGGCCTGAAAGGGCTTCCAGGAATAGAAAACAAACCCAGGTGTAATCATCCCCAGAGCAGCGCAAGCTACCTCTCGGGGGTGATTTTTTTGTTTCCGTATTTTTGGGGAGACGGCCAGGCCAACGGCATCTCCGGCCTGACCTACAGCCTTTTGGCTCATCGGGATCGAGAGCAGGAGCTTCCAGAAGAAGTGCGCGCTGCCATTGAGGAACACAAAGATGAGATCCACAGCGAAGAGGACATGCGCCGCATGGCGGAAGACTTGATGCTCCGCCGCTAACAGGAAAGGCCCCAGGGGTTTTCCCCGGGGCCTTTTTCCTGTTCTGCCTCCTTAAAAAGCCGGATAGCGGCTCTTATAAAAACCGAAAGAGATTCAATCCGGTCTCCTCATCAAAGGCCCGCTCCACCTGGCCAGCCATGGGCAGTACCACCATTTCGCAGGTGGCGCTGACGAAGGCCTCGTTCAAGTGGCCTCCAAAAACATGGCCTTGCTCATCCCCCGCGCTCATGTGCAGGTGGCAGTAGGGCTTGCCCTCCTTGGTGGTCAAGGTTCCCGTCAGGGAGACAATCTCGAAGCAGCCCTCAAAGGTGTGTCCCTCAAACTGCTTTTTCTGCGTGTCAAATACACCGGCGGTAAAACGGTTGACTGCGCCCAGGGCCTGTACGCTGGCCAAGGCGATATGTTCCCGTTTCGCCAGCTCCAGCACCTGCGCCACGATCTCCTCGCCCTTGTCGATGCGCACTACAAAGGCGTCTCCAAATTTTCTATACTCCATAGGATGCCTCCTGTTTCCAAGCGGCCCTCCCCCTATAGGGAGAGGAGCCGTGCTGTCTCTGTCTGTTGGGTGCTGCGCTTTTTACCAAAGGGGTTGCCCCACGGCATCTTTCCCGGCAAAGGGCCCGGGCAGGGGATGGGCGCCCCGATGGTCCCCAAAGTAATCTTGGTCAAAGGTAATGGGGGTGCCGTCCGGGTTCTCAAAGTACTCCTCAGGCTCAAAGGCTTTCCCCAGCACCTGGGTGTCGATCCGGCGGCCAGTAAAGCCCTCTAAAAGCTCGTACACGTTGGTGGAGAGCACGGGCCTGCCGTTTTCCAGCTCCACTTCCACCTGCACGGGCTGTTCGCCGTTGACCAGGCCGCTAATCTCGTTTTTGCAGGCTTTGGCGCCGCCTAAATAGGCGTTGCCCTCCACCCAAACTGGCAGGCGGCCTTCGTGGGCAGGGGCCAGCTTGGCCATGTCCGGAGTATCCGTGTCCATGTCGAACTGGGCAATCCACTCCTCATAGGTGGGATATTCGTCCATCACATGGGTGCCCACTTCCCGGTTCTCCTCATCCTGGCCATCGTCGCTGTCGTGGATCACTGTAAAGGGGGCGGCGGGCCACTTCTGCACGAAAATGTTGTTGTAGAATCGGTCGTCCCCGTGAAGGATGGTCATAAAGCCCATCACCTCTGTCCGGTGGGGGATGTGGTAGGGGGTGTACCGGGGGCCGGTGCCGCCGCCCACGCAGGTCAGGGCGCCGCAGATCAAGTTGTGGACCATGGCCACCCCTTCTGTGGCCATCCGCAAGGAGGCCTCCGAGAGGAGGATGTTGTTGTCGATGAGGGTGGGGCCGTGGCCCACCTCCACAAAGATATCCTGGCTCATCATGCCGCCCTTGAGCTGCTTGGCAAAGGCGGGCCGCTGGTTGTCGTGGAACAGGTTCTGAGTGATGCGGGTACCCTGGGCCTCCCAGTCGCACCAAATGCCCATGGTGCAGTGGTGGATGTAGTTGCGGCGGTATACCACGTCGATGGCGGCGTGCATCTTGATGCCGGCAATCTCCGCGCCCCCCAGCTCCATCATGTTGTTGATGTGGTGGATGTGGTTGTCCTCAATAAGGGAGAACACGCCTCCCATCCGGCCGATGATGCCTCCTTGCTCACAGTGATGGATGTTGCACCGCCGCACGATGTGGCTGCCAACCTTTTCCTTCAGCCAGCCGTGGTACTGTCCCCGGCACACGGCGTCCCGCTCCATCTGGGTGGGGCTTTTCACATGTTTGGTGGTGAAGTAGTGGTCGTTGTCCGGGTCGTAGTATTTGCCCAGGGAGATGCCCGCGCATTTGGAGTTGGAAATGTCGCAGTCCTCAATAATCCACCCCTTGGACCAGTGTGGGCCAATCATCCCATCCTGATAGGCGGCGGGCGGGGCCCAGGTGGTGGCCGCCTGGGTGACAGTAAACCCGCTGACGGTGATGTAGTTCACCCCGGTTTTAGAGGGCATAAAGCACTCCCGGCGCACGTTGATCTCCACGTTTTCCCGGTTGGGATCTGCCCCTTGGAAGTTGGCGTAGAGTACCGTCTCGTCCCCTTCCTGCTGGGCATACCACTTGTAGACAGAGGCTTCCGGCTCCCAAGAGCACTCATATACCTCCCCTTTCAGGCAGGCCTCCAGGCTGTCCGCTTCGTACAGGGCCTTCCCGTTTAAGTACACGCAGCCGGTGTGCTTAGAGCGCCTGGCGAAGTACCAGTCGCCATACACATAGGTGGTGTAGGGGTTGTAGCTTCCAAAAAGGCTGTTGGGTATCCGCGCCATCCACACGCTGCCCTCGTAGGGGAGCCAGGACTTAATCTCCTCCGCGCCGGTGATGACAGCCCCCAGGGGCTCTGTGCTCCGGTAGGTGATGGGGGCTTCTTCTGTGCCGGCGTTTACCGGGTCCACATATTCCCGGTAAATTCCGGGGGCCACCAGCACTTCATCGCCGGGCCGGGCGATCTTTGCGGCATCGTTGATGTGCTTGAAGGGCCGGGCTTGAGAGCCGTCCCCATCCCGCCAAGCCTTGGCGGAAACGTAAATTTTCATGGCAAACTCCTCCATATCGCAGCGATTTCCCTAAAATAGGGGATGAGCTTATGGTATTGCATCCGGCCTTCGTTGTCAAGCGGAGGAAGGGAAAATCCAGCGCACGAGAGTTGTCTTTCGGATATTTCCTTTCCAATGAGGTAAAATGGAAGAAAAGCAAGAAAAGCAAGAAAGGAGACAGGCAATGACGTACACGATTACACCAGAAAAGATTTATTTGTTCCTTCAGCTTCTTCGGGAGGAAGAGCGCAGTGCCGGCACCATTGAAAACTACCAGCGCCATATCAAAGCGTTCGCCGCATGGGCGGGAGAGGCGGACGTTACCAGAGAGTTGGCTGCCAAGTGGAAAGCTCATCTGCTTGCCAGGGGTTACGCGCCAGGAACCGTCAATACCATATTGGTGCCGTTAAACCGTTTTTTCTCGTTTCTTGGCTGGCACGGATGCAGGGTAAAGTCGCTGCGCATCCAGCGGCGCATGTTCCGGGAAAACCGCAGGGAACTGACCCGCAGCGAGTATGCCCGCCTTCTCTCTGCCGCCCGCAGCCAGGGCAGGGAACGCCTGGCCTTGCTCATGGAATCCATCTGCGCCACAGGTATCCGGGTCAGCGAGGTAGAGCATCTCACTGTGGAAGCAGTCCGGGCTGGCAGGGCGGAGATCAGCCTAAAGGGAAAGATCCGCACCATTCTCATTCCCAGCAGGCTGCGGAAAAAACTGCTTCAGTTCGCCCATAAAGAGAAAACCGCCTCTGGCGCCATATTCCGCACCAAAAGCGGCCGTCCCATTTCCAGAAAGCAGATCTGGGCCGAGATGAAATCACTCTGTAGGTCTGCGGGAGTGATGGCCACCAAGGTCTTTCCCCATAACCTGCGGCACCTTTTTGCCCGCGCGTTTTACCAGGTGAGCCACGATATCGCCAAGCTGGCTGATGTCCTTGGCCATTCCAGCATTGAAACCACCCGCATTTACCTCATTTCTACCAGTACGGAGCACGAACGCCAGCTAGAGCGGCTTCACTTAGTCTACTAGATAAATTTAATAGATTGTCTCGTAGTTAAACAAAAAAGAACAACTAACTATATAAATTTGAGCTTATTTTAACACGTTCATTTCGGAAACGCAATGCCTTCCCTAAAAAATGTACATAAAAAAGTAGGCCGGCAGAGGCAGTGGTTCTATCCGGCCTGATTTCATACGCGCTTTTTTGGCCTGCTGGTTTCCCAGCGGGCCTTTTTTACTGCCCAACAGCTTAACTCTGGCTAGTTCCTCCGCCGAATAGAGACAATCTATTAAATTTGTCAGCAAACGATGGAACGGAGGTGATATGTGTGAATCCAGCGGCAGAAGTGAAAGCAGGAGCGGTCCGCGTCACTCCCGAGCAAATGGAGAGCTATCTGGCCAGGCTGGCCGGAAAGGGGTACTCTTCTGGGACAATCCAGTCTTACCGGCGAAACCTGCAGCTTTTTTTCAAAGAGTATCCAAGCGGGGAAATCCGGCCAGACAGCGCGGCCCGCTGGCGGGAAAAGCTCTTGGCCCAGGGGCTGATGCCAAGCACGGTAAAGTTGCGGATTTCCTCTGTAAATGGCTTGCTTGCGTTTTTGGAGCTGTGGAAGTATCAAGCGCAGCCTCCCCCTTGGCCCAATACGGAAGAGGTGCAGCCAGAGCTGACACGCAGCGAATACCTGCGGCTGCTGTCTGCCGCGCGAGCGCTGGGAAAGGAGCAGGCTTACCTGCTTGTAAAGGTGTTTGCCTGCACAGGGGTTCGCGTGCAGGACCTGCCCCAGGTCACTGTGGAGGCTGTTCAGGAGGGACGGCTGCTGCTGCACAAGCAGTTGGTCAGCCTGCCTCCCAGCTTGTGCGATGAACTGCTGAGTTATGCCGGAAAAAAAGGGGTGAGCCACGGCTCTCTCTTTGTCACTCGGAATGGTAAGCCCTTGAGCCGCACCAATGTCACAGCTTTGGTGCAGCGTTTGGCCGGGGCTGCCAGGGTGTCTCCTGAGAAATGCAACCCTCGCTGCCTGCGAAAGCTCTATCAAGAGACCCTCCGGGGCATCCAGCAAAATGTGGCGGTTCTCATCGAACAGGCCCACCAGCGTTTGGTGGAACAAGAACAAATTCGTGTGGGTTGGAAGGAAACCAGTGAAGTTACTTCGTTTTACAAATTGAGGTGAATCTTGATGAAAACTTACAAACGTTTAAGCATTCTCTGTATCGCGGTGCTGTTGTGTGCTCTGCTGCCTGTCCTGGCTGGGGCTACCTCGCCGGGGGACCCGCCTGAAGCAGTGGACACCAATGCGGTCTACGTCCGTGCTAATGGCAATGACAATGGAGCAGGCTCGCAAGAAGATCCCTATGCCACTTTGGCAAAGGCGGTGGAGAAGGCGGCGAAAAAAAATTCCGCAACCATCTATGTCATGTCCAATTTGACAATGTCGGAGTGCGCCCGGTTCTGGACTGGCGATATTACCATCACCAGCGCCCCCGGTGCGGAGACCCCTTATACCATCTTCCGTGGTAAAAACTTGAGCCACATTGATGAGAATGAAAGTGTTGATCCCGTACAAGACATGGCCCGGGGTGGCTATAACCCTGCTTTGATTGAGGTGGGAAATAGCGCCAGCCTGACCCTAGAGAATATCATTCTGAATGACGGACATATCATGGCTTATACTTATACAGGCGAAGCTCCATACGCCACTGCAGCGAACCCTGTTTTCGTGCAGGTGGACGCCAGCAGGGGCGGCAACGTAGGCGACGGGAATCCAGATAACAACCCCGGCTCCACTACAGTTGGCGAAACGAACGTTAGCAACTTTGAGATTGTCCAGGACGCCATCATTGCAACTTATAGCGGTGATGCCACCATCACCTTGGGAAATGGCGCGGTCTTGCAGAACTATGGCGGTATGAGCGCCGTGCGTGTGTCCGGCGGCACCTTGGTCATGGAGTCCGGCAGTAAAATTTGCGACTCTGATACTTACACCCGGATCAAAGGTGCGACGGATAGCGACGGCCCCGCCGGTGCTGTATGGGTGCAGTCCGGCAAAGTAGAAATGCAGGAAGGCGCTTCCATTGAAAACATGAATGGCCGGGCCATTTATGAAGACGGTGCCGGGTCTGATGTTACAGTGGACGGTACAATTAGCGGCATTACTGGTAACAGTAGTATGTGGCAAGGGAACAACGGAACAGCTATCTATCTTCGTAATATGGCTTCTGCCGTCATCACGGAAAACTGTGAAATAAGTGAAGTTACTGGAGCTAGTGCCGTCTATCTTATCGGTAATAATGCAGAAGAGAAAAGCAAATTTAGAATGCAAAATGGAGCAAAAATCTATGGCCTGAGTACGAAGGCGGTTCAACAATTTCAGTTTTCGGAGGCGACTATAGATGGAGAACTATATGGTTTCACAAATACCCAAGTTATTCATCTAAATTCTAGTTTATCTGGTAATCCTGACACGGCTATGATTTGTACGATTGGCTCTAATGCTTACATCCATGATAACACCGTTAATTACGGAGCTGTATATGTACAAGGAAACGGGGCTGTGGTTCATATTTATGGAAAAATAAATCATAACCACAGCACACAATCCGCTTCTGCAATTTGCCTATCAAACAATCAAAGTGGTAAAACTGCCTATTTATACGATGGTGCTGAAATATGCAATAATACGGCTACACGGACTAATAGTGAGAGAAATGGTGCTGTATATATTGGAAATGGTGCCTTTATTATGGAAGGAGGGAATATTTCCAATAATGTCAGTTACACACCAGATAATCTCCTATCAAATGCTGTTGGTGCAGGTGTGGATGTAGGTTCTGGCGGCACATTTACAATGGAGAATGGTAATATTTCAAACAATGCTACAAACGGCATAGGAGGAGGATTAACTGTCAGTAATGGAGTAGTAGTCATTAAAGGCGGAAATATTTCAGATAATGTAATGAATGCCACTATTACTACTGGCGATTATACTGCTTCAGGAGGTACTCCTAACGATGTTACAGTAACTTCATCAGGAACTGCAAATATCTCCCGCTACCTCACCATCTCCGATGACGTTACCTTAAGCGAAGAAAGCATTTATATGCAGAGCTACGACTATACCATTGAGCGCCCCAGAGAGGGTGTGAAACTGGGCAACGCCAGCGCAAATGGGGAAACTGCCTTGAAAACCGCCTCTGAAAACCTGGGCTGGGAGAAAGATAAATTGATTGCCTCCTTCTGGGCCCAGTCTGCAAGCAATGAAACCTGGGAGCTGAACGGGCTTACCAAAGACAATGCACAATTACCCGTTTACGCCCTGGTAATGCCCACAGACCCAGAGGGTAATGTAGCCGGCGAAGCTGAAGCCGCCGTATACGCTGTAACCATAGACGGCGATACCTGGCGCTTCGCCGTGCCTGCCGGAGAAACAAACGGCTATGTGGTGGGCCTGGTACAGCCCACAGAAGACTACGGCACACTGGCATTGACCGTCTCCCCCACCCAAGTGACAGAAGGGGAGGACAGCCATACTTTCCAATACCAGGCTGTCTATACAATCAGTGGTAGCTTGAAAAACATGTTGGACCAAGAACCAAATGTGGGTGACTTCACCCTTACCTTTGTGCTCGACAGCAATCTGACCTGTACCGATGCTAACGATGCTAACTATGATTCTGATACCCATACCTTGACGGTGACGGTTTCTGCGGATAAACTTGATGGATACACTTTCCATTTCTCCGCTGAAACGGCAGATGGGATAACGCTAACGGCTGGCGACCAGTTGGTTACTTCGGCCGTGCTCAGCGGCCAGGTAGGGATGACGCAAGTCACTGTGCCTTCCGCTCCCGCCGTGGTGGAAGTGGTAGCCCAGACCCCCGTCACTCCCCCTGTCACCCCTTCTGAGCCCGCTGACCCGGATGACACGGGTGTCTCGGACCTGCTGGATACGGAAAACCACAACCAGTACCTCTTTGGCTATCCCGAGGGGACCTTTGGCCCTGACCAGAACATGACCCGCGCAGAGGTTGCCCAGATGTTCTACAACCTGCTGGTGGACAAGAATGTGGCCATCACCGCCTCCTTTGAGGATGTGCCCGCGGACGCTTGGTATGCGAAGTCCGTGAATACCCTGGCCAGTATGGGGATCATCTCCGGCGTAGGGGAGAACCGGTTTGAGCCAGAGCGCTCCATCACCCGCGCGGAATTCACTTCCATGGCTATGAAGTTTACCAAGGGTGCCCTGGATGGGACCAACATCTTCTCCGATGTGCACAGCGGCGACTGGTTCTATGAGGCCGTGGTGGGCTCTATCCAGTATGGATGGATTGAAGGCTATGAAGACGGTACGTTCCGGCCGGAAAACTGGATCACCCGCGTAGAGGTGACATCCATCGTCAATAAGATGCTGGGCCGCTTCGCGGACCGCGAGTTTGTCGCCGGGCACGCGGATGAATTGAACGCCTTCAGCGATGTAACCTCCACCCATTGGGGCTATTACCACATTGTAGAGGCTACCAACAGCCATACATATACCAAACCCAGTACCAACGTGGAAACTTGGACAGAACTGAAATAAGTGCTTGCAAGCAGGAGAGGGACCCCGAAAGGGGTCCTTTTTCTGGCTGCAGATCTCCCGGGCGGGGCTTCTTGCGTGCGGGGGAATCCCTGTGGTATAATACGTTGCTGAGACTAAGGGGCCGCATAGGCGGCCCGAGCCCACAGGAGGAAAATGTGTGAAAAGCCTATTGCGTACAACGGGGGAGATCCTCAAATTTGAAGCGGTGTGCAAGCTGCTCACCATCTGCCTGGTTTACCCGGTGTTGGGAGGGATTTACCGCATCTACGCCGCATCGGAAGGCTTGAATTTCAACAACGGAGCAGCCTTTGCTTTTGTCAGTCCAGCAGGCGTGGTGGTGTTGCTGCTGGTGGCCGCGGCAGCCACGGCCTTTGTCTTTTGGGAGCTTTCTACGGTCATCCGCATTGCGGCCCTTACCCGCCAGGGCCAGGATTTCACTTGGCGGGAGTTGTGGTGGGGCTCCCTGTGGAGTCTGGGTGCGCTGAGGGGTTGGTCGCTTCCGGTTTCGGGCGTCTTCTATTTGGCGCTGCTGCCTCTGGCTGGTTTTGGATATGTGAACAGCCTCATCACCACCTTATCCATTCCGGAGTTTATCTACAGCGAGCTGCGCCGCTATGATGTTCTGGGGAGGGCGGCTTTAATTGCCATCCCAACCATTCTATACCTCTTGGCCCTGTTGTTCCTGTTTGTGCCCCTCTTTATGGCTCTGCGCCGGGAGCGCCTCTTCTCTGCGGCCAAGGAGAGCCTGAAGGTATGGCGCCGCGCGTTCTGGCGAAACGGCCGCCTGGATTGGAGAGGCCCTGCCGTGGTGGGAGCTGTCGTGCTGTGGCTGGGGGTGTTCACCCGCATTGCCCAGTATTGGCGGCGCAACCGCTTGGGGCTGGTTGACTTTGATGCAGCCTTTTTCCGCAATCTTCTCTATTCCGAGGCCTTTCCCATTGACCTTGCCTACTGGGTGGTGCGGGCCCTTCTGGATACGGCGGCTATGGCCCTTTTTGTGCGGCTGCTTTTGGCTGTGATGGATCCCCAGCGGGAGCTCTGCATTGCGGCGGCCCCTGCTTGGCAGGGAGATGCCGCCCTGTTGGCAGAAATCCTCCGCAGGCGGCTTGGATGCCTGGGCCAAAGACTTCTGGCCCAGTGGAAACGGTGGAGAGTGCGGATCGCGGCCCTTCTGCTCTGCCTGGGGGCGGGCGTTTGGATGTTCGCGGGGAGCGCCCCGCCGGATCTTGTCCACCCTCCGGCGGTGATTGGCCACAGGGGTTGCATTTACGAGACGGAGAACACGCTTGCCGCCTTTCGGGCCGCGGCTGAACGCGGTGCGGATTACGCGGAAATTGATGTGCAGCTTTCCGCGGACGGGGTGCCTGTAGTCATCCACGATGCCAGCCTCTGGCGTTTGGCGGGACAAAACCTCAATGTGGGCAGCCTGCGCGCAGAGGAGCTCACCAGTTTGGAACTGTACCCCACAGGCTTTGCGAAGGAGGGAGGGCATATCCCCACCTTTGCCGGGGTGCTGGAACTGCTGGCAGAGTCCCCTTCACTCACCGGGCTGTTGGTAGAGCTGAAACCGGCGGAGGACAATGCCGCTGCGCTGACCCAGGCGGTTCTTTCCCTGGTGGAGCAATCCGGCCTGGGAGAGCGGTTGATGTTTATGTCACAGGACTATGCCAGTATGGCGGCCCTGCAGCAAGCTCATCCCGAATGGTGGGTGGGGTACTGCGCTTATGCCTCCAGCGGCGATCTGGATGAGGGTATTTGGCAGTATGACATTGACTTTTTGGCGGTGGAGGAGTCCATGGTTTCCTATCAGATGACTCGGTTGGCCCGGAACAGCGGCTTGCCTGTCTATGTTTGGAGCGTGTATGACACAGACCGGATGCTCCAGTATTTGCAAATGGGCGTTACCGGCTTGATTACAGACTTCCCCGATCTGGGGCGGGAGGTGGTGGATGCATACAGAGAATCCACCCACCACCGCTATCAAAGCGCCTTTCCAGGCGGCAGCTTGGAGGAGCGTTGAAGAGCGGGACTTCCCGCAACACAGTAAAAAAGCTCGGAGAAACAACTCTCCGAGCTTTTTTATCGCGGACTTTTGCCGGCTAAATGATATACCAGCTGGGGATCACCCGCTGCATTCCATCGTACCAGTCCAGCACTTGGGCTGCCTGTTCCCGCATAATGGCCACCTGCTCCTCTCCGAAGGGCACGGCCCAGGGCAAAGAGCCCAAGGTATTGCTGGCGATGTACAGGGCCAGCAGCTTCCAGAACGCCAACGGCGGCGCCCCGTCAAAGTAGCCGTCCACCGTGCCCCTGGCAAAGGCGGGGGAGAGCTGGGCGCTCCAGACGATGCGGTTGAACTCCATCCAGGGGTCGCCTACGTCAGGGCGGTCAAAGTCGATGACGAAAAGCCTGCCCTCGCAGAGCATCATATTCCCCGCGTGGTAATCTCCATGTTGGGCGCACTGGGGCCTCCCCCGAAGGAGCTCCCGGTTTTCCTCCATATACTGGATGAACGCCTCTCCGTTTTGGTACTGTAAAGGACATTCCCGATACAGTTGGATCTTCCGGTCCAGCTTCTTGTTGAACCGGCTCTCCCAGTCCTCTGCTTCTGCCGGGGCGGGGCAGCCGTGTAAAGCCCGCAGTACCCGGCCTGCCTCCCGCCCCAAGCGGTACTGCTCCTCTTGGGGCAAGGCGGGCAGCGCGTCCTCCGCCATCCGGCCGGAGAGCCACCGCTCCACAAAGCGCACCTGGCCGTCCTCCTGGGTAAGCTCTAAGGGCTCGCTCACCGGCAGCCCCAGCTGGAAGGCCTTCTTTTGCAGGGCAAAGGCTCTTTGGGCCTTCTTCCACTTCTCCGGCGGGGAGAGCCGCAAAAAATACTCCTGGCCGCCGTTGTCCCAGGCGTGGTATTTCCTGTCCCCGGACCATCCGGCCCGCACCTCTTCCATCCGAGAAAAGTCCATCTCCGTCCCTCCTGACAAAAACTGCCGGGGAAAGCCCCCGGCAGTGCTTTTATCAATTCCGGCTGAATTCCGAGAGCTGCAGCCCCTCGTTGTGCTCCAGCGCCCAGTTGATGCTCCACTGGTTGGCAAACAGCAGCAGGTAGCGGCCCCGCATGTCCTGGACCTTCCGGGTGTCGGAGGTCAGGTTCAGCTTTTTCAGGTCGATCTCTTCATTGTCGATCCACCGGATATAGGAGTAGGGCAGCGTCTGCATGGTGATATCCACGTTGTACTCATTCTCCATCCGGTATTGGAACACGTCAAACTGCAGGCTGCCCACCACGCCCACGATGATCTCCTCCATGCCGGCGCCGATCTCCTGGAAGATCTGGATGGCGCCCTCCTGGGCGATCTGGGTGGCTCCCTTGACGAACTGCTTGCGCTTCATGGTGTCCTTCTGGCGCACCAGGCTGAACAGCTCCGGGGCAAAGGTGGGGATGCCTTCAAAGGCGATTTTCTTTCCAGGGGCGCACAGCGTGTCGCCAATGGAGAACACGCCCGGGTCGAACACGCCGATGATGTCGCCAGCGTAGGCCTCCTCGATAATCTCCCGGCTCTGGGCCATCAGCTGCTGGGGCTGGGAGAGCTTCATCTTCCGCCCGCCCTGGACATGCTCCACCTCCATGCCTTTCTCGAACTTGCCGCTGCAAATGCGGATAAAGGCGATGCGGTCCCGGTGGGCCTTGTTCATGTTGGCCTGGATCTTGAACACAAAAGCGGAGAAGTTGGGGTCAAAGGGGTCCACCACGCCCTGGGCCGTGTTCCGGGGCAGGGGAGGGGTGGTCAGCTTCAAGAAGCTCTCCAGGAAAGGCTCCACGCCGAAGTTGGTCAGGGCCGAGCCGAAGAACACCGGGGAGAGCTTGCCGTGGCGCACCTTCTCCAAGTCAAAGTCATAGCCCGCCCCGTCGATGAGCTCCACATCCTCCTGCAAGGTCTCGTAGAGGCTGTCGCCGATAGCGGCCCGCAGGCCCTCGTCCTCCAGGGAGAAGTCGTGTTCCCGGGCCTCTTTGCGGCCGGCGTTGTCGCCGTCGGGCTCAAATTGCAGCACCTGTTTCCGCTCCCGGTCGTACACGCCCTTGAAGTCGATGCCAGAGCCAATGGGCCAGTTCATGGGATAGGTGCCAATGCCCAGCTCCTTCTCGATCTCGTCCAGCAGGTCGTAGGGGCTGCGGGAGTCCCGGTCCATCTTGTTGATAAAGGTGAAGATGGGGATGTCCCGCATGACGCACACCTTAAAGAGCTTGCGGGTCTGGGCCTCCACACCCTTGCTGGCGTCAATAACCATCACCGCGGAATCGGCAGCCATCAGGGTGCGGTAAGTGTCCTCAGAGAAGTCCTGATGGCCGGGGGTGTCCAAAATGTTGATACAGTAACCGTCATACTGAAACTGCATCACGGAAGAGGTGACAGAGATGCCGCGCTGCTTTTCAATCTCCATCCAGTCGGAGACCGCGTGGCGGGAGTTCCGCTTTCCCTTTACCATGCCCGCTAGGGTGATAGCGCCGCCGTAGAGCAGGAACTTTTCTGTTAAAGTGGTCTTACCGGCGTCGGGGTGAGAGATAATGGCAAAGGTTCTCCGGCGCTGGATCTCGCTTTTCATATCAGGCAAAATAAGCCATCCTTTCTCAATTTCGCTAGAATATCCAAAACAAAGGGCGGGCAGGCTACATGGGTTTTCCCTCGCTTTACAAGGACTTACAAGATCTGGTCAAAACTGAAATATTATACCATAGCATAGCCGGAAACACAAGGCTTTTCCGCGAATAGGGGACAACAGCCTCTGCGTATTTTTATAGAGGGGGGAGGCCGTGTGTACCTATTCGTTTTGGGTGGTTATGTGGTGCTGGCAATCCTCTTTTCCTGGCTGGTGTCCCTATGGCGCCGCAGGTAAAGCGTGGAAGCCTTGGAAAACCAACAAAAGCAGCCCGGGCAGAAAACACTTGCCCGGGCTGCTCTTTTCCTTTTTTCAAATCAGATGTGCGCCGCCCTGGCGGAGAAGCTGGCCGATTACCGCAATGGCAACGCCAAGCAGAGCGCCGCAGATTACCTCGATCACCCGATGCCCTAAAGATTCGTTGAGCTTGGGGATCAGGTCGTTCAGATCTTTTTCCTGGTCGTTCACGTCGCCGCTGTCCAGATATTCCACAATCTGGTTGATGGCCTTGGCATGTAAGCCTGCCGCCCAACGCACACCGGTGGCGTCATACATCACGATCAGCGCCACAATGAAAGCAAGGGCAAACACGGGGGATTGGAACCCGTAGAGGAAATAGGAGGTCAGCACCACCGAGCAGCACACCGCTGAATGGGAGCTGGGCATACCCCCGGCCCCGGCCAGCCGCTGCTTGTTAAAGGAGCGGTGCTTTACCGCGTCTAAAATCGTCTTGATGCCTTGGGCCGCCAGCCAGGAGACCAGCCCTACATTGATTAAGGGGTTGGATAGGAAAAAAGAGAAGTCCACGGTTTCCCTCCTCATAGATGTACGGATGACTGTGTTTATCATACCCTATTCACCAAGGGGTGTCAACCAAAATCCCCTTGAAGCAAGTGGAAAATCTCCGTTTGCTGTGTTATACTGAAGAAAAAGAATAGAGCACAATTATCAAGTTTTTTCCAGAAAGGCGGGCTTCTCAGGATGGTACAGGTTATTTTCAGCGATGTGGACGGCACCCTGCTCAATTCCAGGCACCAGCTCACCCCCTTAAACCGGACGGCCATCCAGGCGGTTCAGCGGCAGGGCGTCCCTTTTGTCATTGTTTCCGCCCGCAGCCCCTCGGGCGTAGCCACAATCCTTCGGGAGAACGGGCTGCGCTGCCCAGTGGTGTGCTACAGCGGCGCTCTTATGCTGGATGAATCGGGCGCCCTCCTGTTTCATCAGGACTTTCCGGCGCAGGAGGCCCGCCGCATCCTGCGCTTTGTGGAGGAAAGCCCTTTTGATATGGCGCAGAGCATCTATTCCTTTGACCAGTGGCTGGCGCAGGACACACAGGACCCCCGCATTCTGCGGGAGGCGTCCATCGTCAAGGTACAGGCCGAGGAGGGAGGGATGGATTCCCTGCGCCGGGACCAGGTTCACAAGCTTCAATGCATCGGCGAGCCAGAAGAGGTCCGGCGGTTAGAGGAGCAGCTGAAAACGGAATTCCCTGCCTATACCATCGTTCGCTCCGCGGATTTTCTGTTGGAGGTTATGGCGCCTGGCGTCAGTAAGGCTTCCGCAGTCCGCCGGGCCTGCGCGCTTTGGCAGCTCCCCGTAGAAGCTTCGGCTGCCTTTGGGGACAATTACAACGATGTGGACATGCTGGAGGCAGTTGGCTGCGGCTTCCTGATGGGAAATGCGCCGCAGGCGCTTTTGGCCCGTTTCCCCCTTCATGCGCCGGACAACGAGCACGATGGGGTCTACCACGGCATAGTCCGGCTGGGCCTGGTCCAAGAAGAGGACCAGCCCGGACAGGCAGAGTAAAAAGTCACGCCCTTGCAATCCGAAAACGGCTGTGCTACACTTGAAAATAACTGTTTGAAGCAGAAGAGGCGTTCGCAGAAAGGAGGGACGGCAGTTGGCCGGACCAAGCCGGAATTATAGCAAAGAGCTGGAGAAGCTCCTTCAGGGGCTTCAGCAGAAGGGGAGTGTGCCCAGGTTGCTGCTGCACGCCTGCTGCGCCCCCTGTTCCAGCGCGGTGCTGGAATATCTCTCTCAGTATTTCTTCATCACGCTGCTCTATTACAATCCCAATATTGCCCCCTATGAGGAGTACGAGAAAAGAGAGGCGGAGCTGCGCCGCCTGGTCTCTCAAATGCATTTTGCCCACCCGGTGGAGCTGCTCCCCTGCAGCTACAATGGGCAGGCTTTTGTAGAAGCTGCCTGCGGCTTAGAGGGGGAGCCGGAAGGGGGGAAGCGCTGCGAAGCCTGCTTCCGCCTGCGGCTGGAGTATGCCGCGAAAGAGGCGGCGCGCCTTCACTTTGAGTACTACACTACCACCCTGACCATTTCCCCCATGAAGAATGCCCGGCTTTTGAATCAGCTGGGGGAAGAGCTGGGAGAAAAATACGGGGTGGCACACCTGCCCTCTGATTTCAAAAAGAAGGACGGCTACAAACGCTCGATCGAGCTTTCTAAGGAGTACGGTTTGTATCGCCAGGATTACTGCGGCTGCGCCTTTTCCAGGGCACAGCGCCAGCGGGAGAAAGAAAGGAAGGATCAGCTTGCCAGTGTTTCATAAGGGCGTCTTTTATCCCACAGCGGATGCCCACGCCCACATCTATCCCGGAAAGATCGCGGAAAAGGCCACGGGCTCTGTGGGGGATTTCTACCACATCCCCATGCAGAACGTGGGCCTGCCCCATGTGCTGGCCCAGCGGGGCGCCCAGGCCGGTATCGACCGGTTTTTGGTGTGTTCTGTGGCCACAAAAGTGGAGCAGGTCCGCTCCATCAACCAGTTTATTGAGGACAAGTGCCGCAAGTACCCCCAGTTCACCGGCTTGGCTGCCTGGCACCAGGACGTGTCCGATATTCAGGCGGAGATGGACGATATCCAGCGCCGGGGGCTGCGGGGCATTAAGCTCCACCCGGATTTCCAGCATTTTTATATCGACGACCCGAAGATGCTCCCCGTCTATGAGGAAGCCCACCGCCGGGGGCTGCCCGTCCTGTTCCACACCGGGGACAGCCGCACGGATTTCTCCACGCCCCGCCGGCTGATGAATGTCATTCAGAAAATCCCAGATTTCACCTGCATTGCCGCCCATTTGGGAGGCTACAGTGAATGGGAGGACGCCCGCCGGGAGCTTTCCGGCACCAACGTGTACATCGACACCTCCAGCTCCCTGTTCGCTGTCACCCCAGAGCAGGCCCGAAAGAGTATTGAGCACTTCGGTGTGGACCACACCATGTTTGGTACAGATTTCCCCATGTGGTCCCCCAAAGAGGAGCTGGAGCGCTTTTTCGCCCTGGGCTACGGGGAGGAGGACAACCGGAAGATGCTTTTTGAGAACTTTGCCCGGCTGTTCCGCTTGGCTGAATAAGGTGGATCAAGCCCGTTTTCAAGAGGCCTGCCGGAAGGCGTTGGCACAGAAACCCTTGCTGCAGGGAATTGGCACCTTGGGGGAGAAGACGCTGCACCGCGTGCTCAAGGCCTATTTTCAGCCCGACCCCAGCAAGTGTGAGGTGCGGGTGGGGCCTTATGTGGCTGATGCCCTTACGGAAAGCGGCATTGTTGAGATACAAACCCGCTCTTTTTATAAGCTGCGCCCGAAATTAAAAGCCTTTTTGGAACAGGCCCCGGTCACGGTGGTCTATCCCGTCCCCGCGATAAAATGGCTGATCTGGATATCCGAAGGGGGAGAGCCCACCCCCCGCCGGAAGAGCCCTGCCAAGCCTACGGCGGGGCAGGCTTTGTTTGAGCTTTCCTCCTTGGGAGAGCTTCTTTTCCAGCCCGGCCTTCAGGTTTGCGTGCTGCTTCTAGAGGTGGAGGAATACCGCCTCTTAAACGGTTGGGGCAATGGCGGGAAGCGGGGCTCCACCCGGTTCGACCGTATCCCCCTGGCCCTGTTGGACGAGGTGTGGGTTCGGGGCCCGGAGGACTGTTCCAGGCTTCTGCCGCCCGAGCTGCCCCTTTGTTTTACCGCAAAAGAGCTGGGAAAGGCTGTGGGGCTCTCCTCAAAAAAGGCATCCTTCGCAATCCGGGCCCTGCGGGCCTGGGGGGCCATCCGGCAGGTGGGAAAGCGGGGCGGGGCCTATTTATACAGCCGGGTGAGCCCGCCCGGCAGCTTTGGGCCGCAAACGGCGGCCCCCATTTTGAATAAGGAGAAATGAATGTATGGAATCCTACCTGCGGGTGGTGTGGCAGGCGGTGCTGGTGTTTCCCTTTGCCGCCGCTTTGATAGCGTTGCCCTTTCTCATCCACCACTACCGGAAGTACGGCAGCATGACGTTTGCCCGTTTTTTCCTCAGCTATTCCTTTGTGCTCTACGCCCTGTGCGCCTATTTCCTGGTGATCCTGCCCCTGCCCAGCCAAGAGGCAGTGGCCCAGATGACGGGTCCCAGCGTCCAGCTAATGCCTTTCAGCTTTTTCCGGGACCTCGCAAAGGAGACCGGCTTTCAGCTGGCGCGCCCCGCTACCTATCTGCCCGCCCTGTTTTCAAATTTTACACTGCAGTTTGTGTTTAATATTGCCCTGCTTGTCCCCTTGGGATTTTACCTGCGCTATTACTTCCGCCGCAGGCTTTTCCCTTCTGTGCTCCTTGCGCTTGGGGTCAGCCTGTTCTTTGAGCTCACGCAGCTTTCCGGGCTCTACGGCATTTACCCCCGCGCCTACCGCCTGTTCGATGTGGACGACTTGATCTGCAATACCCTGGGCGGATTTTTGGGCTATGTGCTTACGGGCCCCTTGATGAAGGTCCTGCCAGACCGCGACGGGATTGACAAGAGATCCTACCAAAAGGGGGAGAGGGTCACCTTTACCCGCCGGTGCCTTTCCCTGTTTGTGGATATGATTTTTGTCTCCCTTTTTTATACGCTGCTAGCGGCTTTTTCAGTGCCCTTTGCTTTTCCCGTGGCATATCTGCTGTACTTTGGCTTGTTCCAATGGGCTTGCGGAGGAAAAAGCCTGGGAAAACGCCTGACCAAAATTTGCGTGGTCAATGGGGATGGCACCCGGGTGCTGCTGTGGCGCTGCCTGCTGCGGTATGGGCTGCTGGTGGCGTTTTCCTACGCCTTTTGGGGCGTGGCCCACCTGCTTTCCTGGATGCCGCTGGGCTCAGAGCTGGTACAGCTGTTTCTCGTGGCCCTTTGGTTTTTGGCAGGCATCTTTGCCCTGCTTTTAGAAACCGCGATGAACCGCTCCTCCCGTGCTGGGAGGGACTATCTCTACGGCAGGCTTTCGGGCACACGCCTTGCCAGCACAGTCTTACGCCAGCCCCTGTCACCGCCGGAATCCGGCAAGTAAGAAAGGAGAAAAAGATGGAACGCCAATTGGAAGTGCAGAAATTCCATTATTTTGATGAGGGAAACCTCTATGCCGGAGAAAAGGTCAAAGAAGAGGCAAAGGGCCTGCTGCTCCGCTACTATGTGGCGCCGGACAAAGAGGCCGCCCTGTTTCACGTCTATGCCTGGCAGGAGGATGTCTGCTTTGAGAAGGCCCAGGAAAAAGAGGGACGCGATTTCCCCTTTTCCGAGGAGGGCCTTGAGCAGGCCCGGGACTGGCTGGAAGAGAGGTATGCCGCCCTTTGACAAAAAAGATAGGAAGCCAGAGCATTTTGCCTGCCCGGCTTCCTTTTTGCTTGTTAGTTAGTCCAAAATTCGCCCGTCAGTAGAGAGGGTCACTACCTGCCAGGGAATGAATTTGCCGCTGTCCTTCAGCGCGGTGATGGCCGCCTGTTCCAGCCCGCCGCAGCAGGGCACCTCCATGCGCGCCACCGTAACGCTTTGAATGTCGTTTTCCTTGATGATCTGCGTCAGCTTCTCGCTGTAGTCCACGCTGTCCAGCTTGGGACAGCCCACAAGGGTCACTTTGCCTCGCATGAACTTCTCGTGGAAGCGGGCGTAGGCATAGGCGGTGCAATCCGCGGCGATGAGCAGCTTGGCCCCTTGAAAGTAAGGGGCTTTCACAGGCGCCAGCTTGATCTGGCAGGGCCATTGGGCCAGCTGCGACTCTGCCTCTCCCCGGAAAACAGGGGCCTCCGCCTGGGCGCGCCGTTGGAAGGCTTTCACAGCATGGCCGGGGCACCCCATAAACGGGGCGGGCTGCTCCTTCTTCTTGTTTTCAAGCACGGCCTGTTCGTCGTAAGCGGCGGCCTCCCGCTCCACAAAGGTGATGGCCCCAGTGGGGCAGGCGGGCAGGCAGTCGCCCAAACCGTCGCAGTAGTCATCCCGCAGGAGCTTCGCCTTGCCGTCCACCATGCCGATGGCCCCCTCGTGGCAGGCGTTGGCACAGGCGCCGCAGCCGTTGCATTTTTCCTCGTCGATATGAATGATCTTCCGAATCATGGGAATCCTCCTTGTCTGTTTGCCAACAGTATAGTACACTAAAAGAAATAATTCCGTTGTAATAACAACAAAAGGAGGCTTTTTATGACCGTTCCGCAGGCATCTGTTTTTCAAGGCATTACAGAAGAGGAATGGCTCCGGATGGGATCGGCTTGTTCAATGAAGTGGGGACTTTATGAAAAAGGCCGCACCATCTTCCGCCAGGGTGAGCCTGCTGCCGAGATGGGTGTGGTTCTTTCAGGAGGGGTTTGCATTGAGAGCGTAGATCTGTGGGGCGACCGCAGCATCCTAAGCCATGTGGGTGCCGGGCAGGTCTTTGGAGAAACCTATGCCCTTACAGGCGGCCCCCTGCCAGTGGCCGCGGTCGCTGCTGAGAACTCCCAAATCCTCACCATCAATGTGTCAGGCCTGCTGAAGGAGAGATATGCGTCCAGCACTTGGCAGAGGAAGCTCCTGGGCAACCTGGTGTATATCTTTGCCCAGAAGAATCGGGCCCTTTCCGCGCGGATCTTCTGCACCAACGCCAAGACCATCCGCGGCAGGTTGCTGACCTATCTTTCCGCCCAGGCGGTGGAGGCAGGCAGTTCCGCCTTTTCCATCCCCTTTGACCGGCAGCAGCTGGCGGATTACCTCAATGTGGACCGCAGCGCCCTTTCAAAAGAACTGGGCCGCATGCGGGATGAGGGCCTGTTGGAGTTTTACAAAAACCGGTTCCTGCTCCAGCGCCTTCCCGAAAGCCTATAGAAAAAGTGGGAATTTCGTTGTGAAAAACGAGATGAAATGAGCGCTTAGTGGTGAAACACGCGATGTTTTTCTAAAAACATAGAGGCATAGTGTCACAAATCCCTTGAATTGGCGCTGCTTGAAAATCTGAGATTAAGCAAAAGTGGGGAAAATATGCGGAAACCCTCGCTAGAACCGCCGGTCTGTGGGGATGATGCCAAGAAAACTTCCAAGAATAATAAAAATCCCCCGGCGAAGCCGGGGGTATTTCATAGACGGGCAAAGCCCTTTGTTACTAGCGGCACGCGCACAGCGCGTTGGTACGGTCTGCCAGCCGCGATCCTGTTACTTGCCGCCCGTAAACGGGCCTTCCTTGCTTAGATGTTTCCCATCGTCATCTGCTCCGCCATCTGGTCTTCATCCAGCTGGTGTTTGATGTACTCCGCGATCCGTTTCGTGTTCTTCCCTGCCGTGTCTACATAGTACCCTCGGCACCAAAACTCCCGGTTCCGGTATTTGTACTTCAGCTCCGGAAACCTTTCGTACAGCATTAGGCTGCTCTTCCCTTTCAGGAATCCCACGAAACTTGAAACGGAGTATTTCGGCGGTATCTCCAAGAGCATATGCACATGGTCCGGGCACACTTCTGCCTCTACTATTTTTATCTTTTTCCACTCGCACAGCTCTCTCAGGATCTTTCCCACTTCCCGTCGTTTCTCTTTGTAAAATACCTTTCTCCGGTATTTTGGCGCAAACACGATATGATATTTGCAATTCCATCTCGTATGCGATAAACTATTGATGTCATTCATCTCGAATGGCCTCCCTTTGCTTCTTTGTGCAGTTGCCAGACCGCACTCCTATTCTAGCAAAGGGAGTTTTTCTTTGTACATCCTCCGGCAGAAGCCTTTTCTGGAACCACTCGCCTAGCGAGTGGTTTTCTAAATACAAAAAAGCAGCGGGTGCATGACCCGCTACCATTTTCTTTAAAAGAGCAGCTTATCCCTCCGCCGCTTTATTGATGCAGGCAATAGCATTCAGGCTTCGGGGATAACCGATGTAAGGCAGGCACTGGGACACCACCTTGGTGAGGAACTCTCTGTCGTTGCCCAGATTCATATTGCCTTTGGCGTGGGCGGTGAGCTGAGGTTCGCACCCGCCCTGGGCGGCCAGGTAACAGAAGGTGACCATTTCCCGCTGTTTCAAATCCAACCCGGTGCGGGTGTAATAATCTCCAAAGCAGTTGGCTGCCAGCCACCGGTTGATGGTACCCTGCTTCCAGGCTTCCAGCATGTGGGGCCCAAAAATGTCCGCCTGGGCTTGGGCGCCTTTTTCCAGCCGGTCCTCCAGAGTGGTGGTGGCCTGTCCCTCCAGAGGCAGCGTTACGCCCCTTGCCTCTAAAACCTCGTTTGCGGCCTTGAGGAAGGGCATTACACGGCCGATTCCCAGGTAATCCACCGCCTGATAGACCACTTCCTTGGCCATCACGGGGGTGACGCCGCTGTCCAGGGCGGCGGGCAGTTCTTCCCGGAAGGCGTCGATGCCCTGGCAGCCCAGCAAGGTGGCCAGGATGGCCAGGTGGCGGGTGGCGGCATCCAGCTGCTGGCCGGGCTCGTTCACCACTTCCTCAAAGGCGAAGTGCTCAAACCGCTCCGCAAATTCCGGATCGTTTTTCCAAAAGTCAAACATGGCTTATCCGCTCCTTTTTTCAAATTTTTTGGTCCCCTGTGGACCAAACGTGCTTTTCCCCTGCGGATGCCGCCGTGTTCTGGGCCATGACCCCCACCAGCTTGTGGGGGAGATAGGGCTCTTCCAGATAGGCGGCCTCTTCCGGGGTCAACTCCAGCTCCGCGGCCTTGGCGGCCCCTTCGATGTGGTGGAGCTTGGTGGCCCCCACTACAGGGGCGGTGACCTTTTGCAGCAGCCATGCCAGGGAGATCTCCGTCATGGAGACGCCCCGTTTTTCCGCCAGCTCCGCCACCCGGGCGATGATGAGGCCGTCCTGCTGGGCGGTGGCGTCGTACTTCAGCTTGGCGTAGCTGTCCTCCTCCAGGCGCTTGGAGGTCTCCCCCGGATGCTTGGAAAGCCGCCCGCCCGCCAAAGCGCTGTAGGGCGTCATGGCGATGTTTTCTTCCCGGCAGAAGGGCGCCATCTCCCGCTCCTCCTCCCGGAAGAGCAGGTTGTAATGCCCCTGGATGGACACGAATTTGGCAAAGCCTTCCTTTTCCGCCAGGGCGTTGGCCTTGCACAGCTGCCAGGCAAAGCAATTGGAGATGCCGATATACCGTGCCTTGCCCGCCTTCACCACATCGTTCAGCCCCTCCATGATGTCGTAGAGGGGAGTGGCGTGGTCCCACATGTGGTAAATGTACAGGTCCACATAGTCCATGCCCAGGTTCTGCAGGCTCTTGTCAATCATCTTTTGGATGTGCTCCTGGCCGCTGACGCCAGATGCGATCTCCTCTGGCGTGCGGGGCAGGAACTTGGTTGCCACCACTACGTCCTCCCGGCGGGCGAAATCCTTCAGAGCCCGCCCCAGATACTGCTCGCTGGTGCCGCTTTGATAGGCGATGGCGGTGTCAAAAAAGTTCACCCCCAGCTCGATGCCCCGTTTGATGATCTCGCGAGAGTGCCCCTCGTCCAGCGTCCAGGAGTGCTGCCCGTGCTGGGCGTCCCCAAATCCCATGCACCCCATGCAGATGCGGGAGACCTTCAGCTGAGAGTTGCCAAGTTTTGCGTATTTCATTGCGGCTTCCTCCATTTACTCGTTTGTTCCCAGGCGGCTGTAAGATTCTTCGCTCACGGCTTCCAGCCACTCGTTGCTCGTCTCCTCGCCGGGGACCTCAACGGCAATGTGGGAGAACCAGCTGTCCGCCTTGGCCCCGTGCCAGTGCTTCACCTCCGGCGGGATGACGATGACAGTTCCTGGCTCCAGGCTCACGGCTTCCTTGCCGTATTCCTGATACCATCCGCTGCCCGCTGTGCAGATAAGAATTTGCCCGCCCCCGCTTTTGGCGTGGTGGATATGCCAGTTGTTCTGGCAACCGGGTTCAAAGGTCACGTTGGCCAGAAAGACAGCGCTCTCTCCCGGCTTTGTCAGGGGATTGAGGTAAGATGTCCCCTGAAAGAATGGGGCAAACGCGGTATTTTCCGCCCCCAGGCCAAATAGGTTTTGGCGGCTGAAGAGCTCTCGATCCAAAGTTTTCATGGCACGGTTCCTCCTTGATTGGCGGCGCCCGGAAGGGCGTTGTAAATTAAGTGGGTCCTGCTGGGGTTCCCATGTTTTACTCAAACTGTAATGCCATTTTACTCCTCCTTTCCCATTCCTGTCCACTGCCTATATTGTATCGCTTTTTATACGCAAAAGGCATGGGAAGCCTTTTGCCGTTCCGGGTGAAAATGAGGGAAAGGTCCCCGGGGCCAGGCTTGAAAAACCTTGTGCAATATGCTAAAATATTTTGAAATGCTGCCAGGCTCGAATACCGCCGGCAGCGAGGGGATGTTCTGTGGAGGAGATTTTGTCCTGGCCGCGGTGAGAGGCCGCGGCTTTTTATAGAATTTTACGATTAAAAGGAGCGCGCGTTATGGCAAGAGAAAGGTACCTGCTGAACGCAGGAGAAGATACCATCCATGACAATGAGATCAAACTGGTCACGGCAAAGGACAAGAGAAAAAACTGGTGGTATTACCACAAGCGCCATTTGCTGGTGGGCATTATAGCCGCTGCCATGGTGGGAAGCCTGATCTATTCCCTGGTCTCCCAGGTGGAGCCGGACTACACCATTGGCCTTCTCACTTCTTACTCCATGCCCGATGTGGGCAAGCAGCAGCTGGAATCGTGCATTGCCCAGTACGCGGACGACCGCAACGGGGACGGCCAGGTCAAGGTGGTTATCTCCAACTATGTATTTTCGGATTCGGATACGATAGATTATCAGATCCAACAGGCCTCTGTGGTGCGCTTTATGGGGGAGGCCTCCACCAACGAAGCGATGATTTACCTTCACGATGAGGTGGCGTTCAACTCCCTGGAGGATTCCTTTGACGGCTTTTTCCAGTATAATGACGGCACAGCTATGCCAGAAGATGCCAAGGATTATGAAAACGCCATGGTCTCCTGGAATGACTTGAAAGGCTTTGCGGAATTTGTGCCGCAAACAACCGAGGAGGACTCCTATGACGCCGAGGTGCTCACGGAGCTGTTCGGGCGTTTGCGTATTTCCGTGCGGGCCGCTGAGGGCTCTTCCATCGAAAAGAAGGAGAAGGATATGGAGTATCACAGCGCCTCCTTGGCACTGTTAGAGCGCATCCGAAACGATGAAAAGATCAATGGTGAAACTGCTGTGGAAGAGGGATGAACATGGGTCCGGTAACGATCTTTGACTCCACCCTGCGGGACGGCGCCCAGGGCGCGGGGGTGACCTTTTCTTTAGAGGATAAACTCCAGGCGGTGCGCCTGCTGGACCAGGTGGGCGTTCAGTATGTAGAGGCTGGCAACCCGGGCTCCAATCCAAAGGACGCGGAGTTTTTCCAGCGGGCAGCGGGCCTTTCCTTAAAAAACGCACGCCTTGTCTCCTTTGGCAGCACCCGCAGGAAAAATACCGCCCCAGAGGAGGACCAAAGCCTGGCGGCGGTGCTGGCTGCCCAGACGCCTGTTTGCTGTGTGTTTGGCAAGTGCTGGAAATTCCATGTGGACCGGGTGCTGGAAACATCTTATGAGGAAAATTTCCGGATGATCGAAGAGAGCTGCCGGTTTTTGAAAGCCCATGGCCGGGAAGTGATTTTTGACGCGGAGCACTTCTTTGACGGCTGGAAGGATGATCCGGATTTTGCCTGGGAGGCGCTGCGCGCAGCTGTGCGGGGCGGGGCGGACATCGTTTGCCTGTGCGATACCAACGGCGGCGTTTTCCCTCAGGAAGCCGGGCGCATTGTCAGAGAGGTGGTCAGCCGCCTTTCCGTGCCGGTGGCGGTCCACTTCCATGAGGACTGCGGCATGGCCACCGCCAATTCCATTGTCAGCGTGCAGGCTGGCGCCTCTCAGGTGCAGGGGACGCTGCTGGGCTTTGGAGAGCGCTGCGGGAACGCCAACCTCTCCTCCATCATCCCCGATTTGCAGCTAAAGCTTGGCATCCCCTGCATCCCCCAGGAGGAGCTGCTTCATCTGACCCACCGGGTCCGGGAGCTGGCGGCTATCGCCAATGTGGATGTACCCGTTTGGATGCCCTATGTGGGGGAAAACGCCTTTGCCCACAAGGCTGGAATGCATGCCGCCGGGGTGCTGAAATCCCCCCGCTCTTTTGAGCATGTGGACCCTTACCTGGTGGGCAACGCCCGGCGCTTTCCCGCCTCAGAGATCTCTGGCCGCGCGGTGGTGCTGGAGAAGGTCAAGCGCATCTTCCCCCATGTGGGGGTGGACTCCCAAGAGGCCCGGACCCTGCTGCACGAATTGAAAACGCTGGAATCCCAAGGCTACCAGTTTGAGGGGGCGGACGCCTCTTTCGAGCTGTTGGTGCGCAAGCGCCTGCGGCCCTTCCCACCCTTTTTCGAGCTGTTGTACTACCACATTTACACCGATTACAGCGAAGGCCGTGACCGGGGTGCAAGCGCTACGGTAAAGGTCCGGGTTGGCGGCGAGATCCAGCTTATGGCCGCCGAGGGCAACGGTCCTGTCAACGCCCTTGACCAGGCCCTTCGCAAGGCGTTGGAGATTTTTTACCCGGTGCTTTCCCAGGTTAAGCTGACAGACTACAAGGTCCGTGTGCTGGACAGCAAGAGTGCCACCGCTGCGGGTGTTCGGGTGCTCATTACCTCCAGCGACGGGGAGGACGCCTTCACCACAGTGGGTGTCTCCGGGGACGTGGTGGCCGCCAGCTGGAAAGCCCTGGAGGATTCCATGGAATACCTCCTTTTAAAGGCGGCACGGAAAAATGGGGAAGAGGATGCTGCCTCTTTGCCATAAGCGATGGTGCGGGCGGGGGCCTATCCGGCTTCCGCCTTTTTTCTGTTTTAGAAGCGCCCCCTTTTTCAAAACGCCCCTCTTGACAAGAAAATTTCTAAAATATCGTTGCTTTTTCACAGAGGAATCTCTATAATGAAATTGAGCGGGGAGCTTGTCCCCACAGCTCAGAAAAGGAGTGATTTTCCAATGAAATTAGGTGTGCTCACCAATGTCATCGGCGAGACCCCTCTGCCGGAGGCTCTTGCCTACTTCAAGTCCCTGGGTGCCCAGATGGTAGAGATCGGCTGCGGCGGTTACCCTGGCAAGGATCACTGTGATCCCGGCGTTCTGCTTCACGATGAGGCGAAGTTCAACGAGTTCGTCAAGACGATCGCGGACTCTGGCCTGGAAATCAGCGCCCTCAGCTGCCATGGAAACCCCATCCACCCCAACAAGGAGATGGCCAAGCAGTTTGATGACGATATGCACAATGCCGTGCTCATGGCCGAAAAGCTGGGAATCCATCAGATCAACTGCTTCTCCGGCTGCCCGGGTGACTGCCCCGAGAGCAAAAACCCCAACTGGGTGGTCTGTGCTTGGCCCCCCGAGTATCTGGAGGTTTTGGACTGGCAGTGGAATGAGGTGCTCATCCCCTACTGGAAGGATTTTGTGGCCTTTGCAAAAGCCCATGGCGTGAACAAGATCGCTCTGGAGATGCATCAGGGCTTCTGCGTTCATAACACCTATACCCTGAAGAAGCTTCGGGACGCGGTGGGCCCGGAAATCGGCGCCAACCTGGACCCTAGCCACTTGATTTGGCAGGGTATGGACCCCATCAAGGTCATCCGCGCTCTGGGCGGCGAGGCCATCTTCCATGTTCACGCAAAGGATACCAAGATCGACCCCATCAACGCCCCCATCGACGGCACTTTGGACGCCCGTCCCTACACCGATGAGATCCACCGCTCTTGGATCTTCCGCTCCATCGGCTACGGCCATGATGAGCTGTTCTGGAAGGACTTTGTCAGCCAGCTGCGCCTGGTGGGCTACGACTACGTCCTGTCCATCGAGCATGAGGACAGCTTGATGAGCAAGAACGAGGGCCTGGTCAAGGCCTGCGACGTGCTCAAGCGCGCCATCACCTTTGAAGATAAGATGACGGACCTGCGCTGGGTATAAACTCGATACAACCGAAAAGGGCCCCTCCGGGAAAGCCGGAGAGGCCCTTTTCTATCCGGCGGAAAAGGAACGCGTCCTACTTAAGGCCGTTTTTTTCCAGAGGCGGCTCCGACAGGGGAGGCAGGGCCCCTGTTTCACGGAAGGCGGCGTACAGGCTGCACAGCCCCAGCACATAAAAAAGCACCCAAAGGTTCCGGGCCACCAGCGAGAAGTAGATGGCGGCTAAGGAAGCCAGCGGGTGGATCTTCACAGTGGAGGATACCAGCCGGGGCTCCACTACCTGCCGGATGCACACGATCACCAGCCAGCCGATGAGAATTCCCAGGGCCCGGGCATATTCCCCTACCAGCAGCTGATAGATTGCCACCGGGGCCAGCACCATGCCGGGTCCCAACACGGGGAGCACATCCGCGACGGCGGCGATTAGTCCGGTTATCAGGGGGTAGGGAACTCCCAGTACCGCCATAATCACGCAAGTCTCGCAAAAGGTGAGAAAATAGAGAAACAGATAGGAGAGCACATATTTCCGTCCTGCCCCTCCCGAATTTTTCACCGCCGCGCTGACATGGCGCGCCGCTCCGTCAGAGAAGAAACCGCGTCCCCAGGACAGGAACCCTTTCATGTCCCGGGTGAAGAAGAAGGCCGCGCAGACAGTCACAATCACCAGCGTCACCACGGTGGGCAGAGAGGTCACCAGGTCCAGCGCTGCGCGCGCACAGGCTGTCACCAGTTCCATGCTGTTCTGTAGCGCGTCCAGCAGCTCCTGCCGGTGGCGCTCTAAAAATGACAGATCCAGCTGCCCCAAAAAGCCCTCCGCCTGTTCCAAAAAATCGGCCACGGGTTGGGAAAACTCCGCAAACCCCGTTTGAGAAGCCCTGGTTAAGAAAGCGGTGAGCTCCCGCACAGCCAACACGCCCAATAAGGCCAGGCTGCCGCAAAGCGCAACCAGGGCAAGCGTTGTGGCGGCCAGTGCCGCGCCTCCCCGGGGTATGCGCAGGCGCTCTTGGAAAAAACCTGCAAGGGGCTGAATGGCCAAAGCTATAAGAAACCCCGCTAGAAAGGGCAGCGTGTACAGAAAGGTCTTTACCCAGAGGTAGAACAGCAGGGAATACCCGGCAAAAAACAGGGCCAGCGGCGCCAACCTCTTCCATCGGCTTGCTTGGAACATGGGTTCACCCTCCTTTCCGCTTTTCCCTTATAGTATGGGCAGTTTAGGAAGGCTATACCCCTTTTAGACCAAAAAAGGGTCCCGCATTTCAGGTGCGGGACCCTTACTTTTCTCTTTCTTCTCCTGTTAATAGCCAATACACAGAGACATTCAATATCTCGGAGAGGGCCAAAAGCTCAAAATCCGTGACGAAGCGGATCTGCCCTTCCAGCTTGGAAAGCCCAGAGGCGTTTAAGTCCACGCCCCGCACCTGCAGTTGAGCCAGCAGCTCTTTTTGCTTCATGCCCTGTTCTTTCCGCGCCGCCTCCACCCTGGCGCCGATTAGGTTTTTGTTGCCCAAGGGCTGATTACGCAGCCGCATGCCATTTCCCACCTCCCTCAGCAGTATACATAATATGAAAATCTTTTCTACATTATAAAAAAAGCCATGGAAAAAATCAATGCCATTTTTTAATTTCTCAGGAAAAAGCGCCAGAACTTTCACAAATTTTTTCATAAAAGGAAATATCTTTTTACTTATAGACGGAAAGTAAAACTTTCCCTGTACTTTTGGCCTGGAAATGTTATAATAAAAGGGAAAAAAGACGGCCTCTTACGCCGGACTGAACACAGAGGGTGTGTGAACATGAACAAAAGCTACCAGGAACCCAACTTGACCATGCTGACCGATTTTTACGAGCTGACGATGGCGAACGGATACTTTGCCAACGGCTATCAGGACACCATCTGCTATTTTGACATGTTCTTCCGCAAGGTGCCGGATAACGGCGGCTTTGCCATTATGGCAGGGGTGGAGCAGCTGGTGGACTATTTGAAGAACTTGCGCTTTACAGAGGAGGACATTCAGTATCTCCATTCCAAGCATATCTTCAGCCGGGAGTTTTTGGACTATCTGCGGGACTTTCAATTTTCCTGTGATGTTTGGGCCATCCCCGAGGGCACGCCTATCTTCCCCGGCGAGCCCATTGTCACCGTGCGGGGCCCGGCCATTCAGGCCCAGTTTGTAGAAACCATGGTGCTCCTCTGCGTCAACCACCAAAGCCTCATTGCCACCAAGGCCAACCGGATCGTGCGGGCAGCCCAGGGCCGGGCGGTGATGGAGTTTGGCTCCCGCCGGGCCCAGGGATTCGACGGCGCCATGTATGGAGCCCGGGCTGCCTATATCGGCGGCTGTGCCGGCACCGCCTGCACCATCAGCGACCAAATGTTTGGTGTTCCTGCTTTGGGCACCATGGCCCACAGCTGGGTGCAGCTGTTCCCCAGCGAGTATGAGGCTTTTAAAGCCTATGCCCAGTCCTATCCCGGCAACTGCGTGCTGCTGGTGGACACCTATAATGTGCTGAAGTCCGGCGTGCCCAACGCCATCAAGGTTTTCAACGAAGTGCTGGTGCCCCAGGGCTTCCGCCCCGCGGGTATCCGCATCGACAGCGGTGATATCACCTACCTGTCCCGCAAGGCGCGCAAAATGCTGGATGACGCCGGCTTCGAGGACTGCCCCATCTGCGCCTCTAACTCCCTGGATGAGTACATCATCCGCGATATGCTGATGCAGGGCGCCAAGGTGGACTCCTTCGGTGTGGGCGAGCGGCTCATCACCTCTTCCTCCGAGCCTGTGTTCGGCGGGGTGTACAAGCTGGCCGCCGTGGAGGATCCGGAAGGCAACATCACCCCCAAGATTAAGATTAGCGAGAACGTCTCCAAAATCACCACCCCCTGCTTTAAGAGCGTGTGGCGGCTTTTCGACCGGGAGACCGACAAGGCCATCGCCGATGTGATCACCCTGCACGATGAGGTCATCGACGATGAGAAGCCCTATACCATCTTCGACCCCGACCACACCTGGAAGCGCAAGACCGTGGAGAACTTTACAGCGGTTTCCCTGCTGCAGCCTATCTTCAAAAACGGTGAATGTGTCTATACGCCCCGTGCCCTGAAGGCCATCAAGGCCTATTGCATGGCTCAGGTGGACAATTTGTGGGAAGAGGTCACCCGCTTTGAGAACCCCCACAACTACTACGTAGACCTGTCCCAAAAGCTGTGGGATGAGAAGAACCGGCTGCTTTCTGAAAAAAACTATTGACAGGGAGCTTCCTGTTCTTTTACAATAGTCACCGTGTGAGCAGGCTGGACAGTCGCGGGCGAGGGGGGAAACCCTCCGCCTGAGGAAAGTCCGGGCTTCCCAGGGCAAGGATAACGGCTAACCGCCGCCGGGGGCGACCCCAGGGAAAGTGCAACAGAGATATACCGCCGGGTTTTACCCGGTAAGGGTGGAAAGGCGAGGTAAGAGCTCACCGGCCCGTGGGAGACCACGGGGCCCTGTAAACCCTATCCGAAGCAACACCGTGGAGGAACATTCAGCGTAGCCCTGCGCGTTCCGAGGAGGTGGCGTGAGCCGGACGGCAACGTCCGGCCAAGATAGATGACTGTCCACGACAGAACCCGGCTTATAGGCCTGGTCACACAGGAACGTAAGGGGGAGACCCCATTGCGAAAGCCCTGGAGGGACTTCCTCCAGGGCTTTTTTCATGGTTTTGTTCCAGTAAAATACAGGGTGTAGTCCCGCGGGAAAGTGAGCACCAAGGTGGGTGCGGTTTCCCCGGTTTTTGGGTTTGTGAACGAACAGGAGCCGTACCCCCATCCCAGATCCTTCACCTCCACCTCGTAGAGACGGCCCGCTTGCGTCCGGTCTGTCTGGCGGTAGACCCCTGTATTTGTTTCGCTGGAATCTGTCCGGGCCAGCCGCAGCTGGCCATCTTTGGCTTGGCAAGAGAGGGCCAGCACTTCCGTGTCCGGGTAAATCTCCGCCAAGTCCGGCCCACAGGCCAAGACGTTGCCCTCCCCGTTCAAAAGGAGCGTCATATTCCAAGCGCGGTCCTCGATGCGGAGCGGCTGAGATGCCTGGGCACTATAGAGCAGGACCACCAGTGCGAGAGCCAACCCCAGGACAGCTGCTTTCTTTTTCACCGCTCACCCTTCTTTCTGCGAGCCAGTCTCCAGAGGAAAAACACGGCCAGCACCAGCGCAAGGCCTGCCAAGGCCAACAGCAGAGGGGAGAGGCCGAATCCCCCGGCCACCTGGATTCCCGTGGTCCCCTGGGCAAAACCGATGGCCTCCTCCGGCACCCACGCCTGCCGCGCCAGTGCGAACAGCCCCATGGACACAAGGCACACCAGCAGGCATACTACCAGCCCTGCCCACAGAAGGCCGTTCCCCTTGGAGGGCAGCTGCCCTTCCACGCTGGCGGCGTACTCTGAGGGAGGCCCCAGCCGCTGGATGACCTGTTCCTCTGTCTCCCCGTGCTCATAGGCGGAGGCAAAGATCTCCTCTAAGTCCCGCAGCACAGCGGTTTTCTGCTTTCTGCGCAGGCGAAGCCTGCGCCCCACCTGCCGTATGTACTCCTGCTTCACACTTCCGCCTCCTTATAGCTTTTAATAAATCCATCAACGCATTGGGCATAGTCCTCCCAAAACGCCACCAGCTCCCCCAGAGTCTCTTTCCCTTTCGGGGTCAGGGAGTAATACTTCTTTGTGCCTCCATTGGCCTTTGCCTTGGCCAGGCGGCTTTGTACCAGGCCCTGCTCCTGCAGGCGGTAGAGGATGGGGTAAATCGTCCCCTCCCGGGCATAGCCCAGTACTCCGGCCCCGTGCTCGTTGAGCTGTGTCAGCAGTTCATAACCGTAAGTCTCTTTCTGGGCGATGAGGCACAAAAGGATCATCTCCAAAGAGCCCTTTTTGAATTGCTGGAGATACTTTCCCTCCATGGAAGACCTCCTTTCTTTCACTATTTAGCAATACTAAATAGTATGGCAATAGTATAGTCTCTCCTGGGGGAAAAGTCAAGAGGGGAAGAGAAAACCGGGCGGGGCATCCCACAAAAAAGGACGCTGGTTTCAGCGTCCTTTTTTAGTCCTGCTATGCGTTTATTTTCCTTCCCAGTTTTTCAAGATCTCCTCGGCGGACCGGACCATCTCCAGGGCGAAGTCGGAGATATACTTTCTGTTATAGAAAGCCCGCGCCTTGTCGTCCGGGTAAAATTCCTGGAGTTCCTCTTCCGTCAGGTCGTGATAACCGTTCTCCATGACGATCATCTTCTGGGGGAAGCGGCTGGTCTGGGGCCGGTCTTTCTGCTGCTGGGTGGGATAGCCGAACACCAGCATGGACACCGGCGCCACAAACTGGGGCAGCTGGAACATCTTTTGGTGTTCCTCCCACTGCTCGATGATGTACCCGATATAGCAGGAGCCGATCCCCAGGCTTTCAGCGGCCATACAGGCGGCGTGGGCGGCGATCACCGTGTCGTTGGTGGCCAGAATCAAATCGCTCAGGCGGGGGTTGGGGATGTTCTCACATCCGGCCTGCTGGAATTTCCGCACCCACCGGCGGTAGTCCGCCAGGAACACCCACACCATGGGGGCCTTGGCAATGAAGGGCTGGTGGTCGCAGGTTTCAGAGAGGTTGTCCTTTAAGGTTTGGTCCGTCACATCTAAAATGGAGTAAAGCATGGAGTTCCCCGCTGTGGGAGCCCGCATCGCGGCGTTTAAAATGGCCTGCTTTTCCTCCGGCCCGATGGGCTTTTCCTCAAAGACCCGCACGGACTTGCGCTTCATCATCAGTTCCAACGTCTCGTTCATAGGCGGTCCCTCCCAAAATGTTTTATCTGGGTAAAGTATAGCATGGAACGCCAGGGAATGTAAACAGCAAAGCCCCTGGCTTTTTTGAAATGTGAATTGCAAATCCCGTGGGACTGGGGTATAATGTCCTCAGCCACAGGCTTTACAAAGCAAAGGAGTGTATTGAAAACCATGAAAGTCGCTGTTATCGGCTGCGGCACCATTGCCAATGCCGCCCACATCCCCTCCTATATGAAGAATCCCGAAGCGGAGATCAAGTATTTCTGCGATATCATCCCTGAGCGGGCCCAGGCCGCCGTGGAGAAGTACGGCTGCGGCACCGCTGTGGTGGATTACCACGATGTGCTGGCCGACCCAGAGGTGGAGGCCGTCTCCGTCTGCACGCCCAACAACGTCCATCCCACCATCACCATGGACGCTCTCCGGGCCGGGAAGAACGTGCTGTGCGAAAAGCCCGCCGCCCGCACCTACGGGGAGGCGTTGGAGATGCAGAAGGTCCAGCATGAGACCGGCAAGGTGCTGAACATCGGTGTGGTCAACCGCTTCAACGACGGCGTCAACCGCATCAAGGAGTACATCGACCAAGGAAAGTTGGGTAACATCCACCATGTGTACGTCAGCTTCCGGGCCCATCGTTCCATCCCCGGCCTGGGCGGCGCCTTTACCACCAAGGCCATCGCCGGCGGCGGCGCCCTCATCGACTGGGGTGTCCACTATCTGGATATCGTCATGTACTGCTGCGGCGACCCCAAGGTCAAGACCGTCACCGGAGAGACCTTCTGCAAGCTGGGCAAAGACATGGAAAACTATGTCTACACCGATATGTGGGCCGGCCCTCCCCAGTATGACGGCACCTACGATGTGGACGATTCCGTCACCGGCATGGTCCGCACCTCCGGCCCCGTCATCACTATCAACGGCGCCTGGGCCCAGAACATCGGGGAAGAGGACCGCTACATCGACTTTATGGGCGATAAGGGCGGCATCCGCCTGCAGTACGGCGCGGACTTCACCGTCTACACCACGGAGAACAACGCCCTGGTCAGTTATACCCCCAAATTCCAGACCCGCGATATGTTCCAGAATGAGATCGACGGCTTTATCAACTGCATTAAAACAGGGGAGAAGCTGCCCTCTCACATCGACACGGTCATCGTCACCGCTCAAATGATGCAGGCCATCTATGATTCCGCCGAGCAGCACCGGGAGATTGTGCTGGAGTGATCTTACTGTATAAAGGAGTGTATGGAATATGTATCCATTTCCCATTGGCGTCATGCTGGATTCCTTCCGCACCGATGTGAACACCGCGCTGGATAAGGCCCAGGCCGTGGGGGCCCGGGGCATTCAGGTCTATGCCACCCGCGGGGAGATGTCCCCCCGAGAGATGACCCCCGCCCGCCGCCGGGAGTTTCTTCAAGCTGTAAAGGACCATGGCCTTACGGTCTCCGCTCTGTGCGGGGATCTGGGCCACGGCTTTGGGGACCCGGAAAAGAATCCAGAGCTCATTGAGGAGTCCAAGCGGATTCTAGACCTGGCCAAGGACCTGGAAACCGATGTGGTCACCACCCACATTGGCGTGGTACCGGAGGATAAGGCCCATCCCCGGTACGCCATCATGCAGGAGGCCTGCGGCGTGCTGGCCGCCTATGCCGATTCCATGGAGGCCCACTTCGCCATTGAAACGGGACCGGAGAAGGCCCTAACCCTAAAGAGCTTTCTGGATGGCCTCCACTCCACCGGCGTAGCCGTGAACCTGGACCCCGCCAATTTCGTCATGGTCACAGGGGATGACCCGGTGCAGGCGGTGTACACCTTGCAGGACTACATCGTCCACACCCACGCCAAGGACGGACGCCGCCTCCACTATGTGGACCCAGAGGTCCTTTACGGCATGGTTGAGAGCGATATGCTCAACGACGCCTCCTACATCGAGCTGCCTTTGGGCCAAGGGGATGTGGATTTCCCCAGTTACCTGAAGGCGCTGGATGACATTGGGTTTACCGGCTTCCTCACCATCGAGAGGGAGGTGGGCGACGACCCGGCGGCAGATATCGCCCTGGCCGTCCGCTTCCTGCAGGAGCAGCTTCAGGCTTGATTTTTGGCAAAAACACCTCCGCAAAAAATGGCGGAGGTGTTTTTTCGTAAAAATGGTTGAAAAACCCCTTCCTCTGTGGTAGAATCGCAGGGGTTTGAAGGGGAAACCAGAAATTTGGAGGCGATGGATATGGCAAAAGATGCCGGGGCGAAGGAGCGTCCACCTATACTGACCAGGGCAAATTTGAAAGCGTTTTTGCTGGTAAATCTGGGAGTCCTGTTATTGACAACGGGAGTATACTTCTTTAAGCTGCCCAACAATTTTTCCACGGGCGGTGTCAGCGGTATCTCCATTATTCTGGGAAGCCTCATTCCTGGCATCTCTACGGCAACCCTGATGGCAGTGATCAACATTTTGCTGCTGGTGCTGGGATATCTGTTTTTGGGCCGGCAGTTCGGCTTTTGGACGACCTATTGCAGCCTGATGTACTCCTTTGAGACTTGGGCCTTGGAGCGCCTGTTTCCCATGAATGGGCCCTTCACGAACCAGCCCCTTCTGGAGCTGTGCTTTGCCATGATGCTTCCCGCGGTGGGCTCTGCGCTGATGTTCAACTACAACGCCTCCTCCGGCGGGACGGATATTGTGGCAATGATTTTAAAGAAGTACACGGGCATTTCCGATATTGGCAAGGCCCTTTTTGCCAGTGACAGCGTGATTGCTCTGGCCTCCTTTTTCTTCTTCGGCGTGGAGACGGGCATGTTCTCCATCCTGGGCCTGTTTCTCAAGGCTTTTGTGGTGGATTCCGTCATCGAGAGCATCAACCTGTGCAAGTTTTTCTCCATTGTCACCTCAAAGCCCCAGGAAATCTGTGATTACATCATCCAAGAGCTGCACCACAGCTCCACCGTGGTAGATGGCGAGGGGGCTTTTTCCCACCAAGACCGGAAAGTGGTGCTCACAGCAGTCCGCAGGGGAGAGGCTGTGCGCCTGCGCCAGAAGTGCAAGCAAATCGACCCTCACTCCTTCATGTTCATCACCAATACCAGCGAGATCATCGGCAAGGGCTTCCGCTCCGATTGAGCCGCCCGCAAAGGCCGTTTTCTAAAAATAGCAGTATCATAAAAGACAGCGCCGCGCTTTTGATTGAGCAAGGCGCTGTCTTTCCTTTTCGGCGGGCCGCAGAGAAAGGGGGCGGGACTGCTTTTCTTTTGAGAAAAATTGAAAACTGGCGGTTTTTATGGTATCCTTGTAGAAAAGGGTGAAGGGTCCTGTCCCTGCCCGAAATGGATGGAGGACCTGCATGGAAAATCAATATAAAGAGGAATTTCGGGCCATCTTTCAAGAGCATGTCGTCCGCCGGGGCGGCGACCAATTGCTGGAGTGGCTGGAGAACACGGATTTTTTTACAGCGCCGGCCAGCACCAAGTTTCATTGCGCTTGTGAATATGGCTTGGTCATGCACAGCTTGAACGTGTATAAAGTGCTGCGGGAAAAGTATTTTGAGGAAGGGGACAGCGAGGAGAGCTTCGCCCTGTGCGGCCTGCTCCATGATATCTGCAAGGCCCAGTTCTATAAAATCTCCACCCGCAACGTGAAAAACGACGAGACCGGCCAGTGGGAGAAACGGCCTTTCTACACAGTCGAGGACGCATTCCCCTATGGCCACGGAGAGAAATCCGTCTACCTCATCGAGCGCTTCGTGCGGTTGAAGCCTGCCGAGGCCATGGCTATCCGCTGGCACATGGGCGGCTTTGATGACTCGGTTAAAGGGGGAAGCTTTGCCATCAGCACCGCGTTCGACCGCTACCCCCTGGCGGTGAAGCTTCACCTTGCCGATTTGGAGGCAACCTATCTGATGGAGCACGGCACCTCAGAGGTCCGGCACTGAGCCGGGAAAGGAAGGCTCTATGGACGCCATCGTCACCTACGATTTGACAAAAGAATATGGAGGCCGCCCTGTTCTGGAGAGCCTGAACCTTCAGGTGCCCCAGGGCCAGGCGTTTGCCTGTGTGGGGCAGCGGGGCTGGGGGAAAACCACGCTGATCCGCCTGCTGTCCGGTTTAGCCAATCCCACCTCTGGAGAGTGCACGGTGCTGGGGCTTTCACCCACATACGAGCCCCAAAGGCTCCACGCGGTAGCAGGCACCGTGCTGGATTCCGCCCGGCTCTATGCAAAAATGACCCTGTGGGAGAACCTGCGTTTTTTTGCGGGGATCCACGGCTTCGATGACAACGACGCCCTGGAGCGTTCCTCATTCCTTCTGCATAAGCTGGATATTTGGGAGGGGAGGGATCTGCTGGTAGAGAGCCTCCCCACAGGGGTGCTCCGCCGCGCTTCCTTGGCCCGTGCGTTGATGCACCGTCCGCAAATCCTGCTGGCGGATGAGCCTCCCAGCAGCATGGACCAGGAAAGCCTGGAGGCCATTCAGGCGCTGATGGGCTGTGTGGCCCAGGAAGAGGGCGTCTCCCTGTTTTTGTGCTGCTCCAATATGGAGTATGCACAACTGCTCTGCCAGAGCTTCGCCTTGTTGAAACAGGGCGTCCTGTTGGCAAAGGGCGATGTGGAATCCCTGCGGAAAGGTGCGGGGGTGGGATACCGGGCACAGCTCTGCACGCAAGAAGGGAATCCTGCTCCGGCAGGATTCCATCCCGTAGGAAATGTTTGGGAAAAGGAGATCGAGACAGAGGAAGCCATGTGCCAAATCATCGCCCAGGCGGTGGGGGAGGGGATTCCCCTTTACGAGGCCAGGCTTCTCCGCCCCACATTGCGAGAGATTTATTCCGCCTGGCTGGATGGCGGGAGAAGGAAGGTGTTGGAACCCTATGGAACGGCAGAAGAAACGTCCCCTGAGGACGGAGCCTCCGGAGAAGAAAGCGCAGAGCTCACCCAGGGGAGCTGCACACCGGAAGAACGCCCCGGAGCGGGGGAGGGAAGCGCCCTTGAAACAGGCAGCTCCGAAGAGGAGGTTTGACCTGCACCGCATCTTCTCCTCGGCAGAGATTGTCCTGGTGGGAAAGGATTTAGGGGCCATTTGGCGCAATAAAGGGACCCGTGCCCTGCTGATGCTCCTGCCGGTAGTACTGGTAGTGCTGGTGCCCCTTCTCTACTCAGTGGCCATCAGCTTTTTGCCCACGGAGGAATCCTTGGCAATGCCGGAACGGCTGGCTGCCATGCTCCACGGCTTGGAGGGACATGGCCCCCGCCAGCAGTGGATGGCGGCTTTTACCACGTTGCTGTGCCCAATGCTTTTTCTCTGTGTGCCGGTCATGTGCTCCGTAGTGGCAGCCTCCCAGGTGTTGGTGGGGGAAAAAGAAGGGGGTACCTTGGAGACACTGATGCTTTCTGCTATGGATACGCGCTCTCTGCTGCATGCCAAAGTAACCTGCTGCACTCTGCTCTCCATCTTGATTTCCCTGCTCTCGTTTATTGCCTTTGCCATTTCCATCTCTGTGGCGGATCTCTTTATGGGGGCGCCTTATTTCCTCAATTGGGAGTGGATTGCTTGCTTGGTGCTGGTAATGCCTGCCGTGGCGCTGTTCTCGGTGGTTTTCGTCAGCTGGGAGCTCTGCCGGGTGCACAGCGCGGGAGAGGCTTTGCAGACCATGGGTTACCTGCTTCTGCCCCTGCTTCTGCTTTACCTGATTCAGTTTACAGGTGTCTTTCGTGTTACGGCCCCGCTGCTGATCGCTATTGCGGTAGGTTTGGGAGTGCTTTCCGTCATCCTGTTCAATTTGACCAGCCGCCAGTTCCAGCCGGAATGCCTGCTTTCCCGTTCCCCGGAGGGCTGAGGACATGGATGTCTGGAACCAGGATGCCTCTCAGCTCACCTTTCAGGAGTGGCGCTCCCTGCTTTCAAGGGCCCTAGGGCGCGCCCAGCGCTTCGAGCTCCACTGCTGGAAGGACGAGTGCTCCTGGACCCGGCTCGCCTTGGGCTATGGGAGCCTCAAACCGGCGGAGTGGGAGGGAGGCGTTGTGGTGGAAGGTCCGGTGACTGACGCTTTCCGCCACATGCTCCTCACTTTAGAGCGGCCCACGGACCGGGAGGCCTACAACAAATTCACCCCCTTTTTCTCCATTGTGCTGGATGGGAGGGCCTTTTTCGAGCACTATGGAACCGAGCTGACCTTTCTGGAGAAGGAATAGAAAAAGCCGCTGTAAACAGCGGCTTTAATTAGAACCTTCGGTTGTAGCGCAGCTGCCCGTAGAGGATCAGGGCCACGCCTGCGATGACCCCCACGGTGAGGATGATGAGCTCCGTCTGTTCTGAATAGGCGATCCACCGCAGGATGCCCACGGCGCAAAATGCAGCGCCGATCAAGGCGGTTCCGGTGCCCACGCAGCGGCCATATACCCGCCGAAACTCTTCGGGGACCTTGCGCCTGCCTTTTGGGGAGGCCGTGATGTATCCCAAAAAATTCATCACGCCTCCGCCAATGCCCAAAACGCCAATCAGCAAAAGCAAAATGGAATCCATTTCCTTAACTCCTCTCTTTTGCCCCATTCTAGCACACCCCTTTGAGGAACGCAAGGCGTTTCCTTGACAACATGCTTTAAATTTGATACATTAAATAAAGACATGCAAAAACACAGGAAAGGAAGCGAAGGCTATGGAAATACAGTACACGCCCAAGGGCGTATGTTCCCGCCAAATCAACATTATTGTGGAGGACGGCGTGATCCAGTCTGTTAAGTTCACCGGCGGCTGCAGCGGAAACACCCAAGGTGTGGCAGCTCTAGCCAAAGGGATGAAGGTCAAGGAGTATTTGGAGCGCTGCCAGGGCATCCATTGCGGCGCTAGGCCCACCTCTTGCCCGGACCAGCTGGCGCAGGCCCTTTCTCAGGCCGTAGAAGATGGCCGCATCACCCTGTAAGTGAATCCACAAGAAAAAGCCCTTCCCACCTCAGAACGAGGGGGAAGGGCTTTTTGTAGGCCGGGCGTTACGCTGTTAAGCCCGGCATCCTCTCAGCCAAAGGGAGCTTTAGCAGCCGCAGCCGCCGCAGTTGCCGCAGCCACAGTCGTTGTTGCCGTTAAAGCCAAACCCGTTGCCGCCGCAGCAGCACAGCAGAATGAGGATGATGATGAGCCAAGTGCAGTTTCCGTTACACATGGAAAAGCCTCCTTTCAAGTTACACTCTATCTTATGGCGTACGGGGAAAAGTGTTACAGCCTTCATTTTTTACCAAATCAAAATTTTAAAAATTAGATTTCAAGAGAAAACATGAGGTAGAGGGAGAAAACAAGAGAATGAGTCTCCCCAATGATCCGGATTGACTTTCTTTGACCTTGATTTCCGGCGGGAAGTTGGTATAATTAAAGTCAAAGAAAGTCAAAGACAAGAAACAGCTGCGTAAGGATGGGTGAATGAAAATGCGTATCAGCGACAGCGTGGCAAACTATATTTTGGATCTGCTCAACCAGGAGAACGGAACGGCAGAGATTCAGCGCAATGAGCTGGCTAGCTATTTGGGGTGTGTCCCCAGCCAGATCAACTATGTGCTTACCTCACGCTTTACCCCGGAGCAGGGATACATTGTCGAAAGCCGGCGGGGCGGAGGAGGATATATCCGCATTACCCGCATGCGGCTCTCCCGGTCAGATATGATCATGCACATTGTCAACAGTGTGGGGGACAGCCTGGACGCCGCCACGGCACGGGCAATGACAAGCAATCTGCTGCAAAATGGCATGCTGGACCAAAGCGCGGCAGGCCTTATCCGGGCTGCCTGTTCGGAACACGCCTTGGCCGCTGTGCCCAAAGAAATCCGGGACACTGTCCGGGCGTCGATTTACAAAAATATGCTGTTAACCACCAGAACCCAATAAGGAGGGATGGATATGCTGTGTCAAGCCTGCGGAAAGAAGACTGCTACCACTCATGTTAAAACGATTGTCAATGGGAAGCTGACGGAATTCCACCTGTGCCCGGACTGCGCCAAGCAGAAGGGATACAACAACCTGTTTTCCGGTTGGAGCATGGATTTGGGCAACCTGTTGGGGGGCTTTTGGGGAAATGCCCAAGGCGGCTCTCAGGTGACACGGTGCCCCACCTGTGGCGCCAGCTTTGAAGAGATCACCCGCACAGGGAAAATCGGCTGCGCCGGCTGCTATAAAACCTTTCGCAGCCAGCTGATCCCCCTCATTCAGCGCATTCACGGCACCACCCGCCACAAGGGGAAAGTCCCCGGCGGCTCTGCCCTGCGCATTACAACGGGGGGACACCAGATGATGCCTGTGCAGGAATCTCCCCTGGAGGAAAAAAAGCGCCTGCTGAAACAGGCCATTGAGAAGCAGGATTTTGAAACCGCCGCTGTTCTGCGGGATGAAATCAAGGAGATGGAAAGCCATGACTGAGACTGCAAAATGGTATGAAAAGGCTGGCAGCTGCGGCGACGTGGTGGTCAGCACCCGGGTGCGCCTGGCCAGAAATCTCAAGCAGTATCCCTTTCCGGCCCGGGCTTCGGCGAGCCAGCGGGAGGCTGTGGAGCGGCAGGTGAAAGACGCCCTGCTTTCTGGGAACAGCATCCTCTCAAAGGAGTTTCGGTTTGTCCCCTTGGAGAATACCACCCAGGAGGAAGCCGTTTCCCTGGTAGAGCGCCACATTGTAAGCCCTGAGTTTATTGCGGACCGCCGGGGCAAAGCGGTGCTCATCTCGGCGGATGAGAGCATCTCTATCATGGTCAATGAGGAGGACCACCTGCGCATTCAGGTCCTGCGGGAGGGGTTTTCCCTGAAGGAGGCCGCCGAGACTGCTGACCGCATTGATACCCTGCTCAGTGAAAACCTGGATTTTGCCTTCGACCCAGAGCTGGGCTACCTTACCCAGTGCCCTACGAATCTTGGCACTGGCCTGCGTGCCTCCGTGATGCTGCACCTTCCGGGATTGACAGAGAGCGGCGCAATGCCCCGTATCGCCTCCAATCTCTCCAAGCTGGGCCTGACCATCCGGGGCACCTACGGAGAGGGAAGCAAAAGCATAGGGGCGCTATATCAGCTTTCCAATCAGATCACCTTGGGCCTCAGCGAGAATGAGGCTATTGAGAACCTGCGGTCCATCACGGTACAGCTGATGGAAGAGGAGCGTAAGGCCAGGGCGCAGATGAGTGAGGAAATTGCCTGGCAGGATAAGATAGACCGGGCTGCGGGTGTCCTGAAAAGCGCCCGCGTCCTTTCCAGCAGCGAGTTTATGGAGCTGCTTTCCTATATACGCCTGGGCCTTTCCACCGGGGTGCTGCAAGGCGTCACCACCCAGGAGCTCAACGCCCTGATGGTGAATGCGCAGCCAGCCACCCTGATGGCAAGGGCGGGCAAACAATTGGATGAAACACAGCGCGACGTGCTTCGGGCGGATATGGCCCGAGAGGTGTGCGCGAAGATAAAGGAGTGAACGCTATGAAATACCGTTTCAATGGTTTTACTGAAAAGGCGAACAATGCCATGAACCTGGCCATCTCTTCTGCGGAGGAGCTGGGCCACGATTATGTGGGCAGCGAGCATGTGATGCTGGGCCTGCTAAAGGAAGGAACCGGCGTGGCCTACACCGTGCTGAATAAGCTGGGCGTAACGGCAGAGGCTTACGAGAAGCTCATCCGGGAACGCATTGGCACAGGAGAGCCCACTGCGCTTTCCACAGAGGAGTTCACCCCCCGCACCAAGCGTATCCTGCAAGTGGCGGCCGTGGCAGGGGCGCAGCTTCACAATGCGTATGTGGGCACCGAGCATCTTCTTATCGCCATCATCGAGGATGGCCAGAGCTACGCCATGCGCTTCCTGCAGATTTTGGGAGCCGACCCCAACCGCATCGTCTCCGAGCTCTCTTCCATGCTGAACAACGCTTCCCTCCACAGCCAGGGGCAGTCCCATCCTGCCAATGGGGAAGAGGGGCAGCAGGGAGGCCGGGCCCTGGATCAATTCGGCCGGGATCTGACCCAGCTGGCCGCCCAAGGCAAGATCGACCCTGTCATTGGCCGCCAGAACGAGATCGAGCGGGTCATCCAGATCTTGTGCCGCCGCACGAAAAACAACCCCGTGCTCATCGGCGAGCCCGGTGTGGGCAAAACCGCTGTGGCCGAGGGCTTGGCCTTGAAAATCCAAGCGGGTGAAGTGCCGGAACTGCTAAAAAACAAGCGCCTGGTGTCCCTGGACTTGACCGGCATGGTGGCCGGCACCAAGTACCGCGGCGACTTTGAGGAACGCATCAAGAGCGCCATTGACGAGGTGAAGCAGGACGGCAATGTCATCCTGTTCATTGACGAGCTGCACACCATCATCGGCGCCGGTTCCGCCGAAGGCTCGGCGGATGCTGCCAACATCTTGAAGCCCGCCCTGGCCCGGGGTGATTTCCAGGTCATCGGCGCCACCACCATCAACGAGTACCGCAAGCACATTGAAAAGGACGCCGCCCTAGAGCGCCGGTTCCAGCCCGTCATGGTGGGGGAGCCCACAGAGGAAGAGGCTGTCCAGATTTTGAAGGGTCTGAAAGACCGGTATGAGGCCCACCACAAGGTGACCATCACCGATGAGGCCATTGATGCTGCTGTGAAGCTCTCCTCCCGGTATATTGCGGACCGGTATCTCCCCGACAAGGCCATCGACCTGATCGACGAGGCGGCCTCCCGGGTGCGGCTGCGCACCTTCACCGCGCCGGAGGACCTGCAGGACCTGGAAAAGAGGATTAAGGACATTGAGATCGACAAGGCTGCCGCCGTCAATGCCCAGGACTTTGAACGCGCCGCGTCCCTGCGGGATAAAGAGAAAGAACTGCAAGAGCAGCTGGAGCGCGCCAAGGATGAGTGGGCCTCTAAAAACGAGCGGAGCAACAGCGTGGTGGTCCCCGGCGACATTGCGGATATTGTCTCCATGTGGACCGGGGTGCCCGTCACCCAGCTGACGGAAGAGGAGAGCCAGCGGCTGCTGCGCTTGGAGGAAACCTTGCACAAGCGTGTTATCGGCCAGGAGGAAGCCGTCACCGCCATCTCAAAAGCCATCCGCCGGGGCCGCGTGGGCCTGAAGGATAAAAACCGGCCCATCGGGTCCTTCATCTTCCTGGGCCCCACCGGCGTAGGTAAAACGGAGCTGTGCAAGGCCCTGGCTGAGGCCATGTTCGGCGATGAAAAGGCCATGATCCGCTTCGACATGTCCGAGTATATGGAAAAGCACACTGTCTCCCGCCTGGTGGGTTCCCCTCCCGGGTATGTGGGGTTTGACGAGGGCGGCCAGCTGACAGAGGCCGTGCGCACCAAGCCCTACTCCGTGGTGCTATTCGATGAGATCGAGAAGGCCCATCCGGATGTGTTCAACATCCTGCTGCAAATTTTGGAGGACGGCCGTGTCACCGACTCCCAGGGCAAAACGGTGGACTTTAAAAACACCGTCATCATTATGACCTCCAATGTGGGCGCCCGGCTGATCACCGACAAGCAAAAGAGCCTGGGGTTCTCTCAAAACGACTCCCAAGAGGCCGCTGCCGAAGCGGACTTTGAAAAGACTAAGGAGCTGGTCATGGGGGAACTGAAAGCCCTGTTCCGGCCAGAGTTCCTCAACCGTGTGGATGACATCATTGTGTTCCACAAGCTCACCAAGAACGATACCCAGCAGATTGCCCGGAAGATGCTCTCCACCTTGGAGCAGAAGCTGAAGGATATGGATATCCAGATGAGCTTTACCGATGCCGCCATAGAGGCCGTGGCTGATAAGGGGTATGACCCCACCTACGGCGCCCGTCCCCTGCGCCGCGTCATTCAGAATGTGGTAGAGGACCCCATCTCTGAGAAGATGCTGGAAGGGGCTGTTACAGCCAACAAGACCTACCGCTGCGATTACGCGGAGGGGAAATTCACCTTCGAGCCTGTTGAAGCCGAAGGCCAGCAGTAAGATCCATTCCCATATAAAAGGGCACTGCCTGGGGTGGGAACAAGTCCGGTAAAACGGAGCCATAGATAAAAGGCCCCTGATGTAGGATGCAGACTACATCAGGGGCCTTTTTGCAATGCCCATACATGATGGGCGGTGCAGAGGCTTTTCCGGCAGGGATGGCTTTAAGTCCGAGGGCCAAAGCAGGTGGCGATATGTTTTTCGCATTGAGGGGGTGAGTAAATAAATTCGTCCATGTGGTCCCCTTGGAAAAAGTATTCTGGAGGGCTGGGCTTTTTGGGGTCTGGGTCAAAGGTCTCAATGAGGATGAGCTTCACCTTCATGCGGGTGGGCAGAATGCTTTTGATGAACACGCTGGCCTGCTGGCCGGGATAGATGTTCTCCTTCACTTCTGCCAATCCCGCCAGATTGGGGGCTAACTCCACAAATACCCCGTAGCTCTCAATGCTGCGGATAATCCCCCCCACTGTTTCTCCCGGCTTAAACCTAGCGGCATTTTCCGCCCAGGTTCCCAAAAGTTCCTTGTGAGAGAGCGTCACCCTCGCATTTTCACGGCACTTTACCACCGCGCGAATGTCCATCCCTACCAGGAACCGCTCCCGTGGGTGCTCAATGCGGGAGACCGAGATAGAGTCGATGGGCAGCAGGGAAACGATGCCGCAGCCAATGTCTGCAAAGACTCCGAAGGGCTCGATGTGGGTCACCCTGGCGTCAATCACATCGCCGGGGGAGAGTTTGCGGACAAATTCTTCCCGGCACTTCTCCTGGGCGGCCCGGCGAGAGAGCAGCGCCGTAATGCGCCCGTATTCATCCCGGATAAAGTCCTGCACCAAAAAACACACCGGCCGGTTTACCCGGGAAAGGATGGCGATATCCCGCACGCTGCCATCCTTAATGCCGATTGCCCCTTCCTCCCGGGGGATAAGACCCCGCATAAATTTCAGGTCTACGATCAGGTTGTGCTTGGAATCGCACATGATGGCCTTGGCTTCCAAAATGGTTTGGTCCCGCATAGCCTCTGCCAGGGAAGCAGGCGTTTGCAGCGCTGCCCTGTTTTCAAAGGTGTCAATCAAATGGCCTTCCGGATGAAACTGCATTTTCTGTTCTTCCTTTCTCTGCAAGGGCGGACCGCCGGGAGTTCCAGGGCCCGGGAAGCCGCCAAAACAGGCGCGGCCTCCTGCCCCTCCTGTGATACAAACATGTTTATGCATCCAAGAAAGGGAAAATGCGCGGGGAAAGGTTGCATCTTGTCCGCTTTTAGAGTACAATATTTTCTGCATCAGTTTTCTGCGCCGGATGGCTCCGGCATGGATAAAGAAAGGAAGAAACACAATGAAGCGTACATTTTTTGCGGGGGTTTCCGCCCTGCTGTGTGCCTGCCTGCTGGCGGGCTGCGGTTCTGCTGAGTCCACCGCCGCTACCACTGTCATCGGCACTACAGAGAGCGTGGTCTCTCAGGGAGATACTTCCTTACAGCCCAAGGATAACGGCAAAAAGGTAGGATATCAGCTGGACATGCCCGAGGAAGGGGAAGAGATCGCCGTCATCACTATGGAGTCCGGAGAGGTCTTTAAGCTTCGCTTTTTCCCGGATGAGGCCCCGAAAGCCGTCTACAACTTTAAAGTCCATGCCTTAGAGGGCTACTACGACGGCCTGACATTCCATCGGATTATTGAAAACTTTATGATCCAGGGCGGCGACCCCCAGGGTGACGGCACCGGCGGGGAAAGCGTCTGGGGAGAGCCGTTTGCCGATGAATTCAACGACAACCTGCTGAACATTGATGGGGCTGTTTCCATGGCAAACTCCGGTGCCGACACCAATGGCAGCCAGTTCTTCATCAACGCCACGGGAGGCATGTCTGCCGGTTGGGATTACTACCAGCAGGGCTTTGATGTGTACGAGCAGAGCCCCGAGGCCTTTACCTCTACTTATGGCGCTTGGGTGGATATGGACAAGGTGACAGACGCCGTAAAAAAACTTTACGAGGAGCACGGGGGCAATCCCACGCTGGATGGGTATTACTCCACCACAGGCCGCGGCCACACTGTGTTCGCCCAGGTTTTTGAGGGAATGGATCAGGTATATACCCTCTCTCAAGCCGATACCGATGATAATGATAAGCCTTTGGAGGATATGGTCATCCAGTCCGTTGAAATTGTCCCTTACGAGGCGGAATAACCTCTGGCGCAAAAAAGATAGCAAAATCCCCCAGAACGCATGTCTGGGGGATTTCTGTGTCTTTATGCTTCAGTGGGCTTATCCTGCTCTGCCTGTGCCAGCTTGTAGGAAAGCGTCATCAAGCTGTCGTTCATATGCACGTTTTCCACAATGGCGTCCGGATGCTTCATGGTGATGTCATAATGGCTGAAGTTCCAGAAAGAGCGGATTCCCAGCCTATACAGCTCGTCAGATACCGCCTCTACATAGACCTGGGGAATACAGAGAATGGCCATCAGGGGGCTGTTCTCCTGGTAAAAAGCCTGTATTCCGGCGTAATCCAGAATCTCATGGCCGCTGATCTTTCCTCCAATCACGTTGGGCGCTGTATCGAATACGCCGATCAAAGTGAAGCCCAGCTGCTCAAAGGGCATGTGCCGGGCAATGGCTTTGCCCAGGTTGCCTGCCCCCACCAGGATGCAGGGATGGCGCTTTTGGATGCCCAGGATTTTTTCAATCTCTCCGCAGAGTTGGCTCACATTGTAGCCATACCCTTGCTGGCCAAACCCGCCGAAACAGTTAAAATCCTGGCGGATCTGCGAGGCGGTAAAGCCCATCTTTTCCGAAAGCTCCTTGGAGGAGACGCGGGTTACACCTTTTTTCCCCAGTTCATTGAGGAACCTGTAATACCGGGGCAGGCGCCGGATAACAGACATAGAGACGTTCTGCTTTTTCTGGTTCATGTGTCGTTACTTCCTGTGGAACAAATTTTTTGGGAGAGAGTTTACAGCATCTCCCGCAGCTTTTCATCCACCGCCCGGAGGAACCCTTCCGTGTCCACTTTTTTGATCTCGGGCAAAGTGGACATAGAGGCCAGGTCGCCGGTCATCACGCCGGACTCGATGGTGGAGAGGGTGGCGGCTTCCAGCTTTCCGGCAAAGGTCATCAGCGCCTCGTTGCCGTCCAGCTCGCCCCGCTTGCGCAGGGCGCCGGTCCACGCGAACAGCGTGGCCACCGAGTTGGTGGAGGTAGTCTCGCCTTTCAAATACTTGTAGTAATGGCGCTGCACCGTGCCGTGGGCAGCCTCATACTCACAGGTGCCGTCAGGAGCCACCAGCACAGAGGTCATCATGGCCAGGCTGCCGAAGGCGGTGGCCACCATGTCGCTCATCACGTCCCCGTCATAGTTCTTGCAAGCCCAGATGAACCCGCCTTCGCTTCGGATCACACGGGCCACGGCGTCGTCGATGAGGGTGTAGAAATACTCGATGCCGGCCTCCTTGAATTTGCCGGCGTAATCTCTGTCGAAGATATCCTGGAAAATATCCTTGAAGCGGTGGTCATACTTTTTAGAGATGGTGTCCTTGGTCGCAAACCAAAGATCCTGCTTCATGTCCAGGGCAAAGTTAAAGCAGGAGCGGGCAAAACTCTCAATGCTCTTGTCCGTGTTGTGCAGCCCCTGAATGATCCCGGGACCATCGAACTGATGGATCAAGTATTTTTCCTCTGTGCCGTCCGCCTTAGTCACCAGCAGTTCTGTTTTAGCGCCCGCGGGCACCTGCGCCTCTACGTTCTTATACACGTCGCCATAGGCGTGGCGCGCAATCGTGATGGGCTTGCGCCAGCCGGGGATGAAGGGCGTGATGCCCCGCACCAGGATGGGGGTGCGGAACACGGTGCCATCCAAAATGGCGCGGATGGTGCCGTTGGGGGATTTCCACATCTCTTTCAGGTGGTATTCGTCCATCCGGGCGGCGTTGGGGGTGATGGTGGCACATTTCACCGCCACGCCGTATTTTTTGGTGGCCATGGCAGAGTCTACCGTCACCTGGTCATTGGTCTTATCCCGGTTTTCCAGGCCCAGGTCATAGTATTCCGTGTTCAGGTCGATGTAGGGAAGAAGCAGGATCTCCTTGATCATCTTCCAGATGACACGGGTCATCTCGTCGCCGTCCATCTCCACCAACGGTGTTTTCATGGGTATTTTTTGAAACTCAGCCATGGTCCATCTTCTCCTTTGCCGCATTATTTTGATATGGAATAATTTTCCTTCTCTAACAACTCAAAAGGCCGCCCTCCATTCTTGGGCTATGTGCTCTATTATCGCCGAAAAGCAAAGTTCTGTCAATGCATTTTCCCATCATTCTTCCTAAAAAGCAGCGCTTTTCTCACAGGAAAGCCATTTCCCGCAGGAAAAAGATCAGCAAAAACATGGTGCCAATGGAAAAGATGGAGCTGAACACCACCAGCTGTCCCGCCAGCTTGTCATCGCCGCCCATCTGCTGTGCCATGGTGAAAGAGGAAACCGCAATGGGTGCTCCAAACACGGTCAGTAGCACCGCCAGCGGCGCATCCCGGAAGCCCAGCAGGATGGCAATGCCCAAGAACAGGGCTGGAAAGGCAACCAGCTTGGCACCCAGGACGATCAGCACTTCTTTGATGTAGCGGCCCACGTCCCCAAAGTTGAAAGAGGCGCCCAAAATAATAAAGGCCAGGGGCGTGGCAATTTCCTTCATCTGAGAGACAGTGTCATAAACCGGCGTGGGCAGGGGAACGCGGAACACCACAAAGAGCACCCCCAGCACCGAACCGATAATCAGCGGGTTGGTAACAATGCCCAGAAGGATCTTTCCGAAGTTGGGCTTTTTGCCGTTGAATATCTCCAGAGAAATTACAGCCAGCACATTGTACAGGGGGATAATCACAGCAATTAAAATGGAAGCCAACCCGGCGGCTGTATCCCCGAACAGGGCCGTGCTGATCGGGATGCCGAACAGCACAAAATTGCTGCGGAACATGCCCTGCAGCATTACTCCCCGCCGGGAATTGTCCTTTTCCAGCAGGATGGCCAGGCACAAGGAGAGCACGAACTGGATGGCTACCCCTGACACCGCATATAGAAGCAGCTGTGAGTTAAAACTCTCTGCCAGCTCGGTATCGTAGATGTTCACAAACACCAGCAAGGGCAAGAATATCTTAAAGATGACCTTGTTCACCTGCTTGACGGTCGTCTCGTTCATCATCCCCGTGAGTTTGATGCCGTAGCCCACCGCCATCAGCAGGAACAAGGGCAGCACGATCTCTAGGGAAAGAATCAGGCTGTCCAGCAAAATGCCCACGCTCCTCGTTGCCAGAATGATTGATCTCATTATAGCACTAAAGCAGAGGATAGGCAAACGAAACTTCCCCAAAAGAAGAAATACGGCGCTTTCCCTTGCCCTGCTGGGAAACAAATGATATAATAACAAAATAGGCGTGCTGTGCCCTGCCTTTTTCTTGAAGGACCAGTATGTTTCCCCGGCTTTTTTGGCAAACTATCCTTTGTAAAGGAGGATGCTGCCATGAAGAAGGAAGAGGAAAAGAGGCTTCGCCGCCTGGCGGCCAGCGCCGCAGAAGAGGCGGGAGAAGAAGAAATCAGTGCGCCCGCACCCCAGAACGCCCTGGCGGGAGACGGCTCTGTCACCACCCGGTGTGATGGGAAAACGATCCATTGCCTGACAGTTATCGGCCAGATTGAGGGGCATTACATCCTGCCCTCTCAAAACAAGACCACGAAATATGAGCATGTGATCCCGCAGATTGTGGCTGTGGAGGAGGACCCCCAGATTGACGGCTTGCTGATGCTTCTCAACACGGTGGGAGGCGATGTGGAGGCGGGCCTGGCCTTGGCAGAGCTGGTGGCGGGCATGAAAAAACCCACTGTTTCCCTTGTGCTGGGCGGGGGCCATTCCATCGGAGTCCCCTTGGCTGTAGCGGCCAAACGGTCTTTTATCGCGGAGTCCGCCTCAATGACTATCCATCCGGTGCGGATGAACGGGCTGGTGCTGGGAATTCCCCAGACTCTGGAGTATTTCCGCCGCATGCAGGACCGCATCACAAATTTTGTCACACAGAATTCCAACATCAGCGCCGAGCGCTTTATGAGCCTGGCGATGAACACCCAGGAGCTGGTCATGGATGTGGGCACGGTGCTCGATGGTCCCGACGCTGTGGAAGAGGGCTTGATTGACTCTTTGGGTTCCCTCTCTGACGCCATGGACTGCCTGTGCAGAATGATTGACCGGGAGAAAGGGCGGAAGAGAGGCTCCGCCAAACGAAAGAAAGCAGAGTGATAGACCGGCGGTTTTTCCGCCGTTACATAAAAGGAGGAGATTTATGACTATTTTTGAAGCCATCATCCAGGGGATCATCCAAGGGGCTACCGAGTTCCTGCCAGTTTCCAGCAGCGGCCACCTGTCTATTTCAAAACACCTTTTTGGCATCGAGCTTCCCGGTATTCTGTTCGATATTATGCTCCACTTGGGCACGCTGGTTGCCGTGGTATTCGTCTACCGGCAGCTGATTTGGCGCCTCATCAAGGAGTTTGGCTCCCTTTGCGTGGACATTGCTCACCGCAATTTCAAGTGGAGCGAGATGAATCATGACCGGCGGCTGCTCTTCATGCTGGCCATTGGGCTTTTGCCCCTGTTTTTGCTGTTCCTGCCTATCCCCGGCACTGGCTTGGACATCAAGGGGCTTTCTGACCTGCTGGGGTCCGATTCCGATATCCTGGTTGAGGGCTTGGCCCTGCTTGCCACCAGCGCCTTGCTTTTTGCGGGCATCCATGCCAATAAGCGCGTTAAAGAGACGCACCGCCGCAAGGATCGCTCGGGGCGCGTAATCACCAGCAGCGGCCGGAAAAAGATACATACCGTGGACGCCATCTGCATTGGTGTCACCCAGTGCCTGGCCGCCGTCTTTCCCGGCCTTTCCCGCTCGGGATCTACGCTTTCTGTGGGGCTGCTGCGGGGCATCAATCAGCAAACCGCGCTGGACTATTCCTTTGTACTGGGCATCCCGTCCATTGCGGCTGCCGCCCTGGTGTCCCTGCTGGATATGGGAGACCAAGCCGGCGCTGTGGGGGCTGGCCCGCTTATCGCGGGGATCGTCACCTCGGCTGTGGTTGGCTTTTTAGCCATTAAGCTGCTCAAGTGGATCGTCACCACCAACAAGCTGCGGATCTTCGCGTTCTACACCTTGATTGCAGGAGGCATTGTGACGATTCTGGGCATCGTAGAGCATATTGTGGGAAAAAACCTTTTTACAGGCCTGCCCCTGTAAAGCGTGCCGCCTGAGGGCGGCAAACCGGTGAGCTTGTGGAAGAGAAGGAGGGAGACTTTTGCCAACAAAGCAGAGCGCATCGAAGAAGAGGCCGGCGCAAAAGCGGACCCCGCCAGCCTCTTCCGCCAAAAAGAAGGCCACAGGAAGGAATGGGGCGAAAAGCACTTCCCGAGGAGGAAGGGGAACCCAGAGCCCGCCCCTTACGGCGGAAGCCATCCGGCAGAAGAACCAGATTCGGGCAGTGGTGCTGTTTGCCTGCGCCATTCTGCTGGGCTGCCTGGCACTCATCCCAGGGGACAATCTCTGGCGCTGGGTCCACAACGCGATTTTAGGGCTGTTTGGCAGCTGGGCGCTGCTGTGGCCCGTGCTGATGATCTATGTGGCAGTCATCACTGCCATGGAAAAGCCTCGCGGCTCTATCAGCGGCAAGGTTTGGATGACCGCCTTGGTCATCGTGTTATTTTGCGCTACCGGCTTCATCTTTGGAGGGAAATCCATTCCAGACGGTTTGAACTTTTGGGAATACATAGTATATCTCTACACCCAAAATGCAGGGACCAGCGGCGGCGTGGTAGGCGGGCTTTTAGGCCTTCCGCTGCTTCGGGCGGCAGGGGGTGTGGGCGCCCGCATCATCATTGTGCTGCTTCTTTTTGTGGCGGTGATGATTCTCACCGGCACCACGCTTATCGGCCTGTTCCGAGTGGTTAAAAAACCGGTGGATATGGTCAGCGAGGGCCTGGAGAGCGCCCGGCTGCGCCGGGAAGAGGAGCGCCTGATTTTGGAGCGGGAAACCAGCATTGATGTCCCCCTTGAGGAACAGCTGCCCGCCCACCCTGTGCGTTCTGACTCTCCCGCCAGTTTGTTCCCGCCTCCTCCAGAAAAGAAGAAGTCCCCCAAGAAGAACGAGAAGCTGGACCGCTTGAAGGCCGTCTTTGGCGTAGAGGACTCCCCAGAGGAGGCGGAACCCTCCGTGGAACAGGCGGCATCCGGCACACGGCCTGCAGAGGCCGCTGCCGCGAAGCAGGTGGAAGAGGGGACACAGGCCCTGGAGCGCGCATTGGAGGAGATTGGGGAAATCCACATCCCTGCGCCGCCTGTGGAAGCCGTCCATTCCGATCCTCCCCATCTGGATCCCCCCGGTGAAACAGGGGAGGAAAGCGCCAAAGCCCCGGCTCCCGTTCCGGAGGGCCCTGCTGTTCCGGATGACGTGAAAGAGCTCACGGAAAAATTCATGGAGCAGAAGAAGCGCAATGACCGGAGGGAGGCTACCCCTGCCCAGCAGCTTCAGTACCAAACGGCGGAGCCCGCGAAGGCGTACTGCTTTCCGCCGGTCACTATGCTGGCGGTAAGCCCCCACGGCAACCCTGTTCAAGAGACAGAGGAACTGCAGACGAACGGCCGCATCCTGGTGGACACCCTGAAAAGCTTTGGCGTGCAAACCAAGATCCTGGATATCTGCCGGGGCCCTTCTGTCACCCGGTATGAGATCCAGCCCGCTGCCGGCGTGAAGATCAGCAAGATTACCAACCTTTCTGATGACTTGGCGCTGAACCTGGCCGCCACCGGTGTGCGCATTGAAGCGCCCATCCCCGGAAAGGCTGCCGTAGGCATTGAGGTGCCCAATAAGAGCCGCAGCACCGTGCGGATGCGGGAACTGATCGAGTCTAACTCCTTCCAGTCCTCCAAAAGCAAGTTGTCCGTAGCCTTGGGCCGGGATATCGCCGGGCAGGCCGTCATCGCGGACCTGGCCAAAATGCCCCATCTGCTTATCGCAGGCACCACCGGTTCTGGCAAATCCGTGTGTATCAACTCCCTCATCGTCAGCATGCTTTACAAGGCCAGCCCCGATGAGGTGCGCTTCCTGATGATCGACCCCAAGGCGGTGGAACTGACGGAGTACAACGGCATGCCCCACATGCTGGTGCCCGTGGTCACCGACCCCCGCAAAGCCTCTGGCGCTTTGGGGTGGGCTGTCTCTGAAATGATGAAGCGCTATAAGATCTTCTCTGAGTTTAACGTCCGCAACCTGAAGGGGTATAACAGCCTGGCAGCTTCCCAAAGCTATCAGGATGAAAACGGCCAGCCCATGCCGGCCATGCCCCAGATCGTCATTATAATCGACGAGTTGGCCGACTTGATGATGGCCGCCCCCAAAGAGGTGGAGGACTCTATTTGCCGTTTGGCCCAGCTGGCCCGCGCTGCCGGAATGCATCTGGTGGTGGCCACCCAGCGCCCCTCTGTGGACGTGGTGACCGGCTTGATCAAGGCCAATATTCCCAGCCGTATCGCCTTGACGGTTTCTAACGCCGTAGATTCCCGCACCATCTTGGATTCCGGCGGCGCAGAAAAGCTGCTGGGCAATGGCGATATGCTTTTCGCCCCGGTGGGAGTGACGAAACCCCTTCGCGTTCAAGGCTGCTATGTCAGCGACGAGGAAATCTCTTCTGTGGTGGAGTTTGTCAAGCAGACCAAGTCCATCGAATATGATGAAAAGGTCATCGAGGAGATCGAGCGCAATGCTGCCAGCGATCCCAAGTCTGAGGACAACGGGGACAGCGAGGGCGGGGGAGACCCCATGATCGACGAGGCCATCAAGGTGGTGGTAGAGGCAGGCCAAGCCTCCACTTCATTGCTGCAAAGAAGGCTCCGCCTGGGCTATGCCCGTGCCGGACGGCTCATCGACGAGCTGGAACAACTGGGTGTGGTGGGTCCCCACGAGGGGTCGAAACCGCGGCAGGTGCTGATGACCTACGCCCAGTGGCTTGAAAAGAACATGCAGAAGGGGGATTCCCCCCACGAAGAGGAGTAAAAACCGCCATGGGGGAGAGACGCGTTAAAGGGAAGGGGCGTCTGCTTCGTGCCTGGGCCTCCCGTGCGGCGCTGTGCGCATTATGTGGCTTGCTGGTGTTTTCTGCCGCCCCGGCGGGACAGTCCTTTTGGACCAAGGCTTATACGCTTTCCGGCTTTCGCGGCCCCCAAGGGGAGGCGGGCCTGCGCCTTCATATGATTGACGTGGGCAAGGCCGACGCCCTCCTTCTGGAATGTGAAGGGCATGCCGCCTTGTTGGATGGGGGCACCTCTGCCTCCGGGGACCGGGTGGTGGACTACTTGCTCCGGCTGGGAATAGAGAGCTTGGACTATGCCATCGCCTCCCATCCGGACAGTGACCACACCGGCGGGCTCTCCCAAGTGCTGGAGGAAGTCCCTGTGGGAGAGCTGGTGGTTTATCCCTGGCCAGAGGCCATGCGCCGCACCCTGGAATACAGGGCCCTAGAAGACGCGGCTCGATCCTCTGCTGTTCCCGTGCGGCAGGTTCGCCCTGGGGAAAGCCTTTCCCTGGGCGGCACAAAGCTGGAAGTCCTGGGCCCGTTGCGGGACTATGAGGAAACCAACGATTGTTCCCTGGTGCTGCGGCTGGACTATTTGGGATTTTCTGCTTTGTTTTGCGGAGATATTGAATATCAAGCGGAGTTGGACCTGGTCAAATCCGGCGTGGATTTGGACGCCGACCTGCTCAAGGTGGCCCATCATGGGAGTGCGGGCTCCAGCTCACAGCGTTTTCTGGAAGCGGTTTCTCCCACATACGCGGCAATTTCCGTGGGGCCGGATAACAGCAACCTGCCCCGGGAGGAGACTCTTCTCCGCCTTGAAAGCGTGGGAGCTGAGATTTACCGAACCGATACCGATGGGGACCTGGTATTCTCCTGGGACGGGGAAGAATTGTCCCTTTGGAGTGAATTTTACAACACAGTGGAAAGGACAGAAGAGAAGCCATGAAACAGCTTGTCATCGACCGTTTAGAGGGCAAATATGCCATCTGCACCGATAAGGACCAGAAGTTCTTCGCCATCGAATTGCCAGAGCTGCCCGCAGGGGCAAAGGCTGGCAGCGTGCTCACCATCACCGATGAGGGAGAGCTTCGCCTGGATGAGGAAGCCGCAAAGCCGGGCCAAAAGGGCGCGGGCCGAAGCGGCAAAAAAAGGTAAAGGGGGAGAGGACCATGGGAAAGCTGCAATTCCTTCTGCGCTGTGTCAAAGACATGGATTACGCCGAGCTGTTCCGCACGGTGGGGAAAGTTCACAAGCTGACCGGGAAGAACTCCGCCGCCATCTTGACGGATGTGATCCAGTGCGGTCTGAAATATGGTGCTGGCTTCAACGATTATCTGCTGTGTGAGTTCTACAACCTCACTGATGCCCAGCGGGCCACCTACATCACCCGCAAGGTGAACAACGACCTGGTGCGCATTCTCAATGACCGGGACTACTACCATTTCTTTGACAACAAGACGGAGTTCTACACCACCTTCGCCAAGTACATCGGCCGCCAGTGGCTGGATTTCTCCAAGGCCAGCAAAGAGGACTTCAAAGCCTTTATGGAGACGCGCGATGCGGTGATGGTCAAGCCGGAGTCCTCCAGCGGCGGCTTTGGGGTGAACAAGCTCTTCAAAAAGGATTTTTCCAGCCTGGACGCCATGTACGACCAGTTAAAGGCGCAGGGCATCGGCGTGGTGGAGGACGTGCTCCAGCAGCACGAAACCATGAACAAGATGAACCCCCACGCCATCAACACCCTGCGGGTGGTCACAGTGCTCAACGAGACGGGCCCCCACATCGTCTATGCCCATATCCGCATCGGCAACAGCGACCGGCCTGTGGACAACCTCCACTCCGGCGGCATGTTCGCCCCCATTGACCTGGAAAAGGGCGTCATCCAGTACCCTGCCTACGATAAGGCACGCCACACCTATACGGAGCATCCCCGCACCCACACCAAGATCCAGGGCTTTGCCATCCCCTATTGGGAGGAGGCCAAGGCCATGTGCCTGGAGGCCTCTCAGGTGGTGCCCCAGATGCGCTATGTGGGTTGGGACGTGGCCATCACGCCCAACGGCCCTGTGTTCGTGGAGGGCAACAACCTGCCCGGCTATGACATCCTGCAAATGCCGCCCCACACCCCGGATAAGATCGGCATGCTGCCCCGCTTCCGGGAATTTGTGAAGGGGATCTGAAATAAAAAAGACAGCTACATGCGTAGCTGTCTCAGCCTGTAGAAAAACCTGCTCCGGCAATTAAGCCAGAGCAGGTTTTTTGCTTGGAAACGAAAGCGGAAACGGAAAAAGCATCAAAACAACAGCTACACTTTTCCCCCATCCTGTTC